>NZ_JBNDKT010000066.1:0-24535 GCF_050435685.1 Paraburkholderia sp. GAS448
GCGCCTTGATCGGCCGCCATCGCAAGGGTCTGTTGTTTCATCCGCATTTAACGATTGAACGCCCGATGGCGTTGACCTTATTCAGCGTAGCCTTAGTTGAAAGGATTCCAAAATGGAAGAGAGTCAGCGCACGGCATGGGGCGCATATCTGCAGACGTGCCTGCTGCAGAACCTGCCCTTCACGATGATGGCGAACACCACGCTCAACGAGAAGTTTGGTGTACAGGCAGGTGTGGCACCCTCACCGGGCATCCTCCCCTCCCAACGCTATTATTGCATTGGCAATGGCGGAGCAGGCGTGACGGCCGGCGCCGACAACGTCGCGCTTTCGCAGCCCCTGCAACATCAGGCAACGGATGCCGCACTGTTCAATCATCTGCCGTTCATCATGCGCCCGGTGAGCGCGGATCTCTCCACCTCGCAGATGGCGCAGTATGCGCTGCGGCAGGTGATCACCTGGAATAGCGTGCCTTGTGCGTGCTATTTCCTGCGCAGGATCGATTTCACCGGCGTCGGGGTTGAGCTCGACATGGTGACCGTGGCCAACGGTGTATCAACTGTCACACCCTACGTGCCGGATGGCTCGAACCTCAATCCACAGCCGCCCACCCCAGCGAGCGGGTCAATCAACATCCTCTCCGGAGACTTCATCACCGCGGCGGCCATCGTCAAGCTCTCGTTTAGCGCGCAGGACGTCACCGAGCTGCTCAACTGCGCCAATATCATCTACGGCGATCCGAGATACGCCGTCGTCAACGAGATCGGGCTCGTCAGCGGCGTGGACAAGGTGGTGAACGTTCCGGTATCGGGCGGATCATTCAACATGAACGAGGTCATCTGCGCCCAGATCTGCTCGTTCTTCAACACGTATCAGGCGATGAACTACCAGAACGGCGGCGTGAACATCATTTTAAGTTGTGGCGCCACGGAGCCGCTCTTTCGCTTGCAACCTGCCTGATTCAGCCAGGCAGGCATCACCACAGGTCAGGGGGCTGCGATGCTGAGCATGCCAGCAGACTGCGGCTGCGAAATTTCCCTCGTCGGCATCGATCCCGGCAGCGTGCATCTTGGGACTGCAGTATTGCGTGTCGATCTGGCGACGCTTCAGATTGCCGGAACAACGGCTCATACGTTCAACGGGAACACGCTGTCGACGGCTTTATGGACGTCACAGCTCTTCGGTGAGCGGGCGGGTCGGATTGCGTCACTCGAAGATGCCCTCGTCTCGCTCTTCAGGAACGTCGAGCCATATATGGTCGCGTGCGAGGCCCCTTTCATCAACCTGCGCCGCCCACAGGCCTACGGCGTACTGACGGAGGTGATCTGTGGCGTACGTCGGGCCGTCATGCGCTACGACGCCTGGAAGCCACTTTATCTCATCGACCCGGCAAGCGTGAAGACTGCCGTAGGCGCCAAGGGCAATGCCGACAAGGGCGCGGTAAAAAACGCGCTCCTGCGCCTGCCTGAGCTTCACTACGACGGCAATATCCCGCTGCGCTTACTCGACGAGCACGGCATCGACGCGATTGCAGTGGGCTATTCGCACTGGAAAGCATGGAAGGAGGCTTCATGTCTGACAGGCTGAACGCGAACGCAACGACGCTCCCGGCGTCAGCGCAACCGGTGACGGAGCCGCGCCATGAACGAAGGCATTGCACAGCTGATCACGGCGATCCTTTCCGATATCGAGGATTCGAAGCGCCTGAAAGACCATGGGTGCGGGCCGCACACGCTGCATGATCTGCTGGTCGCCTACCAGACACTGGCCGGATACCAGAAGCAGTTGCCACCGCTCACCCTGGAGTCGACCGGCAGCGAGCTCAAGGAAGCCATTGACCGTCTTGAACCCGATCAGGCCATGGTCCTTCTTGTCCGGTATGCGCAGAGGAAAGATGACGCCCGTGAGGATGCCCGACCTGATTCAGGAGCATCGGCTCCCCCGCAAACGACGGGCATGCAGACCCAGATCTACGTGCTCGCGATTGCGCTTGCCTTGTTCGTCCTGATGGGCATCGCGGTCGCCGTTCTCGCTGTCCTTGTTCACCTCGAAATCGTCACACTCGATGCGGTCATGCAGGACATGCTGGAAACGCTCCGGGATGCGCTCAAGGCGCTATCAGGTCTTGACTGACATCGTGCCTCACACGGGGACATACCATGCCGAGCCTACTGAAAATTGCACTCGAAGAAGGTCCGCGCTGCACCCGTCACCCGTCAACCGGATTCCCCGCAACCCGGAGCGCCAGCATCATGATCTTCCATGAGCATTTCGGCAGGAACACAAAGGGGCGGGACCTCGCTGCAGGTGAATCGAAACCGGGGCGGTATTCGAAGGCGGTCACTTCACCCTGCTCGACCTCGCGAGCCTGACGCCGGTATATCCCGTTGGCCGAGAACTCGACTGGCAGCAGTAGCGCTTAAGCTCGCGGCAATAAAACAGGTCTCGGATATATATCACTGCTGGGAACAGTCATTGAGGACGCCTTGCGGCGTCCTCCTTTATTTTCCCTTCAGGAGATCTGCTTATGGGCCGTCGAAACAGAAACCAGTTTTCGATCAGGGTCGACCCGCATCAGCACACCATCGTGGAACTCATGCGTGACCTCTTTTCGAGGCATAACCCGTACTCTGTCTTTGCCGACTTCATCGAAATGAGTGCCATTGCGCTGAGCAACCGTTTCGATTTCGCCCAGCGCGACAGACGTGAGAAGCGCTATCTGGAAATTGCAAAAGGCTATACCCCCGACGAGGTCACAAAAATCGCGCACATGTTCGCCGAGCTGTTGCTGTGTTATCGGGAGCGCACTGACGAGCTCGGTTCGCCCGGTCTTGGGGGGCGTTCAGTGATCGATCACGACGGCGACGTACTGGGCCAGATTTTCAGCATGCTGGACGTAGGCAATGACCGCCTCGGGCAATTCTTTACGCCCGGCGGTGTTCAGAGCCTCATGGCGCTCATGACCTTGCGCAACGAGGACGACGTTCGGGAACAGATCCGTGAGCATGGCTTCCTCACCGTTCTGGAACCGGCCTGCGGCGCAGGCGGCATGGTCATCGCCCTTGCCGAAACTTTCCACAATCTCGGTTTCAATTATCCGACCCAGTTTCACGCTACGTGTGTCGACAAGGATCGTCTCTGCGTTCACATGACCTTTCTCCAGCTGTCCCTGCGCGGGATTCCGGCCGTCATTGTTCATGGAGACTCACTCACCTTGCAGACATGGGATACGTGGTTTACACCACCGCATATTTTTCTCGGCTGGAATGCCAAACTGCAAAAACGACGCGAAAAGAAAAGGGAATCAAACCAGCACGCTGAAAAGCCCCCCCAACCCGCAGCGCAACCTCCCGTACAGGAACGGACACCCACCAGCGATAAACGGTCATCAACCGGCTCTCCGACAAGCGTACGCAGTGGTCTGCCCGTCAATTGACGTTGGGAGCGTCGATATCCTCAACCGATGTCAGCTTCTGCGTCGTCGTATTTCCCGTAATCTGGGCGTTGCCCTTGACGTTGACGTTTGCCGCGATGCTCACCTGGCCAGTGCCTGCGCTCCCCGCACCGGGCGCCGTGGTCATGTCGCCATTGAGTTGCAGCGCGCCGTTTTCGGTAAGAGTGCCGGTATGGGTCGTATTGGCCTCGATGTTGAGATTCGTCGTCCTGATGTCGATTTCGTCCTGCGTCAGGATACTCAGCCTGGTCTGCATCATCTGAAGCAGCGACTGGTCGCCATTACCGATCTCGAAGAGATTCTGCGTCGAATCGAGAATGAGGTAGTTGCCGATATCGTCCTGGATACGCAAGTAACCTTCCCTGGTGTTGAGCTGGATTCCGTAGGCGTGCGCCTCCCCGTTCGCCTTCGAGGTGGTCAGCGTCACGAGGCCCGTATGGGTTGAAACCTGAAAGAAGTAGCTGTTCGACGGGTCGAGCTTCGCCGATTCGTCCTGCGTTCCACTCCACGCGTGCGTCACGGTCTCAAGCTTGCGCAGGCTCGAATCGTCGCCGCACACCGTCCAGTAATACCTGTCCGAATCCGCAAACTGGTACAGCTTGACACGGGCGCCACGCCTGACGTCAGGCGCGCTCACCCGGTTGGATTCCCCCTCCCGTAGCCATTCAGCCTTGATTGTGGTGGAGGAAGCCACCTGGGTGCTGTATGCCGCGCCGTTCACGTCCGTGCCAGACGCCGAGAGCGTCGTTCCTGTCTGGGTCAACTCACCATCAACGAACGGCAATTTCTCAATCGGGGTGACCTCGATCAGGTTACTCGAAGGCAGCTTGTTCTCTGCAACGATACCGATCGAAACAGGTTGAAGATGGGATGGCGAGGGGTTGGCCATGATATCCCCTTGCGATAGTTTGCAAATGAAATACTAAAAAGTACTGCATACGATCATCCCCTGATTGGAAAGCCGTTAACAGGAAGTGAATATATGAAGAATAGCGAAATCAAAGAGCCCGTAGCACAGCGTGGTGACCTGATCCTGATGGTGAGAACGAGGCCCATGCTTGTCGCTGAAGAAGGCACACTGCTCGCGTGCTTCTGGTCACTCGGCCGCGTCACAGGCGTCGCACAGGACGGCATCGTGAGCGCCTTCCGCATTTTTGGCACGCACTATGTCTGTCCGGATGTACCGGAGAACTACCAGCTGCTTTCCGCCGCGCTGGTCGACATGCCCGCCATCGAGAACGACATGACGAATCGTGCCGCGCGGCAGCACGACGCCAATGAATTCCCGATACCGGATCACGCGTACGAGTACGCAAAAACTTTCATGCTGGAAACAACGAATAACGGAGTCTGATTGATGAACAAGAAAAAGACCCTCGATCTGTATATCAGGATTTCCGCCGACTCGATCGGCCAACTGCGCAAGGTCGACGTGCATCGCGTGATCAGTTCTGTGCGGTCTGACAACATCGACGGCGTTACACGTGGCGACCTCGCGACGTGGATCGTGACGCATCGCCCCGATCTTGCCGATGAAGTCACCGAAGTCATGCAGGACGAATTTCCTGACGAAGGATGGACACCAACAACGATGGACCCGACGAACTGATGGAAAAGCCAGCGACACAACATGGGAACGCCGTTCCTGAACAAGCCAACCAAGCCGTCCCGGCGGGGTGATCTGGTCGCCGTTGTGATGGGCGAGGTCGTGCACGCGGAAGAGGAAGGGGAAACGACACGCCTGTTCTGGACGCTGGGACGTGTGACGCATGCTGACGACAACGGCACGGTTGCGGCCTGGCGCAGGTTCGGTCAGCACTTCGTCGACAGGGAAGTGCCGGCGCGATGCGGCGGTGTCGGCGTCCATCGCATTGACATGCGCGCGGTCGAAAGCGACATGGCCGCACGCCTGGCGAAAAACGCGAAGGCCAACGAATTTGAGGATCTTGATGCGCTCAACCGCCACCTGCTCCCGTTCATGAAGAAGGTCGAAGGGCAGCGGATTTGACGCGGGATACCAGGGATACGCAATGAAAATGACGCAAGGGACCTCCTCGTACGTCCATGTCAAGGCGTCATGCGCCTGAAGGTTTAAGCACAGGCAGCTCACGATGCGCTACACGGCGTTGATCCTGAAGGGTTATAAACGTTTCGCCCTGAACCAGATCCAGAGCTTCACCATCCAGCCCACCGAAGCCGTCCAGTTGATCCTCGGCACCAACGGTTCAGGCAAATCCTCCCTGCTGCACGAGCTCACGCCCCTGCCTGGAAGCCCCGCCGACTACAGCAAGGACGGATCCAAGGAAATCCATATCCTGGATGGAGGTCATCACTATGTCCTCAAAAGCGATTTTGCCCTCAGGCAACCTCACAGTTTCCGCAAGGACGGTGGCAGGGAGCTGAACTCTGGCGGCACGGCTACGGTGCAAAAGGAGCTGGTCAGGCAGGCGTTTGGCGTCACGCCCGAGACGCACGAACTTGCGCTTGGCGCTGAACGGTTCACCTCCATGGGACCGACACGCCGGCGCGAATGGTTCACCATGCTCTCGGATGTCAACTATGACTACGCGATCACCGTCTACAACCGCCTCAAGGAAGAGTGGCGCAACGTCTCGGGCGCGCTCAAGCTCGACCGCCGGCAGCTCGTGCTCGAGCAGGCAAAGATCATCACACAGGAGGAACAGGCAAAGCTCGATGCCGAGGTCAAGGGTCTGCACGCGGAGCTCACGCGTCTCATCGAGCTGCGCGCGCCGATCGAGCGCCCAGTCGAGGAAATCGATGCCTGTCGCCGCGAGCGCGAACGCGAGCTTCATGCAATGAGCCGGCAGCTGCTCGCCATGCGCGTACAGGCGCCCGCCGATCCAGCTGGCGCGGATGGCGTGTTCCCGAAAAAGCTCACCTTTGAAGGCACGGACGCTGTCGACCGCCACATCGAAGCGATCCGCGGCAGCATCACGGGGCAGGAGGCCGTGCTCACGCGGTGCGTGAGCGAACACGAAAAGCTCAGGGAAACAGTCGAAATTCTTCGGCGGCGAGGAACGGACGATCTGAACACCCTGCGCTCGCGCATCAGGCGGGCGCAGGAGCAACGCCAGCAGGTGCTCAAGGCACGGCGCCTCGGCCTCGAGGGATTCGACGCCACGGCGGCCATGCAATCCTTCCAGTCGATTGTGGAGACGCTATCGGAGAAGCTCGCTGAACTGCCCGCCAACGAAGAAGGTCTCTTCAGTTCGATCCGGCTTAAGGAAGGGCGTGAGCAACTGCTCAAGCTCAGGGAGGCTGTTACGGGCGGCAACCGGCAACTGGCGCAACTGCAGGCAAAAAAGCAGCACGCCGAACAGCACCGTACGCATGGGAGCGTCACCTGCCCGAAGTGCCGTCATGTCTTCACCTATGGCGTTGGTGCGGACACGTTGCAGCAGCTGGAGAAGGAAATCGCCGCAGGCGTAGAAGCGCTCGCCCGCCTGGAAAAGCGGGTGACGAAAGCCGAAGAGTCGGTGGCCGCCATCCAGGCATACGGCGACCTTTACCGGGAGATCATCCAGATCACGCGCATGGCGAGCGCGCTCGAACCGTTCTGGGATCACCTTGCGCAGACAAACGCCATGAAAGTGGCGCCAGCAAAGGTCATCGGCATGCTTTCGCTGCTCGGCGAGGATCTGAAACTCGAGGTCAAGGCGGCCGAACAGGACGCTGAAATCGCGAAAGTGAAGGAACTGCTCGTCCAGTCCGAGCGCCTGGGGGACGCGACGCTGGGCGAGACATCGCAGAAACTGCGCGAGTCGGAGCGCAACATCGAGGCACTCACCAGGGCGCTGACGGCAGCGCGCAGGTCCCTTGGCGAGTTCGTTCAGTATCGCAGGAAGCTCGCCGAGGCGATCGCGTTGTCCGCACGCGTCGACTCAGCGTGCCGCGCGTTCGAAAATCTCACCCGTGAGCAGATCGAGATGCTCTGGCGCGCGAGCATCCATGAATGTATCCGCCACGTCCAAAGCACGCTCTCGCGCAAGGAGGAAATCCTTGCGAATCTCAACCAGCAGAAGGCGATTGTCGCGAACCTCGAACAGACTATCCTGCAGCGCTCCATGGAGGAAGAAGCGCTTGCTGCAACCATGCGTGAGCTCTCTCCAACCGACGGCCTGATCGCGCAAGGGTTACTGGGCTTCATCCGTGTCTTCATCCACCAGATGAACCAGCTCATCAGCCGGGTCTGGGTTTATCCACTGGAAGTTGTCCCTTGCGGAACGACGACGGAAAAGGGCGCCGGTCTCGACTACAGGTTTCCTCTAAGGGTGGGCCCGGAACGCGACATCAAGGATGATGTCAGCGACGGCAGCGATGGAATGCTGGAGATCATCGATCTGGCGTTCCGGATTGTCGGTCTGAAATGCCTTCATCTCGACGACGGCCCCCTGCTCCTTGACGAATGGGGCGCCACGTTCGACGCCGGGCATCGCAGCAATGCGATCAACGCCATCAGGCACATCATGGAGACGCGGCCCTTCAGCCAGCTTTTCCTGATTTCCCACTACGCCGCGACCTATGGTGCGTTCAGCAACGTCCAGACGTGCGTGCTGGATGCCCGCAACATCGCCGTACCGAAGGTCTACAACACGCACGTCACCATGACCTGAACGGACATGACATGACCCGTGATGAAATCGCCCAGGCGCTCGCGTCGATCGGCCAGCACCATACCCGTGCCCAGCGAGAACTCCTGCAACTGGCCCTGCGACTGCAGAACGAGGGGGTGGCCGGGCAGGCGCGAGACGTGCTGCCTGCCCGGCACGCCATACCCGAAGACACGCAGGAAGATCTTCTCCCTGTGGTGGCCGCAACGACGGCAGCCAGCGGGCCGAGGCCTCGACCAACAACAGGGCAGGCACTCGCCAGGGCAAAGGAGGTACTCAGGGAAGAACTCGTCAACCACCACCAGTCTCATCTGCTGCATCTGGTCGACACGGTCGAGCAATCGGATATCGACGCAACCCACGACGCAACCCATCACTCACCCGCCCAGCCAACGCCCGCACCGACCCCTGTTGCGGACCCGTCCGTGGGCAGTGAGGCGGGCGTCGACTTCTTCAGGAACCTCTTTAGCGCGCAGGCACTGGCCGGCGGAAGAGGTCCGATCGGCAGCGGCGCATTTGGCCTGAAGCACTATCAGCAGGATGTGCGCCTCGCCAGGCAGGCGCATCTGAAGAACTGGCCTAGTGGCTTCTACACGGACCACACGACTCAGGCAACACAGTTCCTGCTCAACCGGGCCGATCTGGGATGGGCAATCCTGATCGAAGGGTTGCAGCGCGCCGATATCCGCGCTTCGACCTTGAACTACAGCATGGAGGAATTTGCCAGCTTCACCCCAATGAACCCCGTCGGCCTCGACGAAGAACAGCGGGCGCTTCTGGCGGACTGTTTCAGACAGACTTTCAGCCTATGACGCGCCACGCGCCTGGTCATCGTCCGCCTGGCCTGAACGGTCACACGGCCGCACCAATGCGGTTTTCTATAACTCGTAAGGAGTCCAATTGGAATCACTGACAATCAGCAACTGGAAGCATCTCGAACATTTTGGCATCAAGGCGCTCACGGGCGAGGCCTGTACCTACATGATGCGCGTACTGTGCGACGTCAATGAGGATGGCCGGCTGGGCATTCTCGACTATCTCTCGCTGCCCGTCGATACGGTACTCACAGGTCCATGGAACGGCCTGGTGAACGGAAAACCTAGCGTAGGCAGCATCATGCTGCATCGCGACTGCCTCCCGGCGCTGGCCGAATTCATGCTCCGGCGTGCTGACGTAAAGGCATTGGTCCGGCTCCCCTCCTCCGGCTCGATTGTCGGACTCTTCACGGATGAACGCGTAGCGCAATATGAGCAGTTGCTACGAGACTTGCCCAACTCCACACACAGCTGGCAAGTCCAGCGCATTTCGAGAAGCGCCCAGCCCTGCATCGGTTCGAGAAACATCCACTTAGCTACCGGCCGGGCTCTCTGATCTCATGAACACACAGGAAATCGAAACGGCTGCACGTCACTTTGTCATTTCAGCCATCTGGGCCGATGGCCCGGAAGGAAGGAAAATCAGAAGCGCCCGTGAGACCGATGCGATTGCCCGCGCCTTTGTCGAGGCATTCGCCGCAGCCTGGCCAGCCGAATGCGCACAGGTCACGGCTGCAGATGGATACGGCTCACATCCCGATGCGGGCAGTCCCGCAGCAGCGTTCGGCCACGACCTCTACCTCACCTGTGCAGGACATGGTACGGGATTCTGGGATCGTCGCGAACTGGGAGAGGTGGGCGAACTCATCAGCAGCAGAATTCGCGCCGAATGGCGCCGCTGGTACATCGAATCGTATTGCGACAGGCGGCGGCTGTATTTCTGCGTCTCGCCCCAGTTGCACGCACTAACGAAACAAAATGAAAATTAATCAGGGTACGCCGGAGGAACCGGCCTTCGACATCGACGGTAGACAACTGTTCATAAATTCGCGCTGCACAATCGTGGCGGTCCACCACCCCGCGTTTTCCGCAGACATAGGAAAGAAGGTGGTCATCGCGAAACTCTCCGGCCAGACAGCCTGGGTCTATGCAGACAAACCCGTCCGCTACCGGGTTAATCGTGCAGGCCGGGACGTCGTCGCCCACGATCCGAAATCCATTCAGACACTCACCTCAACTGCGTACCTTCGTTTCACAGTCGATGATCCGACCGCTGGTTCGGCCAGCGATAGACGGAGCACGCCGTGATTCAAATCAGACAGACTGGACTTCCGGAAAGCGGAAACCACTGGAGCTATGGTCCGCAAAAAATGAGGCGTATTTCGGCACGCAGTGCGAAAGCGCTCTGCGGCATGTACCCAACCCCGCAGCCGGGGCACGAAACGATCGTAGCCGTCGCGGATGATGGCTACGGAGCGAAGTATCTGCTTTGTGTTCAGAACATTTCCGGATCCTGGTTTCTTGCGAGCACATCAGTGTCCGTAGACAGATGGCCGGAAGTTTTTCAGGTGAAGATCATCGAACCATCCAGGGATAAAGCGGATGAAGAACGCGCCCGACTGGACTGACGAATATCGCGGGCACGAGATCCGTGAATTCCTCGTGAGCGGCACCAGGCAGATCGAAGCGGTACTTCATGACGCCGAGGGGCCGGGCGCAACCGTTGTCCCCTGCAGCAGCCGCACCGCTGCGAAGGCGAAAATCAGCCGTCACGCCGGGCGTACAGTGCCGCGGTTCGACGAACTCATCCGCATCAGCGCGTGGCATGTCCGTAACGTCAAGATCGATGTCGACGAGCTCATGCCAACCGTTGCCATTGGCGAAAACATCTATCTGCAGGGCGAAGAGGCTGACCATTTTATCGAGGCCGCGAAGGAGCTTTACGAACAGGCCCAGACGGTAACCATGGACGACTGTTATGCCTGCGTCGCCCATCCCTATGTCGAAAACTGCGAAACGTGACGTCCAGTTCCAACACACACCCTGCCCGCCCCCAGTCTGCGCTCTACTACGATGCTGTTCGCGCAGCTGGTGAGATCAACCTGCTGTTCCTCGACCTGGTAAAGGAAGGTCTGACGCGCGAAGAACTCGCAACCAGCATCAAACGCCGCCCGTCCCTGTGGCAACGCTTCGAGACGTGGCTCGATCATCTTCCCACCCTACCCGCAAAATGACCTCTGGAAACACGATGAACCACAGCGACATGAACCAGGCTGCGCCAAACCGGCACGAAGAAGCTCTCAACATCCAGCAGGGCGCGTCCAATCTGAGCGGCATCGCGCGATCACTGGTGCGCGCGATCAATCAGTGCCATGCCGACAAGCTCGGCTCCCAGCAAATCCGCGATGACCCTGCGATCCGGTTCTTCGTCCACCAAATGGCGTTCCTGTGCAACGTCGGGGAGCTCAACAGGAAGCCCGATGTCTACGAAGCGCTCGAGAAAGCCTGCGAGGAAAGGAGCGCCGCCCGCCAGGCTGAACTCAGAGCGCTACAACAGGCATAACCTCCTGTAATACCCCCCATGTAGGAGCCCAGACATGACGCTGCGTCAACCGGACACGGTAATACTGGACCTGCGGTCAGCCATCGACGAATACAGGCGCGATGTCGAGGACCTGTCCGATGTACTCGATACCGACCCTCAGGCAATGTTGAGCTGGTTGTCGTGCTACGTGAGCACCCGCGAATACGCCGAAGAGGAGATCGACAACGCCGTCATCGACGCCGTCTCCTCGGACTACGACACCCCTCCAGAGGCACTCGAGACATTCTCCGAGGCGGCGCTGGGCCTGGGCCTGTCGATGGTGAAAAAGCTGGAGGAGTCCGGGATATTCTCGCCGCAGGACGGCCAGTTCCACTATACGTTTTCGAGCATGCTTGGCAAGTCCGCCGTTTTCAGGCGAACGGGATCCTGCGAAGACGAGAGCTGATGCCGGCGCTGTGATCAGGTAATGTGATCAGCTGCCCTTCAGATCGATGTCACATCCGATCTGCAGAAAGTAGCCGGGGCTCAGGCCCGTCTCGTGCATGGGGTTGCGGCTGCTGGAAAGACCCGTCTCTGCCTTTGCGTCGACGGTCCTGTAAATATGGTTGTTCCTGAAGTTATCCTCCACCCTTAGCGACCACTGCCTGTCCTCCGGGACAGGCCAGTATTCCGCAATTTTTCCGCATCCTGTCACGAGCGGCCAGACGGGTTCGACATAGCTGATATAGGCGTGGGGCCAGCGTGGCGCCTCGACGCCCAGGCACTCCGTCCAGAGTTCGGTGTTGTCGATGAGCACGATGAAGGACTGACTGAGCGTGAGATAGGCCTCGACAAAGGCGTCGGAGATCATCTCGCCGACCGTGAACGCATGCGGGTTGTCTGGCCACGATGTCAGCGGCATCGCCGAAAGGTCGATGAAGCGTTTCGATTCGTACCAGCGATCGAAGAGCGGCAGGTTGTTGAAGTCGATCATGATCGAGTCAGTGCCCACCAGCGTGACAGTCTTCGGATCCAGCACGTGTAGATACCCCCCGATGACCGCCATCACGGTGTAGCCCGTCAGATCCCTTCCCAGATTCAGGTACGCGTGATTGCCCAGGTTCTCTGTATCGATCTGTTTGAAGAGCATCCCGCGCGTGATCGGGATATAGGTAAGTGTTCCCAGGTCCTGAAAATCCAGGATTCCCACCTTGTTTTTTTTTGCATGAGTCACGGATTTCATCCCGTCCGTCACCCATATTCCGTTCTGGCCGTCGCTGTCGATCAGGTGAAAGAATCCGTTCACGCTCACCATGCAGCTCTGGAAGAACGACCTGTAGGACGTTCGGGCGCGCGTGAGAAACAGATCCGTCTTCTCCGCGGCAGGTAGCGGGCTGGACAGCGACGCGCCCGGGCTGATCGGCTCGATTGCATAGCCTGCCTGAAATGCGTCCTGATAGCGCGCGTAGCGGGTGTCGAGCGTGGGGATGGTATCGGACGTTGGCAGTGCTGCATCGCCGAGTGTGGCCAGGTACTGGTTGAAGGTCTGTTGCTGGTCGGTGATGGGGGCGACGCCGGTGCCGGCGCAGGTACCCAACACGTCGTTGAGATTCAGGCTGACGGGGTCGCTGAGAAAGGGATTGGTCAGCACCGCATAGACCGCCGAGAAATTCTGGATGACCGTTGAAAAGGTCATGTCCCCGAGATCGATGGCACACCAGTCCTGTCCACCGCCCCGTGATTTACCGATCGCAGATACCAGGGCATACATCGTTTTCTCCGGAAAAAATCGCTCATCATCCTATGGTCCTTCGCACAGCCATACGATGAGCGACGCGTTTTCAGGAGTACGACACGTATGTCTACCATGCCCTCGTACCCGTTCGATCCAACAGGTTCGCTCGCCTCGAACCTGATCACCGGAGAGCAGCAGGTACTGGTTGCCCAGAATTTCCGCGATCAGCACCTGATCATCCCGGCGGCCGCCCCCTATTTTGCCGACACACTCCAGATCCGGTTCAAGGATACGAGCGGACAGATCACGACGCTCAGGGAAGGGACGGACTACTTCTGCACGCACTGGTTCATTTCCGCGAGCCGTTCGTGCGCCATGCGGGTCCACGGCTCCATCAGCTTCATCAACACCGCCCTGTCCGGGGTGGTGCAGCTGCGGTACCAGACTATCGGCGGGATCTGGGTGCTCGACGCCGCCACGATCGCGGAGATACTCGCAGGCGCGATGAACAACGCGCGCGTGAGCTCGTGGGAAGAGATCAGCGGTACGCCCTATGCCTTCCCGCCCGAGGCCCATACCTGGGACGTCTATGACATGGTCGGGATGGACGCCGTCGTTCAGGCGCTCGCCGGTATCCAGGATACGTTGCAGGAAACAGGCGGTGCGGGTCTCGCCGCTCACGAGGCCGATCACGACAATCCGCACGTGGTCACCGCTGCCCAGGTCGGGCTCGGAAACGTCCAGAACTATGGCGTTGCGGCCAGCAGTGACGCGGCCGCCGGCACCTCGACCACGCTTTATATGACCCCGGCGACGACCGCGGCGGCGATCCAGACACAGGTTCTGGGCCCCTTCCTGATTCACACCAGCAACACCAGCAACCCGCACCAGGTCACGGCTGCCCAGGTGGGCCTCGCCAACGTCAAAAATTATGGCGTCGCGGCGCCAGCCGACGGGGTGAGCGGCACCTCGAACACGCTCTACATGACGCCGTCTACCACAGCTGCGGCGATCAACGGCACCGTCGGCATCACGATCAACCAGCACCTGCTTGACTTTGGCAACCCGCACCAGGTGAGCGCCGCCCAGGTGGGCCTGGGTAACGTGCGCAACCTGTCAACGGCGAGTACAGCGGATGCGGTCGCCGGCACCAGCAACGATCTCTACATGACGCCTGCGGCGACCGCGGCCGCCATTGCCCAGACCGGTGCCATGGGGCAACTGAACAGCCACATCACGAACTACAGCAACCCGCACCAGGTTACGGCGGCACAGGTCGGCGCGGTCACCGCCGGCGACGTCAACAATCTCCTGCAGGGCTACCTGCCCCTCACCGCTACGGCGGCAAACAGCACACTCGCGTACGGCCTGACGCTCAGTGAACTCGCCGCCTCGATCCTGGAAGGCACGGCCTCGAATGCGACCACGATCGGGGGCATGACACCACAGGACCTGCTCAATTACATCACGAGCAGCGTGTCGGGCGATGCGTCGACGTTCGGCGGCATGTCACCAGCCGACTGGCAGGACTATATCGCGCACGCCACAGTCGCAAACGCCACTCTCGCGTACGGTCTCACCCAGGATGCCCTGACGGCGGCCATCCTGTCGGGAACCGCCGCCAATGCCAACCAGCTCGGTGGCATGTCGGTCTCAGAGCTCAGCGCGAGCATTCTCTCGGGCACCGCGGCTAACAGCGAGCTCGCATACGGGTTGACGCAGGCGCAACTCGCGAGCGCGATTCTTCAGGGCACGGCCGCCAATTCCGCAGAACTCAATGGCATGACGTCCAACGTCCTGATCCAGACGGCCGTGAACGCTGTCAGCGCTGTCGTCGCGGCACAGGAGACCATTGCGGCCAACACCGACAACGTTGCCAATGTCTGGACACCACTGGGGCAGATCGCGATGCCGGGTCCGGCGCAAACGCAGACCGTGTTCCCTGACGTGCAATGGATTGTCACCGGAGGCGATGCAGCCACGGACACCGGCAGCGGAGTCTGGCTGGTGCGCATTTCAGTCAGGGCAAGCGGGCAGCCCAGCAACGCCCTGCTGAGCGTGGTGAGCCTCAACGGCCTGAACATGGACACGGTCTCGTTCGGCTTCACCGTCGACAGCACCACGACACCGGGCGCACCCGTGCTCACCACCTGGATGAAGACACCAGGCGAAACCAACCAGATGTCGGTGACTTCGCTGTCCGAAAACACGACCCAGCTTTCCGGCAATGTTGTTCAGGTTATCGCTGAGCCAGCCGGCATTGCTTACTGGACGGCAGACGCATTCGCGACCGTGTCGCAGGTGGCAGACCTCGTGAGCCAGCTGTACCTCGCATTCGAAACCTTCTCCAGCTCGCTCAGTTCTGCGACGTAACGTCGACCCCGGCGCCGGGCCCACAAACTGCCTCCAGATACGTGGGAGTGTTTATGCCTACATCACCCGCTTCGCCGCCTGTATCCCTTCCCTTCGACCCCGGCGGCAGCGCGGGCAGCAACCTGGTCGAAGACGAAATCCAGATGATCGGGTTACGCAGCATTCGAGCCTTTCCGCTCAATTATGGGCTTTTTTTCGCCGCTTCCCTAGTGGTGACCGATGATGCCACCGGCCTGCCCCTGACACCAGGGGTACAGTACTACGCGACACAGATGGATGTCGGCGCATCCATGCGATGCGGCAGCGAGATCGACGAGGTTGTCGTGATTACCGACCTCACGGTGAGCCAGACAGTTCGTGTGACCTATCAGGCGCTCGGTGGGGTCAACAATGTGGCGCTCGGTGCCCTGCAGATCGCGATCGATAACCTGCACATCAATGATGGACCCGTGAGCTGGGCCGATGTGACGGGCAAGCCGTCCGCCTACCCGCCCACGCCTCATCATCCCCACATCGCCGACGACATCTACGGTGCGGAGTACATCGTTGTTGCGCTCGAGCGCCTGAGTGCATCCATCCTGCAGGGACAGGGCGGCGCACAGGGCGAATTGATGGCCTGGGCGCAAAGCTGCGTCAGCGAGGTCCTCGATTCGATCGCGGCCGCAGGCTCCGCGCTTGACGCGCACGAGACGGATTTTGGCAACCCGCATCAGGACACTGCCCACCTGATCGGCGGCTACACCACGCAAGAGTCGACCGCGGCGATCGCCGTTGAGACGGTCAACCAGCAGGCGGCCGACGCCACGATCCAGGCCGCGCTTGATGCTCACATCGCTGACTACGGCAATCCGCACAAGGTCACGGCCAACCAGATCGGCGGCTGGTCGACGGCGCAATCCGATGCGGCCATGGCTGCGATGCAGGCAGCGCTCATGCAGTCGATCACGGCGACCGAGGCCGTCCAGAACGCCCACTTTGCGAACACCAGCAACCCGCACCAGGACACGACGGCGAATATCGGCACGCTCACGAGCGGGCAGATCAGCAGTGCCGCGACTGCTGGCGCCGCCACGCCAGGCTCGCAGGCCTCGGGGCTCGCCACCTCGGTCAACAACCACGTCACGAACACAGGCAATCCGCATCAGGACACGGCAGTCAACACCGGCACATGGACGTATACGACGATCCAGAACAGCATCGTCACACCGCTCACCTCACACATCAGCAATCTGGGCAATCCGCATCAGGTAACAGTCGCCCAGCTCGGTACCTACCCGTCGACCACCATCAACAATAACATCGCGGCAGCGCTCAACCAGGTCGTCGCCGACGTGAATTCGCTGAACGGCTACATCTCGGCGCACACGGGAAACATGAACAACCCGCATCAGGACACGCTGGCCAATACGGGTGCGGGAGGCTATTCGGCCGGGGCGCTACAGAACGCCATCAACCAGCTGCAGGGCCCGGGCGGCAGCCCCGCCTACGCCATTGCAGCACTGCCGTGAGAGGGGACGAGCGATGATACCGAATCTCTACCGCTATGCGCTCGACCTCTCGGGCGAGAGCCAGAACAACTTCGTGACTGGCGAGCCCCATGCGATCGGAACCATGCCCGTGCGCGTCATCGCGCCCCGCCAGGGGCTTTTCTTTGGCGCATCCGTTCAGATCGTGGACGCATTCACGCAGCACACGCTGCTACCGCTGCAGTACCGCTTCCAGTTCCTGCACGAACACACAACGAGACTGACGGGCAAGGAGGTCGACGCGGTGATCGTGATCACCGATCCTGGCGTGAGCCCCAATGTCCTGATTACCTACCAGGCGCTGGGCGGCGACTACAGCCAGCCGCTTGCCGCGATCACGGATGAAATCACCGCCTTGTCCGACGACACCCGCGGTGTCGCATTCCAGGACATCACGAACAAACCGGATACGTATCCGCCCGTACCGCACCTGCACGCGATCGGCGACACGTACGACTGGGACTATATCGTCACGGCAATCGAGATGCTGATGGCGATCGTGAGCCTGGCCGAAACGGCGTCGTACGACACGGTGCTGGGCTTCATCGACCAGCAGGTGAACCTGCGCGACGGCGACATCGCCAATCTGGCCCAGCAGCTCTCGGCACACATCACGAACTATAACAACCCGCACCACTCCACACTCGCGCAGCTGGACATGTATTCCGCTGCCCAGGTCACGGCGCTGATCGCCAGCCAGACAGCCGCACGCATGGCGGGCGACAACACACTGCTCGGCAATATCGAGACTCACGCGGCGGACCAGGCCAACCCTCACCGGGACACGGCAGCCCTGGTGGGGGGCTACACGACCGAAGAGGCAGACGCGAACCTGAACACGATCGTGGCCGCGCTCGACGGGACTCTGGCCCGGGATGCGGCTGCGATGGCCGCCCATATCGCCAGGACAGACAATCCGCATGAGGTGACGCTCGCCCAGATCGACGGGCTCACGACGGCACAGATCAACAGTGTGATCTCGACGGCCATGCAGCCGGCCACGAACCAGCTCGCGGCCAGCGAGAGCCAGCTCGATGCCCATATCACCAATTACAGCAATCCCCACCAGACGACGCTCGCGCAGGTGAGCGGCTGGGATAGCGGCAGTATCGGCACGGTCAACACGCAGGCTACCAACCACATCAACAACACAGGCAATCCGCACCAGCTGAGCGCCGCGCAGGTCGGCACGCTTACGGGCACGCAGATCAACAGCAACATCACCAGCAACATGGTGAACCCGGCAAACAACTCGTACCTGACGCCGCAGGCCAACAGCATCAACGCCCACGCCGGCAATTTCAATAACCCCCATAACACCACGGTGGCAATGCTGGGCGGCTGGACCTACGCACAGTGGCAGGCCGCATTACAGGCCGCGATCAACAACCTTTCTTACCATTGACCTTGACGTTCGGGAGAGCTTGATATGTCTGTCACGAGTTTGCCACTGGACGCAACAGGAAAGGCGCCGTCGAACCACATCACCGACGAACATTACGTGATCGGATCGACCGGCATCCGGGCGATCGCGACAGACTATGGTGGATTTTACGCTTCGAGCCTTGTCGTGCGAGACGTTGCGACGGGCGAGCCGCTCGATCCCGACCAGTATTTCCTGTCCGGAATCATGGATCTGGCCACTGCGAAGTACGGAGCGGCCAACGATACGCAGATCGTCTCGATCATTGTTGTCACGGATCCGGCGGTTTCCAGCAGCATTGAACTCGATTATCACGCGCTTGGCGCGCAGTACGCCACACCGCAAACTGCGATCGCCAATGCGATCGAAACGTATGAACCCGATACACGATCGCCACAATGGCCATCGGTCATCGACGATGTGGCCGATCTTCCTGCCTCGCAGGCGCTGCATGATGCGGGCCAGGAAGGGCTGATCACTTTCGAGTACGTGGTCCATGCCATTGACCGCCTTCAGCAGCTGGCGTTGATGGGAGACCCGATTGCACAGGGCGAGGTGAAGGCGTACGCGGACGGGGCCGACAATGCACAGACGCAGGCGGCCAGCGCACAGCTCGATCTGCTCGCGGAGCACGAAGCGGATCACGCCAACCCCCACCGGCTCACGCCCAGCCAGCTTCAGGCTTTGACACAGTCCCAGCAGGATGCCGCCATCGAGGTCGAGACATCGGCGCGCATGGCGGCTGACGCAGGAGTCGATGAGACGCTGGATAACCACACCACCGACTACGGAAACCCCCACCAGACCACCCTCGCGCAGGTCGATATGTACCCGATCGCGCAGGCGAACAACCAGATCAGTGTTGCGCAGAATGCGGTCAACACCGTGCTCGCGTCCAACGTAAGCACGATGAACGCCCACATCAACAACACGAACAACCCGCACCAGACGACGCCCGCAGAACTCGGCACATTGAGCGCCGGTGACATTTCGGCGGCAATTGCCGCCGCCGCGAACGCCGTGACTTCCGGGGTAAGCGCTACGCTCTCGACACTTGACACGCATATCGGCAACACCGCCAACCCTCACGAGCTGACTGCGGCACAACTGGGGACGTGGACAGCGGCCCAGTTGCAGGGCCTGGCCAGTACGGTGTCGGCTCACGTGGCGAATTATTCCAACCCGCACGGCGATACGGTCGATGCGGTCGGCGGCATGGCGAGCGCTGCGATCGACAGCGCCATCAGTAGTGCCCTTTCGAGCCTGCTGTCGTATTACTCGAACAATAATGCCGCGATGGTGGGCCACGTGAATAATTCCGGCAATCCGCATCGGGTTAGCGCGCAGGCCATCGGTTGTGTGGGCCCGTGGAACAATCTCGCGGGAGACCTGAACAACGCACAGGCCCAGATCAACGCCAGCGGATATCCGGTTACAGAAACGCCAACGCAGTATTTCGCCATCAACTATTCGGGTTCGATGGCTGCCAATTTCGGTCGCAGCCTCGTGATTGTCGCCGGTGCGGGAGTGTACCGGGCCTCCGGCGGTGATACGACGGTGACCGGCAGCTTCCCGGTGTTCATCGTGCCGGGTGGCGGGCAGATTCAGGGCTTCTTCCGTTCGGGTAACGTCATCTCGATCTATGTGCTCAATGGCAGCCTCGACGGGATGACGTTCACGTCGTCGATTGGAGACAACGTCACCCTGTCCAACGCGTGTTCCGACAGCTTCCTGCAGACAGGGGCAGGTCTCTTTACCGTCTACTGGGCGAACAGTGCGGTGGGCCAGACGGGCTCGCCGCGTTCGTACGCTGTCAACATGACAGGTTCACCGCAGGGCGCACAGCCGCCATCGGGTTATATCAACGGCCAGCCACCACCGCCGCCCACAGGCGGCAATCAAGGGACCCACTGATGGACGTCGGAAATGAAACAGGCATTCTCGATTTACCACAGAACGTCACGCCAGATTCTTCGCGATCTGGTCTATTTTACTTCCGGTTTTCTGCTGCCAGAGCAGAGGGTGATCTATGGGAAACCTGTTGCGAAAGGACCGATCCACGGGGATAAGGTCAGGCGGGATACCGTGATCGAAATAGGAATAGAGAGAGGGGCCGCCTGCAGCCCGCGCATCCGGGGCAGGAGGTCGTTCTGGTACAGTCGGTTCGATCTCGGGTTGCTTGATCCCCCCGAGGCAGGTCACGAACCGATTCCCATAACCGGTTATCCATTTGATACGTACAGCATCCTGCCTGCGATCAACGAATACTACGGGCTGAAACTCCGGCATGACGATGTCGAAAACCGGGTCTGCGGACCGACGGATATCGCTTACCTGGTAGCCAGCAGCGGATCACTGGCATTTTCGGGATGCAAGGCACTCCAGCTGGCCCTGCCGGATATCGCGAGTCTGGTCGATACGACAGGTATCGGGAAGTTCGAAGCCAGTAGTTGACGCGAGAATATCGGGATCAGCTTCCCGAAACTGAACCGGCCTCGGTGTTCCATGCGAGATAGCCCGCTGGCACGACATTGATGAAAACGCTGCTACCGGGATTGAACGTGACCTGATCCGCGATCTGCCATGTTGAGGCTGCGGGAAACACCTGGGCAGCCTGGCCGTTGTGCCGGCAGATGCTCAGGATCGAAATCCCGCCCACGTTGCCAATGGGGTTCTGGTGGTTCGGCGCGTCGCCGTTCCATTGCTGGGTGATCGGGTTGTAAAACCAGATGAGCGCGTCGATCAGGTTGACCGCCATGCCCACCGTGATGCCCTGCGACGGTGGCTGCGCGCCGGTCGTTTCCACGACGGCGCCCAGGTAGTAGACGCCGCTCGTGGCCTTGGCTACGTTGGTGAACATCATGATGCTGTTCGCGTCGGCGCCCAGCTCCCCGACCGGCGCCCCAAACTGGTTCGTGAGACCGAACCCCACAGCGCCTGTCAGACGGTCATAGGTCGACTCGGCATAGAAGTAGCCCGAAACCTGTCCGTAGGTCGTGCGCGCGGCAAGCCATTCGTTGACGCTCGCCACCACCGTCATGTTGCTGTTCGCGAGATCCATGCCGTCAGGCAGCAGCGCGGGGTCAAACGTCGCCGTCACCACCGGCAGGATCTCCGTGCTATCCCCGCCGCCTCCGCCTCCCGTGCCCGGAATATCGCCACCCGGAATCGTTCCGTCGTCGACCAGGCTCTGGATGAACTGCGAGAGCATCGCAATCTGCTGCCGTAGCGTCCCGATCTGCGTGCGCGCCGCTGCCAGCTGGGCTGTTGGCGTGCCGTTGCGGCCCATCAGCGCCTCACGGCTCGCGGTAATCGAGGCATCCTCCTGCGGGCTGATCAGGGTCTTCGACGTCACGGCAAGCGATGTCACCGCGCTTGGGGTGACACCGATCGCATCCTGCACCGCGGCGCTCACCTGCGACTTCACGTAGGTTAGATCGAGCGAGTCCGGCAGTGCGCCCAGATTGACACCAAGCACGATCCCGCGGTACGGAATGTTGTTCGCATTGGGCATCTGGCTGATGTACGAAGCCGGTGTTGAGGAATTGCTGGCAGAGACGATTGAAGCCGCGAAGCGTGCAGGCGTGATCAAGGCCTCGAGCGTGAAGCGCGTAATCGTCGATACGACGGTCATGGAGAAGGCGATCGCGCATCCGACTGATTCACGCCTGCTCGAGCGGTGTCGCGAACATCTGGTGAAGGCCGCGGCGCGGCACGGCCTGAAGCTGCGGCAGAACTACAACCGCGAGGCGCCACGCCTGGCCAGCCAGATCAGTCGTTACGCGCATGCGAAGCAATACAAGCGGATGAGAAAGACACTGCGCACGTTGCGCTCCCGTGTGGGCCGGGTGATGCGCGACGTCGAGCGGCAACTCGACGCGGTGGCCGATTGCAGCCGCGCGGCATTGCAGGAACTGATTGGCCGCACGAAGCGGATTCTGTCGCAGAAGCCGAAGGACAGGAACAAGCTCTACGCGCTACACGCGCCGGAAGTCGAGTGTCTGGCCAAAGGCAAGGCGCGCAAGCCGTACGAATTCGGCGTGAAGGTGTCGATCAAGACGACTCACAAGGAAGGACTGGTGGTTGGCATGCGCTCGATGCCGGGCAATCCGTACGACGGTCATACGCTGGCTGAAGCGCTGGAACAGGCGGCAAACCTGTGCGACGCCACGCCGGAAGTCGCCATCGTCGACCGCGGCTACAAGGGTGTCGCGGTCGACGGCGTGAAGATCTACCACCCGGGCTTGCGGCGGGGCATCACACGCGGACGGCGCGCGATGATCAGGCGGCGCAGCGCAATCGAGCCCGCCATCGGTCACATGAAGACAGACGGAAAACTCGATCGGAACTGGCTCAAGGGTGCGCTGGGCGACGCGATCCACGCGGTGCTGTGCGGCGCAGGCCACAACCTGCTATAAGGACTTTCCTTTTTTGCAAGCTGGGGTTGATTTATCCATTCATCCGTTCGATTCCCATGTCATCGGGGACACATTCGGCATTCAGCGGCGAGACAGACTGCACACCTTCTATGAGCATCAAATTGTCAAGGGTTTGTTTTTGCAGCTTTGCATGACCATTGACCGTGTGGCTGGCGAACCGTTGGCGAGACTGCCCAGGGCCATGCATAGTCGTAGGTAGGGACCAGCATCGCCTGCAAGGCAAGGCACGCGCCGTGAACGCTGCTGTGCAGGAGTTATCCACGGCCGGCCGGCGGGTCGCCTGTTACGACCATGGCGCCGGCCGGCGGTGGATAACTCCGGTTCATCATGAGGCAGGTCCCTCCTGGTAAGTGTTACTACGGTCCAAGTCTGTTTCATGTCTGAAGTGGATCATCGCGCGCGTAAGACTCCAACGTCTTACTTACCTTCTATCCGCTGGCGTGTAGCCAGCCTTATCCTGCATGTGTCACTGACCGGCGTTATGGAGCCATTCCGGGACCGGCGTATTGGCGCCGCCTGATGATCGGCGCATAGGCGCCAGCGCAGGATCGGCGTTATGGCGCCAGTCCGTGACCGGCGTAAAGGAGCCAGTCAATGATCGGCGTATAGGCGCCACTGGCGCGGGGTGTTGAACGCGATTCGAACTTTCCAGATGGGTACGCTCCCGTTCTTTCTGAACGGAGTGTCCATGACCAACCGGAGGTTCGAATTGTTTGAGTACCGTCAAGTCCTTGTCCGCATGCGGCAAGGCGATTCTGATCGCGACATCGGGCGTAGCGGCCTGATGGGTCGCAAGAAGTTGACCGCTGTTCGTCGTATGGCTGACGAGCGCGGCTGGCTAAATCCCGGGCAGCCGTTGCCTGACGATACCGTGATTGCCGGCGTGTTTGGCCGCACTCCACATTTGCCGAGCACATGCGTGTCCACGCTCGAGCCGTTTCGCGAGCAGATCCGTGACTGGCATGACGCCGGCGTTCAGGGCACAACGATTCACCACGCGCTGAAACGCAACCATGGCTACACCGGCAGCTACTCGGCGGTGCGCCGTATCCTGCTGGGCCTGAGGGCCGAACGCGGCGTGCCGGCCACAACGATCCTTGAGTTTGCGCCAGCGGAGGCCGCACAGGTCGACTTCGGCGCCGGGCCGGTACTGGCACATGAATCGGGCGCACAGATCAAGACGTGGTTCTTCGTCATGACCCTCTGCTGGTCGCGGCACCAGTATGTCGAGCTCGTGCTCGACCAGACCGTCGAGACATGGCTGGCCTGCCACCGTCGCGCCTTTGAGTGGTTTGGCGGCTGCCCGGGCCGCATCATCATCGACAACGCAAAGTGTGCGATCACCAGAGCCTGCATGTACAGCCCGGAGGTCCAGCGTGCGTATTCCACGCAAAGAGAACAGCCATTCCAGGGCAAAGTGAATCGTGATTCCACGGCAAAGAGAACAAGGATTCCACGCCATCGCGAACAAACGGAGCGCAGCGACGCGGGACCTTTACCTTTTTACTCGGACTGCGGCTTGGCGGTCAATCGACTGCGCGTCTTGCGCAGCGATTCGCCCGCGAGCGTGATGCGATGAGCGTTGTGCACCAGCCGGTCAAGGATCGCGTCGGCGAC
>NZ_JBNDKT010000067.1:0-23331 GCF_050435685.1 Paraburkholderia sp. GAS448
AAGCTGGCGCTGGAAGGCGACAAGGGCGAACTGGGTGAAGTGGCGATCATGAACCTGGCCGACGCGCTGGACACGTACATCCCGACGCCGGAGCGCGCAGTTGACGGTGCGTTCCTGATGCCGGTGGAAGACGTGTTCTCGATCTCGGGTCGTGGCACGGTGGTGACGGGCCGCGTGGAGCGTGGCGTGGTGAAGGTCGGCGAGGAAATCGAAATTGTCGGTATCAAGCCGACGGTGAAGACGACCTGCACGGGCGTGGAAATGTTCCGCAAGCTGCTCGACCAGGGTCAGGCCGGCGACAACGTGGGTATCCTGCTGCGCGGCACGAAGCGCGAAGACGTGGAGCGTGGTCAGGTGCTGGCCAAGCCGGGTTCGATCACGCCGCACACGCACTTCACGGCAGAAGTGTACGTGCTGAGCAAGGACGAGGGCGGTCGTCATACGCCGTTCTTCAACAACTATCGCCCGCAGTTCTACTTCCGTACGACGGACGTGACGGGTTCGATCGAGTTGCCGAAGGACAAGGAAATGGTGATGCCGGGCGACAACGTGTCGATCACGGTGAAGCTGATTGCGCCGATCGCGATGGAAGAAGGCCTGCGCTTCGCCATCCGTGAAGGTGGCCGTACCGTCGGCGCCGGTGTCGTCGCCAAGATCATCGAGTAAAATCGAAGGTTTGCAGTTGCAGTAATTGGTGCCCGGGGCCGGGCACCCGCCCTCAGTGGGTGTCCGGTCCTACGTTCTTTTTTCGTTTGGTGGCGCAACGCCGCCTCGCTCTTTACAAGGAATCGTCATGCAGAACCAGAAAATCCGCATTCGCCTGAAGGCTTTCGACTATCGTCTGATCGATCAATCGGCGGCCGAAATCGTTGATACGGCAAAGCGGACTGGCGCTATCGTTCGTGGTCCGGTGCCACTGCCGACCCGTATCCAGCGTTTCGACATCCTGCGTTCGCCGCACGTCAACAAGACCTCGCGCGACCAGCTCGAAATCCGCACTCACCAACGCCTGATGGACATCGTCGACCCGACGGACAAGACCGTCGACGCGCTGATGAAGCTCGACCTGCCGGCTGGCGTGGACGTGGAGATCAAGCTGCAGTAAGGCTTCCTGCCGACTCCCGGCTTGTTGGGTGTCGCTAAGTCTTTGATTGCTTGCAGAAAACGAAAAGCCTTGCTATACTTCTAGGCTTTTCGCGCATTCGCGCAAAAAAGCCGGTGCGCTTCAAGTCGAAAAACGCTGGCATTTTGTAAATTAGCCCCGACCAATCGCAGTCGGGAATGGAGAAAACGATGAGCCTTGGACTCGTAGGTCGCAAGGTTGGCATGACCCGTATCTTCACGGCTGAAGGGGATTCGATTCCCGTTACCGTGCTGGACGTGTCCGACAACCGCGTGACGCAGATCAAGACTGTTGAAACCGACGGCTACACGGCCGTTCAGGTTGCATTCGGTACGCGCCGTGCATCGCGTGTGACGAAGCCGCTGGCCGGTCATCTCGCCAAAGCCGGTGTTGAAGCCGGTGAAATCCTCAAAGAATTCAAGATCGATGCCGCCAAGGCCGCCGAGCTGTCGAACGGCACCGTGGTCGGTCCCGACCTTTTCGAAGTGGGCCAGAAGGTCGACGTGCAAGGCGTGTCGATTGGTAAGGGCTACGCCGGTACCATCAAGCGTTACAACTTCGCATCCGGCCGTGCATCGCACGGTAACTCGCGCTCGCACAATGTGCCGGGCTCGATCGGTATGGCGCAGGATCCGGGTCGTGTTTTTCCGGGCAAGCGCATGACCGGTCACATGGGTGACGATACGGTAACGGTGCAAAACCTCGAAATCGCTCGTATCGACGCAGACCGCAAGCTGTTGCTGGTCAAGGGTGCTGTTCCCGGTGCGAAGGGCGGTAAGGTTTTCGTGACGCCGGCTGTGAAGGCTCGCGCCGTGAAAGGAGCGAAATAATGGAACTTAAGCTCCTGAATGCCAATGGTCAGGAAGGTGCGGCTGTTAGCGCGTCGGACGTCGTGTTCGGCCGTGACTACAACGAAGCCCTGATTCACCAGGTCGTAGTGGCCTACCAGGCGAATGCCCGTAGCGGCAACCGCGCGCAGAAGGATCGTGAGCAGGTCAAGCACACGACCAAGAAGCCGTGGCGCCAGAAGGGTACGGGTCGTGCCCGTGCCGGTATGTCGTCGAGCCCGTTGTGGCGCGGCGGTGGTCGTATTTTCCCGAATTCGCCGGAAGAAAACTTTTCGCACAAGGTCAACAAGAAGATGCATCGTGCAGGTCTCTGCTCGATCTTCTCGCAGCTGGCTCGCGAAGGCCGTATCTCTGTGGTCGACGAGCTGACGCTCGAAGCACCGAAGACGAAGCTGCTGGCCGAAAAATTCAAGGCGATGGGTCTCGACTCCGTGCTGGTGATCACCGACACGGTTGACGAAAACCTGTACCTCGCGTCGCGCAACCTCGCCCATGTGGCAGTTGTCGAGCCGCGTTACGCCGACCCGCTCTCGTTGATCTACTTCAAGAAGATCCTGATTACGAAGGCTGCGGTCGCCCAGATCGAGGAGTTGCTGTCATGAGCGAGATTCGCAAGAACGATCATCGTTTGATGCAGGTCCTGCTCGCGCCGGTGATCTCCGAAAAGGCGACGCTGGTGGCCGACAAGAACGAGCAGGTTGTGTTCGAAGTCGCGCCGGATGCCACGAAGCAGGAAGTGAAGGCTGCCGTTGAGCTGCTGTTCAAGGTGGAAGTCAATTCCGTCAACATGCTCGTCCAGAAGGGTAAAGCCAAGCGCTTTGGCCGCTTCATGGGCAAGCGCAAGGACGTGAAGAAGGCATACGTCTGCCTGAAGCCCGGCCAGGAAATCAACTTTGAAGCGGAGGCCAAGTAATCATGGCAATCGTTAAAGTTAAGCCGACTTCGCCGGGCCGCCGCGCGATGGTCAAGGTGGTCAACAAGGATCTGCATAAGGGTAAGCCGTACGCACCCCTGCTCGATTCCCAGAGCGTGACCGCCGGCCGTAACAACAACGGCCATATCACGACCCGTCACAAGGGTGGCGGTCATAAGCAGCATTATCGTATCGTCGACTTCCGTCGTACGAAAGACGGCATTCCTGCAAAGGTTGAGCGTCTCGAGTATGACCCGAACCGAAGCGCAAACATTGCGTTGGTTCTGTACGCAGACGGCGAGCGTCGCTACATCATCGCTCCGAAGGGTGTGACGGTTGGACAGCAATTGATGTCCGGTTCGGAAGCGCCGATCCGCGCAGGTAACACGCTGCCGATCCGCAACATTCCGGTTGGTACGACGATCCACTGCATCGAAATGCTGCCGGGCAAGGGCGCGCAAATGGCGCGTTCGGCTGGTACGTCGGCGATGTTGCTGGCTCGTGAAGGCACCTACGCGCAGGTTCGTCTGCGTTCGGGCGAAATCCGCCGCGTTCACGTTGAGTGCCGCGCGACGATTGGTGAAGTGGGCAACGAAGAGCATAGCCTCCGTCAAATCGGTAAGGCTGGCGCGAACCGCTGGCGCGGCATCCGCCCGACGGTGCGTGGCGTTGCAATGAACCCGGTCGATCACCCGCACGGTGGTGGTGAAGGCAAGACGGCTGCAGGTCGGGATCCGGTGAGCCCGTGGGGTACCCCGACGAAGGGTTATCGCACCCGTAGCAACAAGCGCACGACGACAATGATCGTCCAGCGCCGTCACAAGCGTTAAGGAGTAGGCAATGGCACGTTCTGTAAAAAAAGGTCCGTTCTGCGACGCCCATTTGCTGAAGAAAGTTGAGGCGGCTGCAGCTTCGCGTGACAAGAAGCCGATCAAAACCTGGTCGCGTCGTTCGACGATCCTCCCGGATTTCATCGGTCTGACGATTGCCGTGCACAACGGCCGTCAACACGTTCCGGTGTACATCTCGGAAAACATGGTCGGCCACAAGCTTGGCGAGTTCGCATTGACCCGGACGTTCAAGGGTCACGCGGCCGACAAGAAGGCCAAGAAATAAGGGGCTATCAAGATGGAAGTGAAAGCAATTCATCGCGGTGCCCGCATCTCGGCGCAGAAAACGCGCCTTGTGGCTGACCAGATCCGCGGTTTGCCGGTCGACAAGGCGTTGAACGTTCTGACGTTCTCGCCGAAGAAGGCTGCGGGAATCGTGAAAAAGGTCGTGCTGTCGGCGATCGCGAATGCGGAGCACAACGAAGGCGCCGATATCGACGAGCTCAAGATTACGAGCATCTACGTCGACAAGGCTGCCTCTCTCAAGCGTTTTACTGCGCGCGCTAAAGGCCGCGGTAACCGCATCGAGAAGCAATCCTGTCACATCACTGTGACGGTCGGGAATTAAGGAGTCATACGATGGGACAGAAAATTCATCCGACTGGCTTCCGTTTGGCCGTCAGCCGCAATTGGGCGTCGCGTTGGTACGCGAACAACAACAATTTCGCGGCGATGTTGCAGGAAGACATCGGTGTTCGTGAATACCTGAAGAAGAAGCTGAAGAACGCTTCGGTTGGCCGTGTCGTCATCGAGCGTCCGGCGAAAAACGCGCGCATCACGATTTACAGCTCGCGTCCGGGTGTGGTCATCGGCAAGAAGGGCGAGGATATCGAACTGCTGAAGACGGAACTGCAGCGCCGCATGGGCGTTCCGGTCCACGTCAACATCGAGGAAATCCGCAAGCCGGAAACCGATGCGCAATTGATCGCTGATTCGATCACGCAACAGCTCGAGCGCCGGATCATGTTCCGCCGCGCGATGAAGCGTGCGATGCAAAACGCAATGCGTCTGGGTGCTCAGGGCATCAAGATCATGAGCGCTGGCCGTCTGAATGGTATCGAAATCGCCCGTACGGAATGGTATCGCGAAGGTCGCGTGCCGCTTCATACGCTGCGCGCCGATATCGACTACGCAACTTCGGAAGCGAAGACGACCTACGGCATCATTGGCGTGAAGGTGTGGGTCTACAAGGGCGATACGCTCGGCCGCAATGATGCTCCGGCGGTGGAAGAAGTCGCCGAAGAAAAGCGTCCGCGCCGCAACGCACGTCCGGGTGGCGATCGCCGTCCGCGTCGCGATGGTGAAGGTGGTGGCCCGGCAGGTGCACGCCGTGGCGCTCCTCGTCGCGCTGGTGGCGACGGGAAGACTGGAGAATAACGATGCTGCAACCGAAACGCAGAAAGTATCGCAAAGAGCAGAAAGGTCGTAACACCGGTATCGCAACCCGCGGCAACGCGGTGTCGTTCGGTGAATTCGGTCTGAAGGCTATCGGTCGCGGCCGTCTGACCGCGCGCCAGATTGAAGCGGCGCGTCGTGCCATGACCCGCCACATCAAGCGTGGTGGCCGCATCTGGATCCGCATCTTCCCGGACAAGCCGATCTCGCACAAGCCGGCGGAAGTACGTATGGGTAACGGTAAAGGTAACCCGGAGTATTACGTCGCGGAGATTCAACCGGGCAAGATGCTGTACGAAATGGACGGCGTAACCGAAGAGCTGGCACGCGAAGCGTTCCGTCTGGCTGCAGCGAAGCTGCCGCTGAAGACGACGTTCATCGTGCGCCAGCTCGGCGCCTAAGGAGTAAATGATGAAGGCTTCCGAACTTCACCAGAAAGATCAGGCCGCGCTCAACAAGGAGCTGTCGGACCTGTTGAAGGCGCAATTCGGCCTGCGCATGCAACTCGCGACCCAGCAGCTCACGAACACGAGCCAGCTGAAGAAGGTTCGTCGCGACATCGCCCGTGTGCGGACCGTCCTGACTGAGAAGGCGAACCAGAAATGAACGATAGCGTAAAAACCTCGCTCAAGCGGACGCTGGTCGGCAAGGTCGTCAGCAACAAGATGGACAAGACGGTCACCGTGCTGGTCGAGCACCGCGTGAAGCACCCGATCTACGGCAAGTACGTTGTGCGTTCGAAGAAGTACCACGCGCACGACGACGCGAACACGTACAACGAGGGTGACCTCGTTGAAATCCAGGAAACGCGTCCGATTTCGAAGACGAAAGCTTGGGTTGTGTCCCGCCTGGTTGAGGCTGCTCGCGTCATCTGACGCCGCAAAGTTGTAGAAGCAGTTGAAATCGCAGTAAGTTTCGCTTGCAAGACCGAGATTATTTGTTATAATTTCGGTCTTCCCTCTTTGTGGGAGCCCCGTCGCGGGCGAAGTTGGTGGGGGAAGCGGTTCAGGCGCCAGTCTGCTCCGAAGGATTCACCGGATTGCGATGGCGGGTTTCGTTTGCCGTCGCTGCTGTTCTAACCCAAGCAGCCGATTGGCTGACGGGACCAAGACTGACCGGGTGCGCCATGGTGGTGTGACCGGATTAAGTTGGGAAAGATAAACCATGATCCAGACCGAAACTCGGCTTGAAGTGGCCGACAACACGGGTGCGCGTGAAGTCATGTGCATCAAGGTGCTCGGCGGCTCGAAGCGTCGTTATGCCAGCATTGGCGACATCATCAAGGTGACCGTCAAAGAGGCAACGCCGCGCGGGCGCGTAAAGAAAGGCGAAATTTATAACGCCGTGGTGGTTCGCACCGCCAAGGGCGTGCGTCGTCAAGACGGCTCGCTAATCAAGTTCGATGGCAACGCCGCCGTGCTTTTGAATACCAAGCTCGAGCCTATCGGCACCCGCATTTTTGGGCCGGTCACGCGTGAGTTGCGTAGCGAACGATTCATGAAGATCGTCTCGCTGGCACCGGAAGTGCTGTAAGGAGTCGCGATGAACAAGATTCGCAAAGGTGACGAAGTTATCGTCATCACCGGCAAGGACAAGGGCAAGCGCGGCATCGTGCTGACCGTTGGCGAAAACCATGTGACAGTCGAGGGTATTAATCTCGTCAAGAAGCATGTAAAGCCGAACCCGATGAAGGGTACGACGGGCGGTGTGGAAGCCAAGACGATGCCGCTGCAAATTTCGAACGTCGCATTGGTCGACGCGAATGGCAAGGCGTCGCGTGTAGGCATCAAGGTCGAAGGAGACAAGAAAGTCCGTTTCCTTAAGACGACCGGTGCCGAGCTGAGCGCCTGACGCAGCGGAGTAAAAAATGGCTCGTTTGCAAGAATTTTACAAAGAGAAGGTTGTACCCGGCCTCATCGAGAAGTTCGGTTACAAGTCTGTGATGGAAGTGCCGCGCATCACCAAGATCACCCTGAACATGGGTGTCGGTGAAGCAATCGCGGACAAGAAAGTCATCGAAAACGCCGTCGGCGACCTGACGAAGATTGCTGGCCAGAAGCCGGTTATCACGAAGGCACGCAAGGCAATCGCTGGGTTCAAGATCCGTCAGGGCTATCCGATCGGTGCAATGGTCACGTTGCGTGGTCAGGCAATGTACGAATTTCTGGACCGTTTCGTGACGGTTGCGCTCCCGCGTGTGCGTGACTTCCGTGGCGTGTCGGGTCGTGCGTTCGACGGTCGTGGCAACTACAACATCGGTGTGAAAGAGCAGATCATTTTCCCCGAAATCGATTACGACAAGATCGACGCGCTGCGTGGGCTGAACATCAGCATCACGACGACTGCGAAGACCGACGACGAAGCAAAGGCACTGCTCGCCAGCTTCAAGTTCCCGTTCAGAAACTGAGGTTACCGTGGCTAAACTGGCACTGATCGAACGTGAAAAGAAGCGCGCTCGCCTTGCTGCAAAGTTCGCTCCCAAGCGCGCCGAGCTGAAGGCCGTCATCGACGACCAAAGCAAGTCGGATGAAGAGCGTTATGCAGCCCGTCTGGAACTGCAGCAACTGCCGCGTAACTCTAACCCGACCCGTAAGCGCAACCGTTGCGCCATCACTGGTCGTCCGCGCGGTACGTTCCGTAAATTCGGGCTGGCGCGTAACAAGATTCGCGAAATCGCGTTCCGCGGCGAGATCCCTGGCCTGACCAAGGCGAGCTGGTAATAGGAGAAACGTAAATGAGCATGAGTGATCCTATCGCCGATATGCTGACTCGCATCCGCAACGCGCAGATGGTCGAGAAGGTTTCGGTGGCGATGCCCTCGTCGAAAGTCAAGGTTGCGATTGCGCAGGTCCTGAAGGACGAAGGCTATATCGACGATTTCGCAGTGAAGTCTGAAGGTGCGAAGTCGGAATTGAACATCGCGTTGAAGTACTACGCTGGCCGTCCGGTCATCGAGCGCCTTGAGCGCGTCTCGAAGCCTGGCCTGCGTGTATACCGCGGCCGTAACGACATCCCGCAGGTCATGAATGGCCTCGGCGTGGCAATCGTATCGACGCCGAAGGGCGTGATGACGGACCGCAAGGCGCGCGCTACGGGCGTTGGCGGCGAAGTCATCTGCTACGTCGCTTAAGGCCGAAAGGAGAGAGAAACATGTCTCGAGTAGGTAAAAGCCCTGTCGCGCTGCAAGGCGCAGAAGTGGCTCTGAGCGATGAGCGTATCACCGTGAAGGGCCCGCTGGGTACGATTACGCAGGCTGCAAACCGCCTCGTTAAAGTGGTGAACGACAACGGCACGCTGAAGTTCGAGCCGATTGACGACAGCCGCGAAGCGAATGCGATGTCGGGCACGATGCGCGCGCTGGTTGCGAACATGGTGAACGGCGTGACGAAGGGTTTCGAGCGCAAGCTGACGCTGGTTGGCGTCGGTTACCGCGCACAGGCGCAAGGCGACAAGCTGAACCTGTCGCTGGGTTTCTCGCACCCCGTGGTGCACCAGATGCCGGAAGGCGTCAAGGCTGAAACCCCGACGCAAACCGAAATCGTGATCAAGGGGATCAGTAAGCAACAAGTTGGCCAGGTCGCGGCAGAAGTGCGCGGCTATCGTCCGCCGGAGCCCTACAAGGGCAAGGGCGTGCGTTACGCCAACGAGGTTGTGATCCTCAAAGAAACGAAGAAGAAGTAAGGGTGCGCAATCATGGATAAGACTCAATCTCGCCTGCGCCGCGCTCGTCAGACGCGTATCAAGATCGCTGAGCTGCAGGTCGCGCGTCTCGCCGTGCATCGCACGAACACGCACATCTATGCGCAAGTGTTCTCGCCGTGCGGCACCAAGGTGCTCGCCAGCGCGTCGACGCTCGAAGCCGAAGTGCGTGCGCAACTGGCCGACAAGACGGGTAAGGGCGGCAACGTTGCTGCTGCTACCCTGATCGGTAAGCGCATTGCAGAAAAGGCTAAGGCTGCCGGCATCGAATCCGTCGCCTTCGACCGCTCGGGTTTCCGCTACCACGGCCGCGTGAAGGCGCTGGCTGATGCGGCGCGCGAAGCCGGGCTCAAGTTCTAAGGGAAGGAATTCGTCATGGCAAAGATGCAAGCGAAAGTTCAGGCTGACGAACGCGACGACGGCCTTCGCGAAAAGATGATTTCGGTCAACCGCGTGACCAAGGTCGTGAAGGGTGGCCGGATTCTCGGTTTCGCCGCGCTGACCGTGGTTGGCGACGGTGATGGCCGCGTCGGTATGGGCAAGGGCAAGGCGAAGGAAGTGCCGGTCGCTGTCCAGAAGGCAATGGAGCAGGCTCGCCGCAACATGTTCAAGGTGCCGCTCAAAAACGGCACCCTGCAGCACGAAGTGCACGGTAAGCACGGCGCATCGATGGTCCTCCTCGCCCCGGCGAAGGACGGTACCGGTGTGATCGCTGGCGGCCCGATGCGCGCTGTGTTCGACGTGATGGGCGTGCAGAACGTTGTGGCCAAGAGCCACGGTTCGACGAACCCGTACAACCTCGTTCGTGCAACGCTCGACGGTCTGCGCAAGCAGTCGACGCCGGGCGACATCGCGGCGAAGCGTGGCAAGTCCGTCGAAGATATTCTGGGCTAAAGGTGGACACCATGTCTGATAAAACTGTCAAGGTCCAGCTCGTCAAGAGCCTGATCGGCACCCGCGAAACGCATCGTGCGACGGTGCGTGGTCTGGGCCTGCGCCGACTCAACTCGGTTAGCGAGTTGCAGGACACGCCGGCTGTGCGCGGCATGATCAACAAGGTTTCGTACCTCGTTAAGGTCATCAGCTAAGCGGCTGACCGGGACTCAAGGAGTTGATAATGGAATTGAATAACCTGAAGCCGGCTGAAGGCGCGAAGCACGCAAAGCGTCGCGTTGGTCGCGGCATCGGCTCCGGCCTCGGCAAGACCGCAGGTCGTGGTCACAAGGGTCAGAAATCGCGTTCGGGCGGTTTCCACAAAGTTGGCTTCGAAGGCGGTCAAATGCCGCTGCAACGTCGTCTGCCGAAGCGTGGCTTCACGTCGCTGACAAAGGAATTCGTCGGTGAAGTGCGTCTCGCTGATCTGGAAAAGCTGCCGGTCGACGAAATCGACTTGCTGGCTCTGAAGCAAGCCGGTCTGGTTGGCGAGCTGACGAGGAGCGCCAAGATCATCGCGACGGGCGAGCTGAAGCGCAAGATCGTTGTGAAGGGTCTGGGTGCGACGAAGGGTGCGCGCGCTGCTATCGAAGCGGCCGGCGGCTCATTTGCCGAGTAACGCGCAAGTCGATTGCCGTCACTAGCATTTGCATCGGAGAACGTACTTGGCTAACAGCCCGAGTCTCGCAAAACCCGGTCGAAGCGCGGCGAAGTTTGGCGATCTGCGTCGACGAGCAGTTTTTTTGCTCATGGCGCTGATCGTCTACCGTATCGGTGCGCATATTCCGGTGCCGGGTATCGACCCGGACCAACTGGCGAAGCTGTTCCAAAGCCAGTCGGGCGGCATCCTTGGCATGTTCAACATGTTTTCGGGTGGCGCACTTTCGCGGTTCACGATTTTCGCGCTTGGGATCATGCCGTATATCTCGGCGTCGATCATCATGCAGTTGCTGGCGATTGTTTCGCCGCAGCTCGAAGCGTTGAAGAAGGAAGGGCAGGCAGGTCAGCGGAAGATTACGCAGTACACGCGGGTCTTCACCGTGTTGCTGGCAACCTTCCAGGCGTTTGGCATTGCAGTCGCGCTGGAAAACCAGCCGGGATTGGTACTCGATCCGGGCATGGTGTTTCGGTTGACGACGGTTGTGACGCTTGTCACGGGCACGATGTTCCTGATGTGGCTGGGTGAGCAGATCACGGAACGCGGGCTCGGCAACGGCATCTCGATCATCATTTTCGGCGGGATTGCGGCCGGTTTTCCGAACGCAATTGGTGGTCTGTTCGAACTGGTGCGAACCGGCTCGATGAGCATCATCTCCGCGATCATTGTGGTGTTTCTGATTGCTGCTGTGACGTATCTGGTGGTGTTCATCGAACGCGGCCAGCGCAAGATTCTTGTGAATTACGCCAAGCGGCAGGTCGGCAACAAAATTTACGGCGGCCAGTCTTCGCATTTGCCGCTGAAGCTGAACATGTCGGGTGTGATTCCGCCGATCTTTGCGTCGTCGATCATTCTCTTCCCGGCAACCATCCTGAACTGGTTTAGTTCAGGGTCACGTAACAGCTGGTTCGGTGACACGCTGCATAACGTGGCCGAGGCCGTCAAGCCAGGCCAACCGGTGTACGTGTTGTTGTATGCGTTGGCGATCGTGTTCTTCTGTTTTTTCTACACCGCACTGGTGTTCAACAGCAGGGAAACGGCCGACAACCTGAAGAAAAGCGGCGCTTTCGTTCCGGGCATCCGTCCGGGCGATCAGACGGCGCGATATATTGACCGCATCCTCACGCGTCTGACGCTGGCCGGTGCGATCTACATCGTGTTCGTTTGCTTGCTGCCGGAGTTTCTGGTGCTGCGCTGGAACGTGCCGTTTTATTTTGGTGGAACGTCGCTGCTGATCATTGTCGTCGTCACAATGGACTTCATGGCGCAGGTGCAGTCGTACGTTATGTCGCAACAGTATGAATCGCTGCTGAAGAAAGCCAATTTCAAAGGCGGCGGCGTCCCGATGCGTTGAAAGGACTTATGGCCAAAGACGATGTAATCCAGATGCAGGGTGAAGTCATCGAAAACCTGCCTAACGCTACCTTCAGGGTAAAGCTGGAAAACGGCCATGTCGTATTGGGACACATATCCGGCAAGATGCGGATGCACTATATCCGTATTCTGCCGGGCGACAAGGTGACGGTTGAATTGACGCCTTACGATCTGTCGCGTGCGCGGATCGTGTTCCGGGCGAAGTGATTTGAAAAAGGGTAATATCATGAAAGTGATGGCATCGGTTAAGCGCATTTGCCGCAATTGCAAGATCATCAAGCGCAAGGGCGTTGTGCGCGTGATTTGCAGCTCTGATCCGCGCCACAAACAGCGTCAAGGCTGAACGCCGCGCTTTTGCTTGCGCTTTTTGTTTGAGGAAAAACAATGGCTCGTATCGCAGGGGTTAACATCCCGAACCACCAGCACACCGAAATCGGCCTGACGGCGATTTACGGTATCGGCCGCACGCGTTCGCGCGACATTTGCGTCGCCGCTGGTGTGGCATTTTCGAAAAAGGTCAAAGACCTGAACGACGCAGATCTCGAAAAGCTGCGTGAAGAAGTCGGCAAGTTCATCGTTGAAGGCGATCTGCGCCGTGAAACGACGATGAACATCAAGCGCCTGATGGATCTCGGCTGCTATCGTGGCGTGCGCCATCGCAAGGGTCTGCCCCTGCGCGGCCAGCGCACGCGTACGAATGCCCGTACGCGCAAGGGTCCGCGTCGTGCAGCGCAATCGCTGAAGAAGTAAGCGGAACTGACAGTTACAGGAAAACGTAATGGCTAAGGCTTCGAACAACTCCGCGGCGCAACGCGTTCGCAAGAAGGTCAAGAAGAACGTCGCCGAGGGCGTGGTTCACGTTCACGCGTCGTTCAACAACACCATCATCACGATCACCGATCGTCAAGGCAATGCACTTGCCTGGGCAACGTCGGGTGGCCAGGGTTTCAAGGGCTCGCGTAAGTCGACGCCGTTTGCAGCACAGGTTGCAGCGGAATCGGCTGGCCGCGTGGCGATGGAATACGGCGTAAAGAACCTCGAAGTGCGGATCAAGGGCCCAGGCCCTGGCCGTGAGTCCGCGGTGCGCGCGTTGCATGGTCTTGGCATCAAGATCACCGCGATCTCCGACGTGACGCCGGTGCCGCACAACGGCTGCCGTCCGCCGAAGCGTCGTCGTATCTAAGACGTCGTTTTTGCTAGCGCCTGTTGCCGCTTTACGCGGCGGCAGGCTGCTGGCGTTATTGAATTGACTAAGCCCACCGTTCGACCCAAAGGGTTCGGACTAGCGCGAACTTAAATTCGCGTGATTTATCATAGAAGGAATGCAAAGTGGCACGCTATATCGGCCCTAAAGCCAAGCTCTCCCGCCGTGAAGGCACTGACCTCTTCCTGAAGAGCGCCCGTCGTTCGCTCGCTGACAAGTGCAAGCTTGACAGCAAGCCGGGCCAACATGGCCGCACCTCGGGCGCCCGTACGTCCGATTACGGCACGCAGCTGCGCGAAAAGCAAAAAGTCAAGCGTATCTACGGTGTCCTCGAACGCCAGTTCCGTCGTTACTTCGCCGAAGCAGACCGCCGCAAAGGCAACACGGGTGAAAACCTGCTGCAATTGCTCGAGTCGCGTCTCGATAACGTCGTGTACCGCATGGGCTTCGGCTCGACGCGCGCTGAAGCGCGCCAGCTCGTGAGCCACAAGGCAATCATGGTGAATGGCCAGGTCGCTAACATTCCGTCGCTGCAAGTGAAGTCGGGCGATGTGGTTGCCGTGCGCGAACAGTCGAAGAAGCAGGCGCGTATTGTCGAAGCGCTGTCGCTGGCTGAGCAGGGCGGTCTGGCGAGCTGGGTCGCTGTCGATGCGAAGAAGTTCGAAGGTACGTTCAAGCAAATGCCGGAACGTAGCGACATCGCTGGCGATATCAACGAAAGCCTGATCGTCGAATTGTATTCGCGGTAATCGGATTGACGGCCGGGGCACCCCGATTGCGTTACGCAAGGGGGAGCCTCGGCTGTTTATTTTCAGGTTGTTACCGGTCAGCCTTATCGGTGTAACGAGCCGAGGGTATTGAAAAGGAAAACCTATGCAAACCAGTTTGTTGAAGCCCAAGATCATTGCAGTTGAATCGCTCGGCGAGAGCCATGCGAAAGTGGTCATGGAACCGTTTGAACGCGGTTACGGCCACACCTTGGGTAACGCGCTTCGGCGTGTGTTGCTTTCGTCGATGGTTGGCTACGCGCCGACCGAAGTCACGATCGCAGGCGTCGTGCACGAGTACTCGACGCTCGACGGTGTGCAGGAGGACGTGGTCAACCTGTTGCTGAACTTGAAGGGTGTGGTGTTCAAGCTGCATAACCGTGATGAAGTGACGGTCACACTGCGCAAGGAAGGCGAAGGCGTTGTCACCGCTGGCGACATTGAACTTGCTCACGATTGCGAAGTGATCAACCCGGATCACGTGATTGCGCATCTGTCGAAGGGCGGCAAGCTCGACGTGCAGATCAAAGTCGAAAAGGGCCGCGGCTATGTGCCGGGTAACGTGCGTCGCTATGGCGACGAGTCGGCCAAGATCATCGGCCGCATCGTGCTGGACGCGTCTTTCTCGCCGGTTCGCCGCGTGAGCTATGCAGTGGAAAGCGCGCGTGTCGAACAGCGTACTGACCTCGACAAGCTCGTGATGAACATTGAAACCAACGGCGTGATTTCGCCGGAAGAGGCGATCCGTCAATCGGCGCGTATTCTGGTTGATCAATTGTCGGTGTTCGCAGCTCTGGAAGGCACGGAAGCCACGGCGGAAGCACCGTCGCGTGCGCCGCAGATCGATCCGATCCTGCTGCGTCCGGTTGATGACCTCGAATTGACGGTTCGTTCCGCGAACTGCCTGAAGGCCGAGAACATTTACTACATTGGCGACCTGATCCAGCGCACGGAAAACGAGCTGCTCAAGACGCCGAATCTGGGCCGCAAGTCGCTGAACGAGATCAAGGAAGTACTCGCTTCGCGTGGTCTGACCCTCGGCATGAAGCTCGAAAACTGGCCGCCGGCTGGCCTCGACAAGTAATTCGCACGCTGTACCGCGACTGGCAAAGACGCGGATTTTCCTTTAAAATCCGCGTCTTGCTTTTTTCACTACCGGCCCGTGCGCTCGCCGATCTCAGGATCGGGCGAGCGCGATAGAAGAGCTGGACCAAAACTTTGAATCAAGGAAACTGAAATGCGTCACCGTCATGGTCTGCGGAAACTGAACCGCACGAGCAGCCACCGTCTGGCAATGCTCCGTAACATGTCCAACTCGCTGATCGAGCACGAAGTCATCAAGACCACGCTGCCGAAAGCGAAGGAACTCCGTAAAGTCGTCGAGCCGCTGATCACGCTCGGCAAAAAGCCGTCGCTGGCAAATCGTCGTCTGGCGTTCAACCGCCTGCGCGATCGTGACTCGGTCACGAAGCTGTTCGACGTGCTTGGCCCGCGCTTCGCGAATCGTCCTGGTGGCTATCTGCGCATCCTGAAGTTCGGTTTCCGCGTAGGCGACAACGCGCCGATGGCTCTGGTCGAACTGCTGGACCGCCCGGATGTCGTTGAAGCGGACGACGTGCAGGAAGCGGAATAAGCATCGCGGCAATACCCAACAAAAAAGCCAGGCATTTGCCTGGCTTTTTTGCTTTCCGCGATCACGTGTTGGTGCTGCGCCTCAAAGCGGCGTTATTGGTCCGGGTGATACGATAGGGTCAGTGGATTCTTGACCCAGCGGAGCCCATTGTGAGTGTGAATGTAACGTTGATCCTGACGACGGTGCCTGATGCGGAAAGTGCGCAAAAGCTTGCGTCCGCGGCGTTGAGCACCCGGCTCGCTGCATGCGTGACGCAACTCGGCTCGGTGCGTTCGAACTATCACTGGCAGGGCAAGCTCGAATCCGCCGATGAAATCCAGTTGCTCTTCAAGACAAGCGTCGCACGGGCGCTGGAGCTCGAACAGTTGATCCAGACGCTTCATCCGTACGACACTCCCGAAATCCTTTCATGGCAAGCGACCGCCTCAGCCGGATACGGCCAGTGGGTCAATGCCGAAACTCAACGCTCTCTTCATGTTTAATCGCCTGAACCGGCATGCACGCGCTGTGTTGCGTGCCGTCGCATTGTCAGTGTGTTTCCTTCTCGCGCTGCCGTTTGCCGGCGCAGTCCACGCTGCGGACGATTTTCTCGACCCAGACGTCGCTTTCAAATTCAGCGCGAGCGAGCAACCCGGCGAAGTCGTTGTTCACTACAAAATCGCCGACGGTTACTACATGTACCGTGAGCGTTTCAATTTCGCGACGCGTAACGGAGCCGTGAGCCTCGGCGACGCCCGCTTGCCTGCCGGGCACGTCAAGTTCGACGATACATTTCAGAAAAACGTCGAAACGTATCGCGGTGACCTGACGATTGACATCCCGGTCAAATCGGCCTCAGGTGCTTTTGACCTGGCGGTCACCTCGCAGGGATGCGCCGATGCGGGTATCTGTTATCCGCCGATGGAACGCGTGTATCACGTGAGCGGCGCAGCACTGAAGGCGGCGGATTCGGGCGCAAACGCTGTTGCCGGCCCGTCGTCGCTGACCGCTGCCTTGGAACCGTCCGAGGGGGAATCCTGGTACCAACGCGCGACGAGCGCCGACTACGCGGCATCTCTGCTGCAAGGAGGCGGTTTCCTTGCCATCATGGGGCTGTATTTCGTCGCGGGCGTCGTGTTGAGCCTTCTTCCGTGTTCGTATCCGATGATTCCGATCCTCTCAGCAATCATCATCGGCGAGGGCGCCAAGGTAACGCGGGCGCGCGGGTTCGCGCTGTCGCTCGCCTACGTGGTCGGTATGGCGCTTGTCTACACGGCGCTTGGGGTTGCCGCTGCGCTTGTCGGACAGAGCCTCGGGGCGTGGTTGCAGAATCCCTGGGTGCTGGGGGCGTTCGCGGTGCTGCTCACCGGCTTTGCACTCACGTTGATCGCGGGTTTCGATCTCGCGCTTCCTCAGCGCTGGCAGGATGGCGCCTCGCGCGTATCGCAGGGCCGCTCGGGAGGCAAATTCGCGGCCGTGGCGGGGATGGGCGCGTTATCGGCGCTCGTGGTCGGTGCGTGCATGACGGCGCCCCTATTCGCCGTTCTAGCGTTCATTGCACACACGGGCAACGCAGTGCTTGGCGGTGCCGCGCTGTTTTCGATGGGCATAGGACTTGGCGTGCCGCTTCTGGTCATCGGAGTTGGCGCAGGGACGTTGTTGCCGCGCGCCGGCACGTGGATGGACGGCGTGAAGGTATTTTTCGGGGTCGTATTGCTCGCGGCTGCACTGTGGATCGTCTGGCCCGTGCTTGCGTCAGCGGCACAAATGCTGCTGAGCGCGCTGTGGCTGCTGGTGGCGGCCGCCTCGCTGGGACTTTTCACGCCGAATGCAGGTGGAAGCTCAATATGGCGCAGGCTCGGCCGCGGTGTCGGCGCGGCGCTCGCAATCTGGGCGGCGGTACTGCTGGTCGGCGTTGCCGCCGGTTCGTCCGATCCGCTGCGTCCGCTGGCGGTGCTTGCGGCGCGTGGCCAGGCGGCTGCCGGCACGCGAGTAGATGAACCCGCGTTCGCGCCAGTTCGCTCGTCCGGGGAACTGGATCAGGCGGTCAAGACAGCAGCTCAGCCGGCGATGCTCGATTTCTATGCGGACTGGTGCGTCAGCTGTAAGGAAATGGAGAAATTCACCTTCAGCGACCCGCGCGTCCACGCGAAACTGCAGCAACTTCACCTGCTGCGGGCGGACGTCACCGCCAACAACACAGACGATCAGGCGTTGCTCAAGCGCTTCAACCTGTTTGGACCGCCCGGGATCATCTTCTTCGATCGGGGCGGCAAGGAGGTATTGCGCGTGGTGGGATATGAACCTGCCGATGTTTTCCTGCGCAGTCTTGATCGCGCAGCAGCGTCGAAGTCCTAGCCGTCGATTTCGATCGGCCGGGCGACCACCGCGCATGGCGAACATAACAGCGCAAAAAGAGGCGTTTCGCCCTGAGCGAAACGCCTCTTTACATGCACTAGCTGGTCAACGCGCGCCGCGCGATTACTTCTGCGAGCGCAGGATCCTCGCTGCATCGAGCGCGAAGTATGTAAGCACGCCATCGGCACCTGCGCGCTTGAACGCCAGCAGCGACTCCATCATCGCCTTGTCGTGATCGAGCCAGCCATTTTGCGATGCGGCCTTAAGCATCGCGTATTCGCCGCTCACCTGATACACGTAAGTCGGAAAACGGAACTCATCCTTCACGCGGCGGACGATGTCGAGGTACGGCATGCCCGGTTTCACCATCACCATGTCCGCGCCCTCCTCGATATCCATGCGCACCTCGCGCAGGGCTTCGTCGGAATTCGACGGGTCCATCTGATACGTCATCTTGTTGCCCTTTCCGAGATTCGTCGCTGAACCGACGGCGTCACGGAAGGGACCGTAAAAGGCCGACGCGAACTTGGCCGAATAAGCCATGATCCGCGTGTGAATGTGATCTTCGCTTTCAAGCATCTCGCGAATCGCGCCGATCCGGCCGTCCATCATGTCCGAAGGAGCGACGATATCAACACCCGCTTCAGCTTGCGCACGCGCCTGCTCGACCAGGATCTCGACGGTCTGGTCGTTGATCACGTAGCCCGATTCGTCGAGTACGCCATCCTGGCCGTGGCTCGTATACGGGTCCAACGCCACGTCAGTCAGCACACCAAGGTCGGGGAAATGCTTTTTCAGTTCACGGACCGCGCGCGGAATCAGGCCCGCCGCGCTGGTGGCTTCGCGCCCATCCGGCGTCTTCAGCGATGGCTCGATGGCCGGGAACAGCGAAATGACCGGCACGCCAAGTTCGACGCATTGTTCGGCCACGCCCATCAACAGATCCACCGACACACGCTCGACGCCCGGCATGGACGGCACAGCCTGTCGCACGTTCGTGCCTTCGACGACAAATACCGGATAGATCAGGTCGTTGGTAGTGAGAATGTTTTCGCGCATCAGGCGACGCGAGAAATCGTCACGGCGCATGCGGCGCGGACGGTGGTGCGGATAGAAGCTCATATCGAATGTCGTGCGTGGAGATTGAAGAAAAACTTGCCCCTCCGCCTTCCCGAAACCTTTTTGAGACAATGGTATATCATAGCGTTCGAGCAAGGCGCCTTGCGCTGACCTCCCCGCTTCTCCTCCCTGAGCGGGTGCCTGTCGTTTTTTCGATTAGGCTGTTTGACCCGCCGTCATTAGCGGCGGGTTTTTTTATGGGCGACGAAAAGTAGTGCCAGCTTATTCCGTCGCAGCGGGTTCGTCGGCCGACGTAGGCGCCACCCAGCTTTCGATCAGCTCGTGCGCTTCGTCCAGCCCAATGCGTTTCAGGGCGGAAAACAGCTGTACGGTCAACTCGCCTTGGTAGCCGGCGGCGCGATACTCGGCGAGGCCCTTTTGTGTCGAACGCAGAGCATTCACGCTTTCCTGCCGCGACAATTTGTCGCACTTCGTCAAGAGGGTATGGATCGGCTTGCCGGTAGGCGCAAACCATTCAATCATCGTTCGATCGAGGTCGGTCAGAGGGCGACGCGAATCCATCATCAGAATCATGCCGCGCAACTGCGCTCGCGATTGCAGATAAGCGGACAGGAGCGCTTCCCAGTGCGCCTTCGCAGCGCCGGGAACCTCGGCATAGCCATAGCCTGGCAGATCGACCAGATGAGCGACCGGCTCTGCCGCCGGCCCCACCGAGAAATAGTTGATGTGCTGTGTGCGCCCTGGCGTTTTGCTGGCGAAGGCGAGGCGCTTCTGGTTGCACAGGAGGTTGATGGCGGTCGACTTCCCTGCATTGGAGCGCCCGGCAAAGGCGACCTCGGGTTGAGACGTCGCCGGCAGATCACGCAGATGATTGACGGTCGTGAAGAAGCGGGCTTGGTGGAGCAGGAAGGACATGAGGGAACCAGGGTGTGAGACGCCCGGTGGCCCGGATTGGGGACGGGGCAAGCCCGACTGGCGTCTTCGCGATTAGGGAGTTATTGTACAATACGACGGTTTACTGAAGACCTGTGGGGCGAGGAGCGAGTCTCCGCAGTGCAAATCAGCGGTAAAAGCCGTGCAAGCCGGTGATGTGTTTCATGCAGTGCGTTTCAAGCGGTCGCCGTCGTATTTTGCAGAACCTCTAATTCCCACAAGACGAAACAGGGTGTGCGAATGAATCGACTGTTCAAGTCTCTGATGGTGCTTCAGGTAGCGACAGGTCTTTCAGGTTTGGGTTGGGTAGCGGGGGCAAGAGCAGCAGATCCGGCAAAACCGGACGTGAATCGGGGGCAGGCAATTGCGGCGCAGGTTTGCGCTTCGTGTCACGGTGCGGACGGTAACAGTGCCGGTGGTGCGTATCCGAAGCTCGCGGGTCAACATCCCGAGTACCTCGTGAAGCAGCTCATGGATTTCAAGACGCAGCCCGGCGCAAAGCAGCCGGCGCGCAACAATGCGATCATGGCGGGCATGGCAGCCGCGCTATCCGATCAGGACATGAACAACGTGGCCGCGTACTTTGCAGCGCAGCTACCGAAACCCGGCTACGCACACAACAAGAATACGGTTCCGATGGGTCAGCGGATCTATCGCGGCGGTATTGCGGACAAGGGTGTGCCGGCGTGTGCGAGCTGTCACGGCCCGACGGGGCAAGGAATTCCGTCTCAGTACCCGCGTCTGTCGGGGCAGTGGTCGGATTACACGGTCGCGCAGCTGACCGCGTTCCAGCAAGGGCCCGGTGCTCGCAACAACAACGAAGCGATGCACACGGTTTCGAACCGCTTGTCGGATAGCGAGATCAAGGCAGTCGCCGATTACATCGCGGGCTTGCACTAGGAAGTCCGCACGCAGGTGCAACTGGCCCGTCCAGGCCGGTAAAAAATAAGAAAAGGGTGGGGGCGTCGTCACGAGACGATGGCCCTCCACCCTTTTTTGCTGTTCAGTCGGAGTTTGAATGAGCGTCACCACGTCGGGTTTGCAGTTGAAGTCGGGCAAGCGCGCGATGCGCAGTGCGGTCGAGTTGTTGGGTTCGATGCGCTTCGCCATTGCGATGCTCGTGATCCTTGCGATCGCGAGCATCATTGGCACCGTCCTCACCCAGGACGATCCGTATCCCAACTACGTCAATCAGTTCGGCCCGTTCTGGGCAGACATCTTCCGCTCGCTGAGCCTGTACAACGTGTACAGCGCCTGGTGGTTCATGCTGATCCTCGGTTTTCTCATCGTGTCGGTCTCGCTGTGCGTGATCCGCAACGCGCCGAAAATGATCGCCGACATGAAGAGCTGGAAGGTCAAGGTCCGCGAAGGCAGCCTTCGTGCGTTTCATCACAAGGGCGAGTTCGCTGTGCACGGCACGCGCGCGCAGACCGTTGCACTGCTGGCGAAGCTGTCGGGCAAACTCGGCTATAAATTCGTTACGCGCGAAACGGACGGCGCCACGCTGATCGCGGCGAAGCGCGGGGCGATGACCCGGCTCGGCTACATCTTTGCGCACCTTGCGATTGTCGTGATCTGTCTCGGCGGTCTGCTCGACAGCAACCTGCCGATCAAGCTCCAGATGTGGCTCTTCGACAAGACGCCGATCCGCAGCAACACTGTCATCAACGACATCCCGCCTGAACACCGCATGTCGCAGTCGAATCCGACGTTCCGCGGCTACGCCTGGGTGCCGGAAGGGCAACACGTATCGACGGCGATCCTGAACCAGCAGGACGGCTCGCTGATCCAGGACCTGCCGTTCTCGATCGAACTGAACAAGTTCATCGTCGACTACTACTCGACTGGCATGCCGAAGCTCTTCGCGAGCGATATCGTCGTGATCGATCATAAGACCGGCGCGCGCATTCCCGCGCGCGTCGAGGTGAACAAGCCGTTCGAGTACGACGGCGTGTCGATCTATCAGTCCAGCTTCCAGGACGGCGGCTCACAAATGCAGATGACGGCCTACCCGATGACGGGCAACACCGCGAAGACCGTGCCGTTCGGCGGCGCGATTGGCGGCACGGCTGCGCTCATCGCGTCGATGGCAGGTGCGGACGGGCAGACCATCGAGTTCACCGATTTCCGTGCGATCAACGTCGAAAACATCTCGAACGGCAGCGGCGCGAACGACGTGCGCGGCGTGGCCGCGCATCACTCGCTGAAGGAAGCGTTCGACGAGCGCCTCGGCTCCGGCGCGAAGTCATCGAAGCCGATGGATCTGCACAATGTCGGGCCGTCGGTGCAGTACAAGGTGCGCGACAAGGATGGCCAGGCGCGCGAGTACAACAATTACATGCTGCCCGTCGATGTGAATGGCGAGCGCATGTTCCTCGCCGGCATGCGCACGAACCCGGACGATCCGTTCCGCTACCTCCGCATTCCCGCCGACGCCGGCGGCACCGTCAAGGAATGGATGAATCTGCGCGCGACGCTCGAAAATCCGACGATGCGCGCGCAAGCCGCACACCGCTTCGCACAGCGCTCGGTGCCGGGCTCGAATCAGGAGCTTCAACAGCATCTCGAAGAAAGCGCGTCCCGGGTACTGACCCTCTTTGCGGGCGGAGATGAGACTGAAGGCAAGGCTTCAAACGGGCAGATCGTCGGTGGGTTCCAGGCGATTGCTGCGTTCATTGACCATTCGATACCGAAGGCCGAGCAGGAAAAGGCCGCGGGCCTGCTTCTGCGCATGCTGGAAGGCTCGATGTGGGATCTGTGGCAACTGTCCCGCGAACAGGCCGGTGAACCGGATGTGAAGCCGGATGCGGACACCACCCGTTTCGTGCAAAGCTCGATCAACGCGCTATCTGACAGCTTTTTGTACGGATCGCCGGTCTACCTGCAACTTGATTCCTTCAAGCAGATCCAGGCCTCGGTATTCCAGCTGACCCGCGCACCTGGCAAAAAAGTCGTGTATCTTGGCAGCCTGCTCCTCGTGTTGGGCATCTTCTCGATGTTCTACGTGCGTGAAAGGCGCCTCTGGTTCTGGCTCAAAGATACTGAACACGGCGTGAACGTCGTGATGGCGATGTCGAGCGCGCGCAAGACACTCGATTTCGAGAGAGAATTTGCCCAGACACGCGACGCAGTCGGCGTCGTGCTGGGCGTCAACCCCACCGATGCATCCGCCGCCGCCGCGCCAGAGGGCGCGCCGAAGTCGGCAGGCTCACAGGATTCGACCCGGTAAGATCATGGACTTGTCTCAGGTTTCTTCCTCCTCCTCTTCGTCTTCGCGTCGCAGCGGCCTCGCCGACATGGCGAATCACGCGGCGCTTCTCGACGACCGTCCGTTTTTGAAGCGTCTTGGCGTTTTCGACTGGCTGTTCGCGCTTGCGATGGTTGCCGGTGCGGGTTTTGCGCTTTCGCGCTATCACCCGTACATGAATTATTACGACAAGCTGGTGCTGGTGTGCGCCGTGCCGGTTTTCGTGGTGCTCGGCTGGCGCTGGAAGCCCGCGCGTCTGCTGATCGCGGGTATCGCCGTGCTGTCGCTGTTTGCCAT
>NZ_JBNDKT010000068.1:0-21997 GCF_050435685.1 Paraburkholderia sp. GAS448
TCATCATCGTGAGTCTGTTCCGTGAGCTGCCTTCTATAACGTCCTCAGCTACGCCAGCGATGACCACCGAGCTGAATAAATCAGCGTTTCCCTAGTCTATGGAATGCCATTTTTCAACTTATTAAATAGCGAGGCAAATTAATGACAATGCAAAATTGCGATGACTTGCCTTTGCTCGATAGCGGATTAAACGATCGCTCGGGTTTGAGCGCTCGACCCGCTGAGAGCGCATTATTCGCACTGCGCGATTCTGAACGCGCCTGTCATTTTGTCCGAAATCTATCTGGCACCTGCGAAGATCGTGGATTACACTATTTTTGCTATGCGACCTTAATGCGTGGCCGACTCACGAAGTCACAATTGCGCGGACTTTCGTGCACCTCTTCTGTGCGTGTCTGCCGACGCCAAGCGAAAAATAACTGCTTGGTGAAGCGTTTCGCCGTTCAGTTTCGCCGTTCATTACCTGGCCCGCACCTCGGCTTTCTCGCCTCACACTCCAGAACATCCGGCCGCACTGACGGCCACTCGTTCTCTCATTGCTTCCTCCGCAACCGGCGGCAGCCAGGATTCACTGCGGCATTTTTTTAATTTCATTTTGAATTGGGTGCCCAATCCAGCCAGGCAATAGGCCCCTGCGCGTCGTGATGTTAAGCGCCCGATTCGCTGGCAAGGAGATGACCGTGAAGATCAAGCATTTGAGCATTTTGTCAGCAACCGCCGTTGCACTTCTCTCGCTCAGTGGCGCCGCGCAGGCCGGCGACCACGACGGCCTTTGCTCGAACGCAACGCTAAAGGGACCGTTTGGGTTTATCGGTCACGGAGAGATTCTTGGATTGAAAACTGCCAATGGTGTGTTGCATCCGTACGACGCCCCGTCGATCCTCGATGACGTCGCCCTGGTGACGTTCGACGGTACGGGCGGATTTCAACGCACCGACTTCGGCATGATCGGCGGGTTGCCGAAAGGGGGGAAGACGACATTCAATTCGGCCCAGCACGGCCTCTACACGGTGAACTCCGATTGCACCGGCACCATGCAAATCTTTTATGACGCCGGCGGAGCCGTGCCAGCCGGCGTCGAAACTGATCTGAACATCGTCGTCGCAGCCGACGGGACGCTCATCGAATCCGTTGTCTACAGGGCGGTCACCGTGTCAGGCGCTGCCAAGGACGGTACAACGTGTCCAAAGAATTGCGAGCAAGGTGTGCAAGAGTACTTTGAGGGGAAAAAGGTCATGGTCTACGGCTTCCGTTAGTCGAGTCCCGGATGGGCTCACGCTCGCTAAGGCGCTTGCCATGAGTGGCGCTGGGCCCGTCCGTGCAAAGGCCGGACCAAGCGCCACCTGATGATCGTCTGCAGTGTCGGCAAACCTTAGTCTTTGTCGACATATCGATGTCAGAATTCAATAGTGGTCTCGAATGATCAGCCAAACGACAATTGCAGAGTCGGCCAGATGCTTCTGCTCCTGCGTTGCTGGCCTCTTCCGCATTCGAAAAGACCATGAGAACCGATCCGCCGCGCCAGCTACATCTGAACGTCAATATCCTCCACTCCGGCTTTGTCCCTTCCGCATGGCGTACCGGGGACGCGGATCCTCGCGCCTTCGTCGATATCGCCCACTACGTTCGCGTCGCACGAATCGCAGAAGGCGCGAAATTCGATGCGGTGTTTCTCGCGGACAATGCATCGATCGCCGATCAGATCGACTTCCGCCCGATCACGGCGCTGGAGCCGACCGTATTGCTCGCCGGTATTGCTTCGGCCACCACGCATATCGGCGTGATCGGCACGGCGTCGACGAGTTATAACGAGCCGTATAACATCGCGCGCCGCTTCGCCACGCTCGACCATCTCAGCGCGGGCCGCGCCGGCTGGAATATCGTGACGACCGCCGATCTCGGCTCAGCCCGCAATTTCGGCCGCGAGGCCGTGCCGGGTCACGCTGAACGCTACGAGCGCGCAGCAGAATTCACAAAGGTAGTGAAGGCGCTTTGGGATAGCTGGGAAGACGACGCCTTTATCGGCGACAAGACGAGCGGTCGTTTCATCGACCCGGCGAAGGTGCATCGCATCGACCATCGCGGCAAATATTTCAGTGTCGACGGCCCGTTTAATCTGCCGCGCAGCGCCCAGGGGCATCCGGTGCTGATTCAGGCCGGCGGCTCGGCGGACGGGCGCGAGCTGGCATCCCGGTACGCGGAAGCCGTGTTTTCCGCATCGCAGTCGTTCGACGAAGCGGCGGCTTATGCACGCGAACTCAAATCCCGTGCCGCAGCGTTCGGACGCGGCAACGATGCGATCCGCGTGCTACCCGGCCTCACCACCATTATCGGTGCGACCGAGACGGAAGCCCTGCGCCGTCGCGATGAGCTGGTGGACCTGATTCCATGGAGCTACAGCCTCACCCGGCTTGCCGGCATATTGGGCGTCAGCGTCGAGCGCCTGAAGCTCGACGGGCGTCTGCCCGACGATCTCTCATTGCCCGGCGGCGGCAACGGCAATCACACGTTTTTCCACGCTACGCTCGCGCAAGCACATACGAACGGGTATACGGCCCGTCAATTGATCCGCGCGCTTGCAGGCGGTGGCGGACATCGTGTCACCGTCGGCACGCCGGAACAGATCGCCGACGATATCGAACACTGGTTCAAGGGCGGCGCCGCCGACGGCTTCAACCTGATGCCGGATGTTTTGCCGGGCGGCTTGCAGGACTTCGCGGACGGCGTGGTGCCGCTACTGCAAAAACGCGGCATTTTCCGGACCGTCTACGAAGGACGCACGCTGCGCGAACACTTTGGTCTGCAACGGCCTGCGAGCCGCCACCTCCCGACACGGGAAGAAGCGGCAGCGGCTGTGTGAGCGCGCAGGTCAGCCCGTCGCAGGCTCGGTTGCCCAGGCCGGCGCGGGCAACCGCTTCATGCGGCGTAGCGACGGCGAGGCGGCCATCAGTTCGCGCGTATAGCTGTGCCGCGGAGATTCGAAAATGCGCTCCGTCTCCCCAGCTTCGACCACCCGCCCATTCCTGAAGACCAGTACCCGGTCGCCGACATGACGCACGACATCCAGGTCATGCGAAATGAACAGCAACGACATGTCGAGTCGCGTCTGCAATGCGGCTAGCAGGTCGAGCACCTGGGCCTGGATATTCACGTCGAGCGCGGAGACAGGCTCGTCGCACACGATCAATGCGGGCTGTGGCGCAGCCGCCCGGGCAATCGCTACCCGCTGACGTTGTCCGCCCGAAAGTGTCGAGGGACGTCGCCCGAGAAAGCCCGCATCGAGTGCCACCTGCGCTACCTCTGCTGCGCCGTGAATAGCGCTTGCCGATCGCATCGACTTGCAACACCACCTCGTCCGATGGCGCGCGTCGCGGCGGTATAGTGAACCAGCAACGACGCGGATGCGGACGTGGTGCTGATGTTGTTCAGAATGTAGTCGAAGTTGGCTTTGACGGCCGCGGCATTGAACGGCGTGCCATCCGTGAAGTGAACGTCGTCGCGCAGATTGAACGTGTAGCTCTTGCCGTCGTCGGCGATGCTCCACGACTTCGCGAGCCACGGTGCGTAGGTGCCGTCCGTCTTCTTGCTGATGAGCGAGTCGATATAATTGCGGATCACCCAGAAGGCATTCTGTTGCGACGACCGATGCGGGTCGAAGCACGCCGGCTCAGTGGTGACGCCCCAGGTGAGCGCCCCGCCGGCGACAGGCTTCGACACCCGCGCCGACTGTGCGGCTTGCGCTGAATCGGTCTTGTCGCAGCCGCTCAATAGCGAGACGGCTCCCACAGCAACGAGGCCGGCAAGGGAAAAATGGATCGCCTTCATTTAACGGACGACCTCGGCGAGCGCGGGTTGGCCGGAGGTTGCGCCGGCGCGCTGCGGTGACTTCGCGGTCGCTGCGCCCTGCACGGCGTGAGGCAAACTGAAGCGCTCATCCGGCGGTGTCCCATTCAGGTAGTAACGCCCGATCGACGCTTCCCGTTGCGCGGCTGGGTTATGCGACGCAATCGTTCTCGCATTGCGCCAATGCCGGTCGAAGCGCCGTGTTTCGCTTGTCGCCGACGCACCGCCTACTTCGAATAGCAACGTAGCCGCTTCGAGCGTCTGCTCGATCACGATCTGTTGCGCCTGATACGCTTCGAGGTCGACGGCGATGTAATCGTCCGTAGTCGCGGTGCCCTGTTCGCGCTTTTGATGCACCGCTTCCAACGCATGGGCCAGCGACTCGACCATGCTGCGCGTCGAATAGCCGAGACTCGCGAGCCGGCCGACTACGCGCTGCACCAGCGGGTTGTCGCGCGGACTGGACTGCCCGGCGACGCCGAACGTACGCGTGCGGCTCTGCGTGAACGCCACGCTGTCGCGTATGATCGCCTCGACGATCCCGGCGAGCGTCGCCAGATGGACAGCCTGAAAGTAGGCGGTGAGAAGCGAATTGCGGCGCGGTTCCGAAGCTTTATAGCGCGATACCACCCATTCCTCCGCTACGGCGACGGACTCGAAACGCGTCGTGCCGCTTGCAGTCAGACGCTGACCGAAGCCGTCCCAGTCGTCGATGCGGGTGACGCCCGGCGCTGTGGCGGGAATCACCACGTTGATGTCCGTGTCGTCATCGTGCGCGGCCACGCTGATCCAGTCGGCGTAGAGCGTGCCGGTGCTGTAGTACTTCTCGCCATTCAGACGCAGAACACCGCTTGCGGCATCCTGCGTCAAAGTCACTGAATTGTGGGTCGATCCGGTGCGCTCGGACGTCGCCGCACCGACTGTCTCGCCGTTTGCGATGCGCTCGAGCCAACGCCGGCGCTGAGCTTCGTCAGTGCCTTCGAGCCGGTATTCGATGAAACCGAAGTGCGCCCGCAGGATCTGCGGCAGGTTCGAGTCAGCAGCGCCGAGTCTGCTCAATTGACGAAAAAACTGCGGCAGCGTGACGCCCGAACCGCCATAAGCGCGCGGCACACGCAGCGCGGTAAAGCCGGACTCCTTGAGCCATTTCACCGCGTCGCGAGCGAGTTCACGATTCTGCTCGCGTTCGATGCTGCCATCCGCGATGCACTCGAAAATCGGCGCGTAACGCTCGTCGAGCTGCGCGTCAGTCAAAATATGCCCGGTCATAGGTACGGCATCCTGAAGAGATAATCTTCGAGAATACGTTTCACCTACGACGGCAAGCAACGAAGCAAAGTTGCTTTGTATATCTTGATGACCCTGCGAGGAATTCGAGAGCGAGCAGTACCGTCAAAGCGCCCTGCCAGATCCACGGGCCAGCGGCGCCGAAATAATTGATCGTGCCGTTGACAATGCGAATGCGCCTGCTGCGACGAGGTGACCAGATTCCAGCCCGCACGTCCGCCGCTGATGTGATCGAGGGAAGCGAATTGGCGGGCGATGTGATACGGCTCGTTGAAACCCGTCGAGGCCGTGCCGACGAGGCCAATGCGTTCCGTCACCGCCGCTAGCGCCGACAGCAGCGTGATCGGCTCGAACTGCGCTACGTAGCTGTGCGCCGTGCGGCTCAGAAAGTCGACGTTGTCGCCGCGGGTTCCCACGCCATCGGCTAGAAAGACCAGATCGAACTTCGCGGCTTCGGCCGCCTGCGCGAGAAGGACGTAGTGGCGGAAATTGACGCCCGCGTCCGCTTGCGCCTCGGGATGGCGCCAGGCCGCAATGTGATGTCCGGAAGGATAGAGAAAAGCGCCAACGCGCAGGCGCCTGACATCAAGTTGAAAGGGTCGATAGGGTGTCGGCAACACTGGGATCGGGAAACGCAAAAAGGGACCGCTGTGACGGTTGAAAGTCTTCAACGATGAGCTAGGCTTAACCGAGATTGATCGTACCTATGGCTAGCCCGCTGACCCTTCAGCCGGTTTGTTTCCAGGAGGTGTGCAATGCCCAAGGTCAGTGCGTTTTTTGCAAAAAAAACCACGAAAAAAGTCGCAGCGCGGATCAGCAATCGAGATGGCGGCCTCTATTTCTACGAAGTCGACACGTTGGGACCGGTGCCGCCGTCGGTTTTTCTCCACGCATCCATGCTGGAGGCCAGGATCCAACCCAAGGGCAAGATAATGGTCAACTATCCGACGGATAGTTGGGTCAATCAAAATAATCCGTTGGAATACCCCTACGACTCGCCTGAATACAGCAACACCGAATACCGGGGTGAACCCCAACTGCTCACTCCGAACATGAAGCATTGGAACCAGTTCAGTCTGGACAAGCTGGGAGCCCCTCCCAATCTACCTTCGATCTACGACGAAGAAATTCCCGCGGCCCATAGCAGGGCCCGACGTATTTACATGCTGGCGACGTTCTGCCTGCTAAAAAAACTGGGTTTCGTGTATACCGACCGCACGCTCGGTCATAACATCGGAACGATGCTGGTTTCCAGGACCGGAAAGGTGCTTTCGTGGGGTGTGAACACCGGCGAATATCGACATGCGGAAGTCAACACCCTGGTCGGCTACTTTCTCAGGAATCCCACCGAGACCAATTTGCCGGTGGATTCGGTCCTGTTCTCCACCTTGAAACCGTGCCGCATGTGCTCGACATTTATCAATCAGGCATGGAACGGCGGAAAGACGCGTGTCTGGTACGGCATGATGGACGAGGGGGAAAGCGGCGCGACACCCTTGCTCGGAACGCAGTCCACGAAGTTCACCGGCGGGGAGCTGGAGTTGGATGTGTGGGAACTGCTGAGCGAGTCCGGCACGCTGGATAGTGCCATCAAGGCCAAGGGCACCAAGCCCGTCCAGGTCGCGTACCAGGGGGGCAAGGTCGATCTGTACGACAAGCTCAGCAAAAGCGGCGGTTCCACCCGGAAGATGAGCGCGGCGGATTGGGTGGACAAGAGCCCGGAGGTCGTTGCGCTGCTGAATGCCGCCGTCACCAAGTTTCAGGGCAAGGCCGGCAAGGCGCGTGACGATGGGCCGATCAAGAGTGTGTTGTTGTACCTGAAGGACTTTGTGAAGTGATGAGTCGCATGAAATTCGCGTGGCGCCGCCATGCGAATTTCATGCGAGGTCCACCGTGTGCCTCCGTCTGATCGGCGAACTCAACCGGCTTGTTCTACAACCTCCCGCAGGACCGTTGCCAGTTCGACTTCACCTTTGATCCAACGCGCTCCCGGCGCGGCAATCATCGCCGTCACGAGAGCCGCATCGTGTCGTGACCATCGAGCACGGCGTCCGCAGGAAATCTGCACCAGCCTGCCGGGCTTCGACCGCGCAGCGTTCCATGAACAATTCGACGCCGATGTGGTGCAGTTTTTCCAGGCAATGCTGCGACAGGAAACGTCTCGTCTTTCGTGCGCCGGCACCGGGAGTCATGAGCTCCTTGACCATCGCCTTTCGAGGACCACGGCCGAGGCTCGTCACGCCGAGAGGATTTTCGTGACGAGGCCGACCTACAATATGACCAAGGTCAACGTGAGCGGGCGTTGCCAGCGTAGGGGTACATTGCGGGTTAGTGTTGTCGCCGGCGTCTGCCCAATGCCGAGGCAGGTCGTCGACGGTTACGTGCAGATGCCCGAGCCGGAGAGACGCCGCAACGGCGCCGGTGCCGAACACCGGTACGCGTGCTCCCTGCGCGGGACTGGATCTGAACGATGCTTCGCGCCAGCTGATCCGGCCCGGCAAACCCTATCCGGCTCCCTTCGCCAAGTGTTGTTGTCGTCAATCTCAAAGGCCGCGTTGCGGCCCAGGCAATCGGAGGTTCACATGAGCAGCGCTGCAGTCGAGACCCCGAACGTGCGGGGCGTGGACATGAAGCTCGAGGTCATCGTCATCCCTGTTTCGGACGTCGAGCGCGCCAAGCGCTTTTACGGTGGCTTGGGGTGGAGGCTTGACGCCGACTACGCCTCCGATGATGGCTACTTCCGCGTAATCCAGTTCACGCCACCCGGTTCCGGGTGCTCGGTCATCTTCGGCAAGAACGTCACCGCGGCCACACCCGGCTCCGCCCAGGGACTGTACCTGATCGTCTCCGACGTCGAGGCGGCTCGCAAGGAACTGCTGGGACGTGGGGTGGAGATCAGCGGAGTGTTCCACGACGCCGCTGGCGCGTACGCCGGCTCGGATGAGCCATATCTGTTCGGGCGGATCCGGGTTAGCGGTCCGGACCCCGAGCATCGCAGCTACCGCTCGTTCGCCTCTTTCAGCGATCCGGACGGCAATGGCTGGCTGTTCCAGGAGCTCACTCACCGAGCGCCCGGGCGCGTGGACACAGACGCCACGACCTTCGCCTCGCCAGCGGATCTCGCAGCGGCGCTTCGGCGGGCGGAGGCCGCGCACGGCGAGCACGAGAAGCGGACCGGCGGCCAACGCGATGAGAATTGGCCGGACTGGTATGCGGAGTACATGGTTAGTGAGCAAGGAGGCAAGGACCTGCCCTTGTGAGCTGGCGGTTCTGACGATCGCTGTCGCAATCGCGGTGGTCGAAACCTCGCCGCCGCGATTGCGAGAAAAGGTCCTGGACCGGCCAATACTACTCACACCCCTGGAACGGGAGAACACCCATGACTAGTGATTTCGACGCAATCATCATCGGCGCCGGGCAGGCCGGTCCATCCCTCGCGGGCCGGCTGACCGATGCCGGAATGACCGTCGCGCTCGTCGAGCGCAAGCTCTTCGGGGGAACCTGCGTGAACACCGGCTGCATGCCGACCAAGACGCTCGTCGCCAGCGCCTACGCCGCCCACCTCGCGCGGCGCGGCGCTGAATATGGTGTCGTGCTCGATGCGCCCGTCCGGATCGACATGGCGCGAGTGAAGGCGCGTGCCGACGCGGTCTCGCGCAACGCGCGCACGGGCGTCGAGCGCTGGCTGCGCGGCATGAAGGGGTGCACGGTGCTGCAAGGCGCCGCGCGCTTCGAGTCGTCGGACACGCTTGTGGTGGGTGACGAGCGCCTCCGCGCGCCGCGCATCTACATCAATGTCGGCGGGCGCGCCATCGTCCCGGATCTCCCGGGCATTGATCGCGTGAGCACCCTGACCAATACGTCGATGCTGGCGCTCGACCACGTGCCCGAGCATCTGGTCGTGATCGGCGGCAGCTATATCGGGCTCGAATACGCCCAGATGTACCGCCGGTTCGGCGCACGGGTGACCGTCGTCGAGCAATCGCCGCGCCTCGTCATGCGCGAAGACGAAGAGGTCTCGGCTGTGATCCGGGAGATTCTCGAGGGCGAGGGCATCGCCGTGCGGACCGGTGCCCAATGCATTCGCTTCGCGCCGCACGCGGCAGGCATTGCCGTCGGGGTCGACTGCACGGCCGGCGAACCGGAGATCGTGGGCAGCCACGTCCTTCTGGCCGTGGGGCGTCGCCCCAACACGGACGACCTCGGGCTCGACAAGGCCGGTGTCACGACCGACCCGCGCGGCTACATCCGCGTCGACGATCAGCTCGCGACCAACGTGCCCGGCATCTGGGCGCTTGGTGATTGCAACGGCCGTGGCGCCTTCACACACACGGCCTACAACGACTTCGAAATCGTTGCGGCCAACCTGCTCGATGGCAAGGCGCGCGGGGTGAGCCAGCGGATCCCGGCCTATGCCCTGTTTATCGATCCGCCGCTCGGCCGCGTCGGTATCACCGAGACCGAGGCACGGGCGAGCGGCCGACCGCTGCTGGTCGGTCACCGGCCCATGACTCGTGTCGGGCGCGCCGTCGAGAAGGACGAGACCAAGGGCTTCATGAAGGTGGTCGTAGACGCGCAGACGTCGAGAATCCTCGGTGCGGCCATCCTGGGCACCGGCGGCGACGAGGCGATCCACGGCCTCCTCGACGCGATGAGCGCCGGCATCCCGTATACGACCCTCCAGCAGGCAGTCCCGATACACCCGACCGTATCTGAACTCATCCCGACCATGCTCGGAGAGATGAGGGCTGTTTCTTAAGTCGACTTATCCGCGCAGTGGAGGTCCCCGATGCGCAAGCTGCCGGGACCCGAGGTCGCCTTCAACGCAACGCTGGTCTATCCATTGCCTTAGGAGAAGCACCATGCCCGACCCTTCGCAGCTCGACATCGACCGCACCTATCCGGGCCGCTGGACGATCACCTTCAGCAACCCGCCGATCAACATGTTTGTTCCCACGACGATCGTCGAATTGGGAGCGCTAATGACCGACCTCGAGGCGGACCCGTCCGTGAAGGTCGTCGTGTTGCCAGGTGGGCAGGCACGCCGCGCCAGGCTCCGTAGCCTGGACTACGGAGTTCCGGGCGACTTCGAAATGAACTTTGGCAGGTACCTGCCTTCGCTCGGGCGGGCGGGCGACGAAGACACAGACCCGCCGCTTGCCGGCGGGCCAAAGGGCACAACATAACCCAACTGATAGGCCGGTATTCTGCATACGTAATTACCAGGCGATTTACCCATATCTGTCCCGACACAGCAAATACACAACACTCCATAAGAAATCTCTATGCCTCAATGAAATGACAGGCTAGGCTCCTGTTCACGGTCTTATTGTTCGAGCCTGCGGAAGAATGAATTGATCCAGTCGGCTCACCAAATACGGTGGATCGCTAATGAAAAAAATCTTAATTTCCAGTGCCGCTGGCGCGCTTTTCGCTTTCGCGATGTCGTCGGCATTCGCACAAAGCTCGGTCACGCTGTACGGCATCGTCGATTTAGCCATTCGATATCAGACGAATGCCGGCCCGGGCGGCAAAGACCAGGTCTCCATGACGTCCGGCCCGGAAACCCACAGCCGCTGGGGCTTGAAGGGCAGTGAGGATCTGGGGGACGGCTGGTCCGCAGTCTTCCACCTCGAAAACGGCTTCGAAGCCTTCAATGGGCAACTACACGTCCCCGACACACTGTTCAGTCGACAGGCTTACGTGGGTCTGTCGAACGACAAGTGGGGCGCGCTGACCTTCGGCAGGCAATATGCGCCCCTCTACGACACCTTGGGGGATGTCTTCGACCCGTTGACCGTTGGCAACTACTGGCAAAACAGCTGGATGTATAACGGCATCGGCCCTTACCTGGAAATCAACAACTCGGTCAAGTACAAGGGCAGCTTCGATGGCCTGGCGATCGATGCCCTTTACGGCTTCGGCAACCAGCCGGGCGCGCTCGGTCTCGGCGCCACCTACGCGGTGGAACTGACGTACACGTACGGCCCTGCCATGCTCAACGCAGGCTTCCAACAGGTCTCCGTGCCGACATCTGCGACGGGCTCTTCGGTCGGCACCAGTGTTGGCAGCGCAATCAATGGCGGCAAGACCAACTTCCTGCACATCAGCGGCGCGTATCAGGTCACCCATGACATCCGCCTGCTGGCCGGCTGGCTGCGCGGGCAGGACCAGACTGGTTTGACCGACAGCAACATGCAGCAAGCTGGCGCGCCGACACTGCCGGGTGCCAGCCCCAACCGTATCGACGACACCTATTACGTCGGTGCGAACTGGAAAGCCATCCCTCCGCTGCTGTTCACGTTCGCCTACTACTACGGGCAGACGCGCAATGCTGCACTGCTCGACGGCTCGCTCGGGAAGGGGGTGAATCAATCGGCTACCATTCTCGCCGAATACTCGTTCTCGAAACAGTCGGAAGTCTACGCGATCACGGACTGGGCGCGCGGCACGGGCGCCTTCGCCGCCGACTACCCGGGCGGGGTCAACTCCGCCGGCGTTCCGACCAACACCATTGGCCGGACCAACCAGCTGGGCGTGGCAATCGGTCTTCGCAAGATGTTCTAAAGACGCGTCATGTCCTCCGACGCGGAACACGCCTCGGGTGCACGGGCCAGCGCAACAGCGGCGCCCTGTCCTTTGCGACTGGTTGACGGTGAACCCGGCCTTCGCATCGAGACGTCATCATCGAGCAAGCCCGGCTGCTAGCTGCGGAGGTCATTGTGATGGGACATCATCATTTGTCACGGCTACGCCGCTGGGCCAAGTCGACCTGCGGAGAAGTCATCGAACGGTCGCCCTGTGCGGTACTGATCGAAACCCGGGACAAGGGCTAACTTCATGACCCTGGTCAGGTGGTAGCCAATTCCCATGGCCGCTCCGACAGGATCGCATCCCTGGCCTTTTCGCCCGAGACGGACAGAGCGAGATTCAGGTAGACGATCCCGTTCTGAACCTCGAGGTCTCCGTGCAATAAGGTGGACCCTCGCGTCGGAATCAGGTGCTTAAGATGACTGCGAATCGGGTCGAGCAAGGACAGAGCGAGAACAATGCTGTCCCGCGAGGCGGTGCGGCAGAGCCATTTGACAACGACGTCAGTGGTACTCAGCCACGTCGTTACCGGGCGACGAAAGGCGACTCGCAAGCTTCTCGATCGCCTCGAAACCCGCGCGCATTTTTTCGACGGCAGAAGCGTTTGCCGAGTGGACGCTGATCAGCCGCACCATTTCGTTCAGCCTCGGTGGTTGCGGAGGCCGTCGTTTCTTCATCAGCAGATACGCGCCACGAATCTCGTCCTGATCGAAGAACAATGCCGCATCAAGGTCGGCACACGTTCGACCGAGTCGCATCAGATACGCAATGCGCCATGCCACGATCATGATCATGATCATGATCAACGCAAGTGTCCGCTCCAGGCGCTCCACCATCGACAGCTGCATCGCCTCGACCTTGCAACCATTCTTCAGCACGTTGAAGAACATCTCGATTTCCCAGCGTGCCCGGTACCAGTCGATCGTCGTCGCCAATTCGTCGCGGCCAGTCGGTATGCGACTGCTCAGCAGCCGCCACTCGACTGGCTTGACACCTGCGGACCGGTCGCCTTCTGTGGCGATCACGCACGTCACGGCAAGTCCGCATCGCAAGCGTTACGCCGATTTCAACTCGACGCCACGTTGTAAGGCATCTTTCAGGTATGCACGGCAACTGGCGGGATGAGGAACACTACCAGGTTAAATTTGATTGACGATCTCGACATCGTCTGACAACAATAGGGGTAAGGATCCCATCAGAAGGTCCTGCCCGATCTCGTCACTGCGTCTGTGTATTCCAGTGCGCGCGAACGTCGCCACACTGCTCCTCGGTAGTCGAATGGATGACCACTTATCGGTAAGACAAAAGGAGATGAATCAAATGGCAGCGCATGACAAAGACGATCCTCTGCTCCCCGCGCCCCACACCAATGCGCCCGCCTCGCCTGGTCGGCGCGCGTTTATGGCCTTTGCCGGAGTATCCGCAGGTGCAACCCTCCTCGCGACCGGCCGCGCGGCGGTAGCAGCAGAATCCATCTTTCCGTTTTCTTCGGCTCCCGGAGGCCAACCTCCGGCACAACCCGGCCATCCGTTCGCTTCCGACCCAATCTGGGGCCCAGGCGGCGAGGCCACGGCCATCATCAGGAGGCTCGCCCACATCAAGCCCGAGATGTTCTCCCACGCTGACTTTCACGTGACGAGCTACGGTGCGCGCACGCTGCCCGCCTCCGCATTGATTTCGTCGACCGCGTGGCCGAGCGGCAAGATTCCCTGGGTGACCGGCGGTACGGAGCAGACGGCGCATCCGACCAACGACCTGCAAAGCCCCGGCTCGAACGTGATGGTGCCGTGCGACTACACGGGCACGCAGTACGACTCGTGTGCCGCGTTCAATGCCGCGATCATGGACGCGAATCGTGCCGGCGGCGGCCGCGTGGTGGTGCCGGCCGGCAACTGGTATTGCGGCGGTCCGATCGTGCTCCTGAGCCACGTGAACTTCCATCTGGAGTCGGGCTGCACGATCTATTTCAGCCCGAACCCTGCCGATTACGCGAAGAACGGTCCGTTCAGGACGGCGAACGGCAATCTGTACCACATGCGCTGGCAGGCAAACGATTGCCTGAATTTCGGCTCGCCGATCTATGCGTTCCACCAGACCAATATTGCGGTGACCGCGGACGACAATACCTGCGTGCTGAACGGTCAGGCGATGACGCCGATTCAGCCGAGCACCCAGGCGCCGACCTCGTGCTGGTGGACCTTCAAGGGAAGCAGCAACGAGTACGGCTGTGCGGGTTCGTCGACGCCTTCACAGGCTTATGTGAATCCGAACAACGTTGCATTGACAAGCCTCCCCGCTTCACAAATCCTGAATCCGCAGGCAAACGTTACCTTCACGAATCAGTACGGCACGACGACCACGCTGATGGACCTGCTCACGGGAACGGGCTGGAACGAGGACCAGAACTATTTGCCCGCGCTGTCGGAGCTGCGCGTGCCGGTCGAGGACCGCATCTTCGGCAACGGACACTATCTGCGTCCGTGCATGATCGAGTTCATCGGCTGCACGAACGTGCTCCTGCAGAACTACCACACTCAGAACACGCCGTTCTGGCAACACCATCCGACTGATTGCACGAACGTGGTGATCGACGGTGTGTTTGCCGACAGCGTTGGCCCGAACAACGACGGCTTCGATCCGGACGCGTGCAACTACGTGCTCGTACAGAACGTTCAGTTCAACACCGGCGACGACTGCATTGCGATGAAGTCCGGCAAGTACCTCGACACCGGGTACGGTCCGATGCAGAACATCGTCGTGCAGGACTGCACGATGCAGAGTGGCCACGGCGGCCTGACGATCGGCAGTGAATTGAGTGCGGGCGTGCAGAACGTCTACGCTCGCAATCTGACGATGCAGAACGAGAACTGGGCGAGCAATCCGCTGAACATCGCACTGCGGTTCAAGACCAACATGAACCGCGGCGGGTTCATCAAAAACGTCTGGATCAATGGCGTGACGCTGCCCAACGGCGTGAACCTCGCCGGCAAATATGGCGGCGGCGCGCTCGGCGCCGCCATCAGCAAGATCACCGGTACGGGAACGACCGGTCTCGCGACGAATCCGTCCACGGGTCAAGGCGGGCTGATCACGTTCGACTGCGATTACAGCCCGTCCGGCGATGCGGTGCGCTGGACTCCGTCGGTGATCAGCAACATCAACATCACGAACGTGAACGCGAGCAACGTGTCGGGTGCGGTATCGTACTCGATGCCTTCGGGCTTCGTCGCCGGGTCAAACTCGTGCTTCCAGGCGCTCGTCATGCAGGGCTCCGAGGCGGTCGACTACAACGGTCCGCTGCCGGTGCCGACCGTGAGTCCGATCAGCGGCGTCACGATCTCGAACTGCAACCTCGGCTCGCCGGTGTGCACGGGCGCAGCCCCGACGACGCCGTCGACGTCTGCGTCGGCCGCGCCGGGTCCGATCTTCGTGAGCAATGTCAGCGGTATTACGCTGAGCAATGTGGTGATCGCGGGCACCACGTACAACACGACGCTGACCGCATCGGCGACTTGATGCTGACGCACACGGCCGCGGGCAACCGTGTCCGTGTGCGCGGTGACGTCAAGTGACGAATCTATTCAAACCCCGGCCTGTCCGATTTGCCACCAGCAGAAACGGACGGCCGGTTCACTGCCCTCCTTCACCCGGCAATACCGCGCCCCCCGGCACCTGATAAAGCGCTGCCGTGTCCGCGAGCCGGTCGGTCTTCACGAGCGTGCGATCGAGCGCGGTCTGCAGCGCCTGCCGCTGCGCATCGATCAGGCAGAACTCGCTCAACGGGTTGCGAGTTTCCGTTGATAGTAGCCGGAGAAATATGAAGGCCGTTAGAATGCAATCCGGCCCGATCGTCGGGCAACACCCGCGACTGGACACCGGTCGGTGATGTCTGCCCTCGAGAACGTGTCGGTATCAAAAGTGTTCGAATCGGATGCCCGGTCAACCCGGTCCGACACCAGCGCAATCCGTGTAAGCGTATAGTCCACCCGTTGACATTGAATGCTTACCGCAACCGGGAGCGCGGAACTGGAGCGACTCATAGCGCTTGACCGCACTCCACAATGGGCGTAACACAGATTAAAGCCCACCTCGATCATATCCTTCGGACGACAGTTCGAATTTCCAATCAGCACCTTCGTTCGAAGGAACAGGCAGTGAACCGTACACACTCGCCGGGGCATTCCGATGCGCCCGGAGATGAAGGGCATCGACGAATTCTGGATGCCCTTAATGACCATGGCTGGTCGGAGCAGGACAACTTTCTTCCGCCGGACTTGACGCTCGCGCTCGCGCAAGAATGTGCGGCGCTTGCGGCGGCCGGGACGCTCGCATTGGCATGGATCGGCCAGGGCGCGGCGCGTTCGCTCCAGCCGGATGTACGCGGCGACCGGATTCACTGGCTGGAAGCGGGGCAATCCGAAGCCTGCGATCGGTATCTCGCGATCATGGAAACGCTGCGTGTCGCGTTGAATCGCAGGCTCTTTCTGGGACTCGAAGAATACGAAAGCCATTTCGCGTTCTACGCGCCAGGCGATTCATATCTGCTACACCGCGATCAGTTTCGCCACGACGACAGTCGCACTGTGTCGGTCGTCGTCTATCTGAATGCAGACTGGCTGCCTGAGCATGGCGGTGAATTGCGACTGCATCCAGAGGGCTTGGGCATATGGGACATCTCGCCGGTCGGCAGCCGGATCGCGCTGTTTCTATCCGCCGATATGCTGCACGAGGTATTGCCCGCGACGCGCGACCGCCTGTCGCTCACCGGATGGTTCAGACGCCGCGCGTAATGGCGTCGGCTTTCATGCGTTCGCGCGCGGCGAACCGCTGGCAACGCCAAACACGACCCAGAATACTCTCACCCGGTTCATATCTGCTGCATTCAGCGAGCGATCGAGGTCTGCGTCGGACCGGGTTCGGCCATCTGCGGACCCCAATCCCAACTGTCGCGCAGACATTGGGACGTCGGTTCGATCGTGTATAACGGCCCTTCGCCAGACCGCACCATATGCCGGTGCCCAGACATGTTCACGGCGTAGACTGAAAAAGGAACAACCTGGTATTGCGCCTCGAACATGGATTTCACACGACGAAGATTGGCGCGTGCAAAGGATGATTCCAGGAACTCTCGAATGATGTAATTGCTGTAGGGGTACGAAAGGGCACCGGCTTGCGGTGCCCGAGGAATTTTAGTGACCAGCGCTCTGACCGCCGTCGACGTGCAGGATTTCTCCCGTGATGAACGGTGCGGAATCAAGGAACAGAATCGCGTCGGCGATATCGCTCATCTCGCCCATGCGCCCGAGCGGATGGAAGGCGCCCAGCGCTTGATGGGTTTCCGGCGCGTGCATCGGCGACTTGATGATCCCCGGCGCGACGGCATTCACGCGAATCCCTTTCCTCGCGTACTCAATCGCCAGCGACTTCGTGGCGGCGTTCAGACCACCCTTCGTCAGGGCTGCCAGTACCGAATACACGCCGCTGATCGCAGCGTCAACGGCGCTGGAGGTCACGCTAACCACGTGGCCGCTCGAATGCCTTTCCATTTCGGCGATGGCGAGTTGCGTGATGTGATAGAAACCCGCGATATTCACATTCATCACCGCGGCGAAGTCTTCGGCGGTATGTTGGGTGAAAGGCTTCCCGATGTAAATGCCGGCGTTGTTCACCAGCGTGTCGATCCGGCCAAATCGTGCGACACCGTCGGAAATGACACGGCGGGCGGTTGCCGGGTCGCCAATATCACCGGCGACGGTCAGGATGTTCGCGTCGTCCGACGGCTTGATCGAACGTGCGGTCGCAACAATGCAATAGTCGAGCTTGCGAAACGCCTTGACGACTTCGGCGCCTATGCCTTGCGATGCGCCGGTAACGACGACAACCTTTTGTGACGTGCTCATGCTTTACCCAGAAAATTTTTGTTCGGCTTCAACGCCGATCGGGTCGACGGCTCCGATCAAGGCAAATGTAGACACGTTGATTCAGGTTTTGCATAAACCTGCAATCAACCCTTTTTAGCCTGCGCCAGCCACTGGTCGAGACTGACGCGGCCGATCCGCGCGTCGCCGAGCGGCACGAGAGATTGTTCCTCGACACGGCCGCCGTAGTACCGCGCATCGCGATCCGTCACCACCGGGCGCGCGTCGCCTACCGATTTCAGATAACGCGTGACGATCTCCGCGAAGGGTGCGCGGTCCGGGCCGGCGATCTCGACCCTGCCGTTCAGCGGCGCGGCGAGCGCGATCTGCGCGAGGCTCGCTGCGACGTCATCCGCGGCGATCGGCTGAAACAGTCCGTCGCCGATGCGCACCGTGCCGCCGTCCGTGCCGAAATCCGCGATACCGCCGATGAACTCCATGAACTGAGTCGCGCGCACGATCGTGTACGGCACGCCCGCAGCTTCAATCACCTCTTCCTGCGCGACCTTGGCAACGAAATACGCGTTCTCCGGCGTACGGTCGCAGCCGACGATTGATAGCGCGACGTGATGGCGCACCCCTGCGGCAGCTTCGGCTTTGCCGAGGTTGCGAGCCGAGGTTTGGAAAAAGTCGAGCACCGCCTGCGGCTCCCATGATGGCGCGTTCGTCACGTCGACTACGACGTCCGCGCCCACGAGCGCGTCGCTCAGGCCTTCGCCCGTAACGGCGTTCACGCCGGTGCGCGGCGACGCGGCAAGCGCCTCATGACCCGCCTCGCTGAGCAGCGTGACGAGACGCGATCCGATCAGGCCGGACCCACCGATTACGACGATTTTCATGGCAGATTCTCCAGATGAGAGTAAATGAACGCGCGGGGCGCCCGGCGGGTGTCGTATCGCGTGAAAGTGTTCGCCGCCGTCGCATCGCGTGAGGCCATTGTGGAAGAATCATGCTCTATCGAAAAGTGCCAAGAATTGTCGATCCGACTAGTCCACGCCGTTTGCCGCTCCCCTTGCCCGCGAGACCGTCATGACCGTACCGACTCCCGCATTGACCATCGAAATCGATCGGCAGCAGCAGTTGCCGATCTATCTGCAGATCTGCGAGCGCTTCAGGACCGCGATCGCCGCGGGGCATCTGCGTCCCGGCGATCGCGTGCCCGCGCTGCGCGGCCTCGCCACGCAGCTGAATACGGCGCGCGGCACGGTCGAGCTTGCCTACACGATCCTCGTCGACGAGGGCTACCTGCAGATGCGCGGCGCGGCGGGCACGTTCGTATCGCCGTCGCTGCCGCCATCGGTGATGCGCTCGTCACGTGCGCAAGGGGTTCAGGACGCGCGCGGTAGGCAGAGCACTGATGGAACGGGCACGCCGCAGACGTCGGGCGAATCGTGCAGTGGTCAAGCGGCGCCTCGCCAGCTGGCCGTCACCGTCACCATGAGCGGCGAGCCGCGGCCGTTGCAACCAGGGCTGCCCGCGCTCGACGCATTTCCGAGCAAGGTATGGAACCGGCTCGTTTCGCAGCGCGCGCGCAGCGGCGAACGCGCGATGCTCGCGTACCCGGATCCAGCCGGCTACCGGCCGCTGCGCGAACATATCGCCACCTATCTCGGGCTGTCGCGCGGCGTGACCTGCCTGCCGGAACAGGTGTTCGTTACCGGCGGCTACCGTGCGACGCTCGAACTCGTGTTGCGCAGTCTCGCCCGCCCGAACGATCGCGTGTGGTTCGAGGATCCCGGCTATCTGCTCGCGCGCGGTTTTCTGGCCGAGACCGGCGTGCAGCTCGTGCCGGTGCCGGTGGATGGCGAAGGGATCGACGTCGAGCGCGGCATACTGCTGGATGCGCAGGCGCGCTTCGCATTGGTCACGCCGTCGCATCAGAGCCCGCTCGGGCACATGCTGTCGCTCGCAAGACGAATGGCGCTGCTGGACTGGGCAGGGAAAGCGTCCCGCTGGATCATCGAGGACGACTACGACAGCGAGTTCCGTTATCTGGGCCGGCCATTGCCGCCTTTAAAGAGCCTCGACCGGCGCGATCGCGTGATCTATTGCGGCACGTTCAGCAAGGTGATGTTTCCCGGTTTGCGGCTCGCGTATGTGGTGCTGCCAGAGCGGGCCGTCGAGCGCGTCGGGCGGGTGGCGCACAGCATGAACGCCGGATCGCCGACGCTATTGCAGGCGGCCGTGGCGGATTTCATTGGGCAGGGGCATTTTGCGCGGCATCTGAAGCGGATGCGTGCGTTGTACGGCGAGCGCCGCGTGCTGATCGTGCACGCGCTAGAGCAGGCGTTTGGCAAGCGGCTGATTGTCGATTTGCCGCCGGGTGGAATTCAGTTCGCGGTGCAGTTCGCCGAAGGCCCCGATGGCCCGGTCGACGACGTTGCCGTCGCCGCGCGCGCCCGCGAGGCGGGGCTCGCGGTGCTGCCGCTGTCGATCTGGTACGCGAATGGCCGCGCGCGGCGCACGCTGCGCGGCCTCGTGATGGGCTTCGCGAACATCGCCGATGCGGGGGAAGCAGGCCGTCTCGCGCGAACGTTGCGCGCGTGTCTGGACGGCTGACGCGCGAGGCATGTATCCAGATCTCGAATAAGCGCAGCGCGGCACGCCTTCGCACGATGCGGCAAGAACGCTTTCGGAACGCATCCCGTCCGGCGTGCTTTATGCCTTCTGCGCAGCCGTACCCGCCGCCATGCTCGCGCTGCCGGCCGCCTGTGCGGCGAGCGAGGCGAACACCGCATCGCCGGCAAGTTGGACGCGCGCCGCATCGAGCGCCTCGGCTACCGTCGCTTCGCCCATCACAAGCCCCTGCAGGAGAAGAAACTGCACGCTGTGGATGCCGATCGAGCCGAGTGCATAGCGCAGATACGGCGTCAGGAAATCCGGCTGCCGCGCGCGTTCGCCACTATGGACACCGCCCGAACCGACGATCACGATGGTCGGCCGGTCGCGCATCCGTCCAACCTTGCCTTCCGGTGTCGAGGCGAACGTGCGATGGATGCGCAGCGTGTAATCGATCCACAGCTTGAGCGCCGCCGGCACCGTGAAGTTGTGCATCGGCGTGTTAATAATGAGCGCATCCGTCGTTTCGATTTCACCGATCAGTCGCTCGGAGACACCGAACTGCGCCTTATCCGGCGTGCGCGACGTGATGGCGCGCGCATAGTCTCGGGCGACCGGCGGCAGCGGCGCGGCTGCCAGGTCGCGTTTGATCACCTTGATGACCGATGCAGTGAGTGCGGCGTGCTCGCACAGCATGCCGACGATCTCGTCGGCGAAACGGTAGCCGTGGCTCGCCTCGCCGTGCGGGCTGGCGTTGACCAGTAAAATTTTCATGACGTGAACTCCGCAGGATGGGAAAGAGTGGCGAGTGGTTCAACGAAGTGCATGCCTCGGGCGAGCAGCCCATTGCGGAAATAGAAGCGTTGCGCAAGCGGCATGTGCAGGCCCGTGTCGAGCACGAATTGCGCGCAGCCGGCTTCACTTGCAATCTGCCGTACCGCGTCGAGCAGGTGCGCACCGATGCCGCCACGCTGCAGCCTGCCATCGACAACCAGATCGTCGACATAGACGAAGCGGCCATACAGCAGATTGGTCAGCGTGCGATAACCGGCGAGGCCGACGACGCTTCCCGCGTCGAACGCAGCGAGCAGGCGATAGCCTTCGGCGTGCTGCCTGGCCACCTGCGCGGCGAACGAGTGCGCGTCCGTCAGATGCGGGCGCAACTGACGCATGACGTCGAATGCGGGCAGCAGCGAATCGGGCGTGTCGAGGTGAACGAAGCGAAGCGAGGCGGGCATGTGCGTCTCCAGGAGGAACGACGCTCACGATATCCAGCGTACGGCCTGGTCGACAGAGCCAAGAATGTGCGATTCGACCAAGCCATCCGGCGGAGGCGGTGTGTCGCTAGCCGAATTCGACGCAGTCGCCGTGAAAAGCGGTGTCACCAACAGGCCTATCGCGTTGTCCACGTATACGAGCAGTGGGCATTGGGGTGCCCGGTCCTCGAACCACGCGTGTTCGTTGCCGCCGATCAGGTGCAGATCATCCAAGCATGCTCGCCGAGCGCGGGCGATAGACCTTCGACAGACGCCAGGATCCGCATTCCGCGCGGCCTGGTGTCTGTCGTCAGCTTTCTGACCGTCTGCTCCGCTTCAACAAGAGCCATTGATGTCACTGCATCTCGACAGTCTGCTCCGGGTCGGTTTATGCCTTTCTCATACCTGCTGCGATCAGCGATCGACCGAGGTCTGCGTCGGACCGGTTTCGGCCCAGAGTGTGTCAAAACGCATTTTTGGAGCGCTAAAATTCTTCATCCGATAGCGGAGGATGAGCAAGATGAAGCGGTTCGTTCAAGGCGA
>NZ_JBNDKT010000069.1:0-19537 GCF_050435685.1 Paraburkholderia sp. GAS448
GGCTTCATGTCACCCCATGAAGCCCGTCAGGCAGCCACCCTGAAAGAGGCCGCCTGAGTTGCAAAACCGTGTCCAGACAATCCGAGCCGGTACAGCGATAGGTCTGCGCCGATGTGCCCTGGTGAAACTCGTCTACGATGATCGTTTTCTTTGTCATGATATTTTCCTGTTTGGCCCGCGCGAACCAGCGCGAGCGCTTTTCCCTGTTTTCCGATCTCTACTCTAGGACTTACGTTGCTCGGCTCCCGCCTTCCACTTGGCGTCCTCGTGCGCGTTAATTTCGTGCAACATCTTTCCAACGGTGTCGCGAATGCGGTCGTACTCTCGAGCAATCTCGGCTACCTGGTCCGAGGTAGGTGGTTCGGGAAGCTGGAAGTCGATCCGTGAAAGCAATCTGTCCAACATGTCACGTCGTGCATAGTATGCGTCTGCTTGTTCGCGCCAACTAAGCTTTTGGCGCAACCCAGCCATGCCGGCAGTTGTTGCGGCGATAGCACTGAAGACAGCGGGATCTACCTTGATGGTTTTCCAAACGCTTGCGACCAGACCCAACACAACTGATACCCCGCTCAGAAGAATGGTGAGCCACTTATAGCCATCAAGCAGGTTCGAAAACGTGCGCGCCCTGCGATGTGAATCTGATCGATCGGTGGAAATCTTGTCGCGCAAGTTTTTCATCCGGCCTGTTGTGTTTGCTTCGTTCGCCATTTCACTACCTTCTCCGATCACTTACGCCAGATGAACCACAGTGCCCCAACGACGCCTGCGGAGCCAAGAAGGAGCACCGCAACGCCGGAAACGAAACTTGCTGTACGGGCTTTCATGCTTTTCCTATGTGCCCTTTGGCACGATGTACTGCGTGGGGACCGCACGGCTCTCATCGAGAAATTTAACGATATCTACGGAGGTCGCGCCTTCAGTCATTGCTTCCAGTTTCGTCTTGCCCCACATCTGCACACGGAACTCCCTAAATCGTTGAGCGCTGAATTCATACTTCCGCTTTTCTGGCGACGACGGGTAGGAGTCCGCCAAACCCTGCTCCCACTGTTCCGCAAAGACAAAAGCTAAGCGAGCGGTCTCCAGTTCCTCTGGCGAAAGCTTCAGAACCCGTTTTTTCCCTAACGCCTTGATCCGCAGTGCGTCCGCTGCTGCTTCATCGGCAATGTCTCCCTTGCCACCATATGCTTCAACCAGTGCAAGTCGGTCCTGCACAGCGGGATTGATAGCTAGGCGAAACAGTGCGTCGGCGGATAGGCGCGGCATGGGCTCTTTTTCTGTTCGCCGGAATCGCCGGCCTTTCCGATCAGGTATCCGAGTGCGAGTGCGGTCGCTTGATCATCACGAATAGCGAAATGACGATGATCGCTCCCGCCACTGTGCCGGCGATAATTTCGATTGTTCCTGCGTCGAGGTCAATAAACATGGCCTTTCCCTGTTATCGGCTTTCGCCGTCGTTACTTAATCAGCATCATTCCGACGACCTTAGATGCAGTCACATCGAACGTCGCGGTGTACTCGCACTCTGCGACGTGCCCCGACCGTTCGATCAGGCAGTCTGCGAAATCTGCCTTGTCTGACGCCGCGAAAACGCGAAGTGCCTTTCGCACCGTGTCCGCACCCTCGACAACCAGTTCCTTCGTGGCAAGCATGGATTCGATGATGTCCTTCATCTGGTCTCGTTCGACGTCGTAGCAGCGCCCGAGCACCCACACAACCTCCACTAGCGCGATCTGCGAAACGTAACCCGGCCGCTCGGCCGAAAAGGACTCCATGAGCGCCGTGGCCTTCTTCGACTGCGCTGCGTCATCCTGCGCGAAGTAGCGGACCAACACGTTTGTATCCAGTCCGATCATCGCGCCGATGCCCCCTGCTCGGCGATGGCGCGGTTCATGTCCTCAACCGAAACCGGCTTGGCAGGCTTCTTCACGATGCCCTTGAGCGACGCGAGCGAGCGAGTGGCCGGATAGACCTCGTACCGGCCCGTTTCCTCGTTAAAACTAAATTCGATCCGGTCGCCGGATTCCAGGCCAAGCTGTTTGCGCACGTCCACCGGGATCGTGACCTGGCCCTTCGATGTGATGGTGGCTGCTGTCATTGTGACCCTCCAAGTTTTCCTTACTTTAAGGTAAGGCGAATGAAAATGCAAGGGCGAAATAGACACTCGCCACACGATTCGTCGCCCTCAAATCACCCCGCTCACAATCGCCGACAGGCGCACCGGATCGCCTTCGATGAGGTTCTTAACGGCAGACAATGAGGAAACTCCAATCAGCTCCTGAATGAGCTTCAACGAGCGACCGTCGCGATGCAGCCGCACGGCAAATGTGCGCCGAGCCGCCGATGCGTTACCGCCTTCGATCCCGGCTTGCTGCTGCAGTCGCCGGACAATCTCCGTCAGCGTTTCGCACGAATAGCTGATCGCGCCGCTGCCTGTTACGCGACGCGTAAAGGTGAATGGCTCTCCGTCGCTCGCCCTGAATAGCGGGCCATGGGGGTCCAGCCCGCGATGCGCGGCTGGGGAGGTTGTAACTCCATGCCGCGCCACGAGTCGATACGCGAGGTAGTCGTCAATCGCTCGGCAGGTTTTGGCGCTTGCCCACAGCAACGGCCGAGCCTTCCCGTTAAAGGTGATTTCGGCGCGAACAGCCGATTCAACGCGCACAGACCCGTTCGCTTCCAAATAGTCCGAGATAAGGAGCTTCGCGGCCTCATTCGGCGTGAGACCAGTGCCATAGAAAAGCAGCAAGAGCGCAACGTCGCGAATCGGAGTTTGCCCCGTGACGGCAGCGACTTTCAGATGGCGAATCTGATGAAGCTCGACAACCGGGGGCTTTGCCATCGTGTAATCCCGAAGTTTTCGTGCCGCATTTTCGGGTATTACGAGGAAGTTTGCCCGCACCCGAGGGCAAGCGCCGCCGACAGCCATGAAAAACCTCACCTCCTCGGAAAATCTGCGCGGCGGGTGGTCCGCGAAGCCAGACGCCTTCCCGCCACTCTGTGAAGAACCAAAATTTGGTCTCCGTTTCCGTCATCAGCTTGGCACCCCAAACTCACGGCCAGATGTATAGCCGCGATAACGCAGGCTGCAATCGCCACGATGAGTAGAAAGTAAATGACCTTTTCCATCTGCCCGTATCGCTGTTACCCGTCCTTCCGAGGTCTTCTGGTCGGCGGCGCGTTTCAGGCCACTGGCTGAACGTTCTCCCACGAACTTCCCCTCTGCCCGCGCTCGTTGCTGCCCGTGCACGCATTCCGGTGATCCGTCGCGTGCGGACACCGCTTGTTGCCGCACGCCGGGCACAGCACCATGCGCATGTCCTGCAGCGTGATCGGGCTGCAGGTCTCGCACCAGCACGCCTCCGCCGCGCGGCTCACCAGACCGGACACGTGCGGATACAGGAACTGGCGGGGCGCCGGGCTCGGACCGCCCGCCAGCGACGCGGCCGGCATCGCGTCTACGCTCTCCAGCGCCGCGATCGCCTTCTCGATCGCCACGCGCACGCGCAGCGGCACATCCTTCCGGTCGAGATCCCTCAGTTCTTGCGCGACCTCGCGCGGATTCGTCTTCGCCATGCCTGTCGTTCCACCAAAGTCCACGGTCTGCCGCCATCGAAAGGATGCGGCACCGCACCCCATTATTCACCGCCTCCTGAAACAAACGCTACAAATCCAGTCTGCTTTCCCCCACTATTCCGCGCCTTGATTCCGGTAGGCCTTCGCTATCCTGAGACCGTACCGGCGGCGCGTGTGCGCCTCCCTGCAATCTCGACCAGGACACGGACTTCATGATGATCCGCAGCACCTCCAACTTCCGCGAGTTCGCAAACGAGCTCTCGCAGCTCGCGCAGCATGGCGTCGACCTGACCGCGTGCCCGGGCATCACGTCGCTCGACGCCGCGCTCAAGTCGCTTACCAGCGAATCTGCGATGACGATCAACCTGCTGCTCGACACGATCGAAGAGCAGAACCGGGCACTCGTCGCGCTCCAGGCACAGGCCGCGTAACCCGCCCTTCCTGATCCTCTAACTGCTCAACACCGGAGAACCCCTTGATCACGAACAGCGTGACAACCGAGGACATCCTCGCGCAACTCGAAGCCGGCCCGCTCGACTCGTTCGCGCTCGCCAAGATCCTGAAGCGCGCGCACGTCGCCGTGCTCTCGAAACTCGAGAACCTGCTCGAAGCTGACAAGGTGTTGGTCGACACCAACCGCACGACAGGCCTGCCCGAATACAGCCTTGCTGAGCGCCCGCGCCGCGACTCCAAGCCGCCGTCGATAGCTGGCGCCCGTTACGTGCCTGAGATAACGCCGCTGAGAGGTTACGAATCCAGTCTCATGGCATTCCGCGACGTCTGCATGCTCACGCGTCGCTAACTCACTTATGCGATTCCCATCACCGTCCAGATGATCTCGAAAATGAAAACTCTGCAATACCAGGGCTTCGTTCCTGGCTACTACGCCCAATGCCGTTATACCTTCCGGTTCGCCAACGAGACCCCCACTCTTGTCTTGATGCAGGATCCGGACGCAAACCTCTTTCTGGACAATTCCATCGAGGCCATCGTTACCGAGTTGCTCCGCACCGAGTTGCTCGACGTAGACGCCACTCAACTGCGGGTGTTCCGCATGGATTCGAGCCGCGGATGGTCGGAGGTTCGATTTGACACAGTTGCTCGTCGCAAGGTGAAGCTCACGTGGTTTCAGAGCCTGAAGGTCGTCTTCGGCTACTCCGACACCCAACCCTTCGAGGTCTCTGATCCTTCGTGGGAACCGGTTACGCCCGAGCAGCGTGCATTCCTCGAATCGCTGGATCATCCTGCGCTGGCGGGCACTCCGACATCGCCTCACTACCTCTAGGCCGGCGGCGCGCGTAGGCTGACTTGCATTCTCCTTCGCACCGGTAGCCTCGAAAGACCAATGGCTTTCAAGGAGGCACCTATGGCAACAGGACTGCGGTTTTCGGAGGAGGAGTACGAGACGCTGATGAAACGCGCAGGATCGCGCGCAGCGCCGCCGCCAGCCATCACGGCACCGAACACTCAGCCCGCGCCGCCGAAGCCTCAGGACCGCATGCTCGCGCTCGGCAGGTTGCACGAAGGCGAGATGAACCAGACCGAGGCCGCATATGCCGCACACCTCGAGCTGCTTAAGCAGGCGGGCGAGATCACCTGGTACCAGTTCGAGGCCATCAAGCTGCGGCTCGGCAAAAACACCTTCTACACGCCCGACTTCGCTGTGCGCCTCAAGAACGGCGAGCTCGAGCTGCGTGAGGTCAAGGGCTACTGGAAGGAAGATGCCCGCGTGAAGATCAAGAACGCCGCCTACCTGTACCCGATCTTCCGCTTCGTCGCAGTCACAAAGATCAGGAAGCGCGACGGCGGCGGCTGGCGGCGCGAGGACTTCTGAGCCGCGCCGCCGGCAGATTCAACTTTCCTGCGAATCTGACGAAATCAAGCTGAGGCCGGCGTTGGTCTTACCGGGCGTCAGGCCGGGTAATTCCTGCGCAGGCCGGAGCTCAGTCTCGCGCTTCTGATCCCTCTCAACTGGCTGCTGGCCCGCTCTCGTATATCGATCGGGCAGTGACGGGCTTTGTATTCAGGGTGATCGGGGCCGCGTCGCAATCTGTGACGAGCACGCCTTTGTTGCAGGCGAGCCAGAGGATGCTGTCGACAACGGCGATGCTGTCACCGCTTGCTCGCGCGAGCTCACCGCACAAGGCCATGCATGCCGCAAACCGTACTTTGACCGGCGCCTGCGGCCGGTCCGGGAAGCCGCTCAGCCGGCAAAGATGTATATCTGGTTTACACACCTGCACCCCAAAGTTCTTCGCAAGCTGATACTGCGTGTCTTGGCCCACGAACGGAATGGCCCGGCACCATTCAAGCAAGCGGACAGTATCGTTAGTCGCCAGCACATCCTGAAGCGCCGCGAAATCCGCTTCGCGGTCCCGCCAGGCGCGTTCGATGGCGGACGCCTTGGCCCGGTATCCAAAAGCCGTCACAACCGGCTCGCCGGCGCGAATAGCACGCCAAACCTTCGCTTCGATCGTTCGGGCCGCCTGCGCCGAGCGGCCCGCGCAGAGGATGATCCAGATGATCTCGCTTGCCATATTCTCGGGAGACTTCGGCGGACGGATCTCGTTGAGAGACCACTCGATCATCCGCGCAGCGTCTGGATCATTGGCGAGGAGCCACGTGCGGGCTGCAACGTACGTGTCGACTGGCAGCCGATCATCAGGCTTAGGGATGGCATACATGGGCATTTCCGCTCGACTATGCAACGCTGCCCGGGGTAATAGCTCGGCTTAGCCGCTCTTTCACCCCGAGATCTCGGTCATTGCGTGACCGTCTTCCCCGCGGCGGCGCGGGGTGCGAGTGCCGCGCTCTGGTCCGCCTCTGTCAGATCCAGCACCTTCGCCGACGCCGTGACCGTCCAGCCTTTTTTAACGGCCGCCGCAGTCAACGGTATGCCAGGCTGAAGCGCTACGGTTCCCTTGTAGGCCACGTTGCCGAGGTTGTCGGCCATCTTGCCCACGTCCGTGCTGTAGTCGATATGGTTGTTTTGCATGTCGAGATCGACCAGGATATGGCCATCGGATTGGACACGCGGCGTGGCGACGACCTTCATGGTTTGATCGTCAGCCACCTGCATGTTCGTCTGGGTCGGGCACTCGCCATTTGCGACGTGGGCCGTCTGGCAGATCGCGACGTCGCTGGTGCGTTGCTCACGCCGCGTCTCGACGATCGTCCGGCCGTCCACTCCCGCCAGATCCATGGTGGCGGCCGGCGCCGAGGAGTCTTCGCGGGACAGCGAGAGATGGATGATTACCATGCGCTTGACTGGCGCATAGTCCGACGCATCGGCACTTGGGGCTGGCGCCACCGGCGTAGCTGCGAAGCCGAGGGCCGGAGCAGCGATCAGCAACGCGCTGCCGAGCTTCATCATCATGGTCGAAAGAGTCTTCATGGGTTGATCTCCTTTATTGCGCGCTCGCGCGCGATTCCTTGGTTGCTACCTTCGGATACTTGAAGAGGCGCAGCCAGCGCAGGCTGAACGGCAAGAAAGCGATCACGCAAATGAAGAGCACCAGCAGGACTTCGCCGATGTTCTTGAGTTCGACTGGCTCTTCCACCTGAACCTCCCGCATGTCCTCACGCAGGCGGCTTACCACGAGCTCGTACATCGCCATGATGCCGAGGACGCCCGTGACCACACCGGCGATCAGCCACCATTTAACCGATTCCGCCGCCTGGAGGAATTCCGCGCGGTTGTGATCCGCCTTTTCGCGCGACACCCAGCCGTCGCACTTGTTGTCGAGCTTGAGCCACTGTGCCGTCGTTATTTCCTTCATGTCCATTGCTTTGAACCACGTTGCCGTGCTATCGGCGAGGCGCTGCGCGGCCGCCTGGATCTGCTCCGGCCGGACCTTGCTCGGATCGGCGTCGCATACCAGCATCGTGTCGTGAATCCGCTGCTCGGCCGAGAAGACCATGGTCATGGAGTCGAGTTGCGACGCCGTACGGCTCGCTTCGAAGCCGACGACCTCCAGCGGCAGCAAGCCCGCCGCCACGACGGCCACAAACACGGTGACATTGAAACGCAGCGGCACCCTCTTCACGCGGCGAAGAAACCAGTACAGCAGCGGGTAGGAGATGAAGACAGCGAAGGCAGCCCAGGCAAGCTGGATCAGGGACGAGCGGTCGTAGAGCATGAAGGACCTTTTTCGAGTGGATCGAGAACTCGCCCATGCGCCAGCCGCACAGACGATCCCAACACCTACCCTACTAGCCGCCCCTGACGCGAATTATCGAAAAGTCACCCTTTGTTGGGCAGCTTTCCCGCGCCGCCAGCGCGCCTCAAATCCGGCATCTGGCGGCGCGTGTCCCATTCGATGACCTGCGCGCCCCGGGCCTTGTAGCTCTTGATCTTCTCCGCCTTGCGGGCCTCGTAGTCGGAGTTGCCCATCATTCCCCAGACCTCGAGCACGCACTCGCCTTCCTGATCCTGCAGGCGGAAGTCAGGGAACTCGGCCTCGCCGTCATAACGCAGCGGCTTCGTGAACGCCCGGCCCGCATCGACGAGCGCCTCAGCCATTTGCATTTCGTAGGAGGAATCGGCCGGGATGTAATGGCGGCTCGTCAGCATGAAGGACATGTCGACGCCCTTGAGCGTGCCGTTGCGCGTGACCTCGACCACCATGATCATGATGATGTGCGAGTCCGGATTTCCCATCTGGGCAGCAGCTGGTGGCGCGGACCGCTGCGCATGCTCGACAATCGTCTTGTCGACGAAGAACGCCTGCATGTGGTGCTTCAGCTTGACCTTGTAGCTGAACTTGGAGAGCTCCATCGACTTCAGCTCGCCAATGACGATGCCGCGCAGCCGATAGTCCCCACGCGCCTCGAGGCGCGAACGGAACTTCGCCCAGGCCGATTCGATTCCCTCGCGCTCGGTCTCCCGCCATGCCGGCACACAGTACAGCGCGTTGTCGACCGGCTCGCCGTTCACCTTGCCTTCCAGGTTGATGAGCTCGCGGCGGCAGCGCCACCAGTCGCGGGTCCAGCCCGGTCGCCACTCGTTCAGTCCGGCGCGTTCCCACAGCGAATGCAGCATGCCGAGCATGCCAACCTTCGCTCGCGTCTTGCCGCCGCTCTTTGGTTCCTCGCTGCGTTCGACCGGCCCGGTCCTCGCCTCGACACGAACCTTCAACGGAACATCGGCATTGATGTCGACGGTCCCGTCCGGCCTTCCGATGATCGCGCCCTTTGCGTAGCCCGCGCGACCGCTCTCCGCTTCCGCGCGTAGTCGGAAAGTACATTTCCGGTGATGTGAGAGCGCGTCTTCCGGCCAGACGGCCAGATGGTAGAGCCCTTCGCGTAGCCGGATCTGCAGTCGCCGGCCACCGGGCACGCACAGGCATCTCGCATGTCCTTGCGTAGCGCGGGCCGTCTCGAACCACCTGCGATAGCGCGTCGGCTCCTGAAGGATTTCTTCGAGCACCAGCGTGTGCCCAGCCAGATCAATGCGCTGATCAATGCGCTCGTTGTGCGCGACGTGTTCCATCCTTCCCCCGACAGCAAGCGCACAAGGGAGGGAGCGCTCGCTAACACCTGCGTTGGCCTATTTGAGTTTGCGCAGAAGGTCGAGGTACGTGACGTATCGCTGCGCATCGTCTTCCGAGATGCTAAGGCGGGACGCAATTTCGCGCGTCTGAATGTCGGGGTTTTCTTGGCGCATTTCGCCAATCCGATGCAAATTCTCCGGCAGCAGTTCGTCGTCGCTCAGCGAACTGACCGCCGCGTTCTCCGGGAACTCTTCGTCAAGCCATGCAGAGAATACCTGCGCATCGATCGTGCCCTTCGCCTTCATGAGCGCGCGCACACCCTCAAGGCTGATCATGTTGACCACGTCATCCGACAGCGGGCTCGGCCACACTTCGTCCTGCATGCCGGCGGCGCGCACGAGGTCGTCGAGCTTAACACCTTCCACCATGCCCACGATCTTGGCGACGTCGCGCAGTCGCAGGGCGACAAGAAGCCTGTCTCGCGACATGGAGACAAACACTTCTTTACCGGCATAGGTTCGCCTTTGAACGGGCATAGTCGGATAAATCAGGTCGAATTGATAAGCAACTGCGCGTTGCGGGAGCACGACTATACTAAATCTTTTTCGTTCTTACATCTCGGGTTGGTTATATTAACAAATGAAAAACCATCGAGAAATACGTGACCCTTGGTCTTAACGGACATTGTTAAGACCAAAGAGATCAGATCCTTAACTATCCTTGCCTGAGTCTGGTGCGCGCGGTTTGAAAAGTACCACGCTGTCTTTAAGCGGCAGGTCCATTTGTCGTACATCGAGCAAAGCGTCATTCCGACGGCGGCCCGAATTCTCCTGACCCTTTGCCCTCCGCGCGTCGGCAGGCGACGCGGCTCCGACCCCACGTGGCACCGGCCGCGACTTTGCCGATCGCGCCTGGCGCTGCTCGTCGCTGACCTTGCGCGGTGCGCGGCGGAAGCCCTTGAAATGACCATAGTACGAGCTCGTGGCGCCCGTGCGGGTATGGCCGAGCATTTCGCTGACCTGACTCAACGCCTGATGCAGGTCCTCAGCTGGCAGCTGGTCGGCCGTCCCGCCTAGCGTCGGCGGCACGAAAGGATTCTCCGGGTTCGTCATGGCCGCGTTCTCCGAGAACTCAGCACGCAGACCGTGGCCACTGACGCCGGCCGCACTCTTCGTGATGCCGATTTCCTCCATGCGGCGCTCGTACTCCTTCAGGTTGTACTCAAGCGTGGCGGCCTTGCCGCGCCGCGTCGTCTTCCACCCCATCGCATCGCCCTTCGGCATGAGCACCTTCACGTAGTCGAGCACCTCGCGCTGGTAGCTGTTCTTGATCGGCACGTTCCGCGCCCGCCCGCCCTTTGGTCCCGCGTTGGGGTAGACGGCGAGGTAATCCCCGTGATCGCACTTCCACGGCTTCAGCATAAGGATCTCTTTGCGCCGAAGGCCGAACGCGACCGCGAGCCGGAGCATCAGGCCGAATCGCTCGTTGCGCCCGTCCGCCTGGGCGATCTTCTCGTCGATGTTGATGCCGTTCTGCGACCACGACTTCGACGCGATATCGCCGGTCCTGCGCTGCAGTGCAGCCTTCGGCACCTCCGGAAGGTAGTCCTGAAGCCCGCGCACCATTCCCTTCTTGCCGATCCACATGGCGAACTTGCGCAGCACCGAGAGTTCATTTTGCATCGTGGCAACGGCCCGGCCCTGCCAGTGCCAGTGCCGCACGAGCGCTTCGATGTGTCGCTCACCGAGATTGCGAGGGTTCTGTAGTTTGAAGCCGAGCCCGGTCAGCGTGCCGAAAACAGCGAAGAGCACCGAAGCAGTCAGCTCTCGCGTCCGGTTCGAGGCGACATTGCCGTTCACGCGGACGCCTGCATGCCGATCCACAATAATCTTCAGCTCCCTCCGCCAGCCCCCAGGGGTATCCGTCCGCCCTGCGGGCGGCGCGTGCGGCATGTCTTGCACTACGAGTGCGTTCATCCCAGCCTCCATAAGTCGCTCATCACACAATGGTCACGCCTCGCCGCGTGCCTTGCGCATTGTGAAATGCGCGCCCGTTCTCGCCGGGGGTACCACACCTACCGTAGCGTTTGAGGGGCATGAGCAAGCCCTTCGTAAAAATGTGCGTTTATGCGCCGGCTCCCACTACAACTTTTACTGCTCGGCGACACCCCGACGCTCACGCTAATCGGGTCTCCCTCCCTTGCGGGATGGAACTGGCCTTTCAAGCAGGGACCATACTGCACCGGTTCGTCTTGCGACGATTTAGGCCCGGTACTAGCCTCGTTTGTTCAACTCCCACATGCCGTGCAGCATGCAGGCAGAGCCCTCTATCCGCCGGTCTTGCGACCCGACCAGATAGCCCACCCACCGACATAATCAGCGAGCAGCAAAAGCCTCTTCTACCGCAGGTCGTTCGACCTTTCGGACTTTTCGTTTGTGTACGTTGTGATCCCCGGTACCGGACGCTCTTCCGCACGAGGTAAGGGTTTCGCCCTTCCTCTGTGTCCGATTGTCGTCCGATTTGCCCCGGGTGAAAAAAAACGCGCATGCGCGCGCCTTCGCTTTTCGAGGTGATCGTCGTGCGACGAATTCACCTGAAAGACTGGCCAGCGGTAGTGCTACCAACTGACTCTTCGGAGAGCGAATCCGGCGAGGGATTCGCATGCCGCCAGCGCGGCGCAGGAAACTACCGAGTGGGACTTCGCAGTCCCGATGACCGAAGTAAATCACATCGAGAGCCTTGCTGCAAGCGCCTCAGCGAGAGTCTTCGTATACGGGGCGCGCGACCACTTGAGCAAAGCCGGGGCATTCTGACTAGAGGCGGACAGCACCGCCCACGATCCAGCCGCACTCTACGATACTCCCCGTATCTCCTCACCTTTCGACGCTGATCTCCTGTTTCTCTACAGTGCTCGACGATGGTAAGCCTTTACCGTCTACGTTGCTCGTCCATGCTGAACGCTACCTCGCCGGTTCTACCCCTCCCGCTATACGTTGCTCTACAGTTCTCTCCATTTCGCTCTACGTTACTACGCAGATACTCCTCATTAGTTGTCTCTATTCCTTCCAGCGATTTAATGAAAGCCATCTTTCCACGGCAATCATTCGGACTTTCGGTATCGGCCTATGTAATTCTCTAACCAACCTTTACCCATAAACCAGAAATAGCACCGTGACCTCGTTACACGAGTTTTTGGCTAAAAAGCGACAGGAGCGAAACCGGGGAAAACTTGCGGGTCTCGCAAACCAAATCCAAGAACTCAAGGATCTGGGCGCGAGCTACAAGGAAATAGCCGAGTATCTGCAGCTCGAGCACGGCCTCACGGTGACTCGAAGTGGCCTGCAGAAGCACCTGAAAAGCCTTGCGAGCAAACGGTCGGCCCAGCCCGCGCTCGAAATCAGTTCGCCGGCGCCAGGACTGCCTGCCCCACCAGCGGCACAGCCAAATCCGCTTCCCCCTATCGCGCCCCTGGAGAAAGCATCTGCTCCAGACGAAGCATTCAGGGCACAGCGCCCGATTGAGGGCGACAGAATCCAGACACGGGCCGAATCGGCCGCGGAAGATGTTGTGGCCCGCTACCGGCTTGGATCCCCGGAGCATCAAGCAAAACTAGCAGCGTACAGACAACGCAAGAATCAATCTCAAACCTGATCGACACGAGCCAAAGGAGCAACCATGCCGCTGAAAATCCTCGTTATCCATTCGACCAGTATGGTCGGCAAGAGCACCGCCGTCGTGTCCCTGCTGCATCCCCGCCTCAACTCGCCGCGCGTGTTCTCGGTTGAGAAACAGAACCAGGATGCGGGCCGCTATGGCATCGAGGTAGTTCGCTATCGTGCCCCTGACTTCAAGAAGCTGATCGACGACATCATCATCGAACCCAAGGACCTGATCGTCGATGTCGGCGCATCGCAGTACGCCGACATCATGAAGGAGTTCGCCCGCGTTCGCGGCGCCATCAACGACTTCGACGTCGTGATCGTCCCGACTACGCCCGATGGCCGAGTTCAGGAAGAGACCCTCGGGACAATCGAGACTCTCCGCAAAGTTGGGCTGCAGCCGGAGAAGCTGCGCGTCTTGTTCAACCGCGCAACCATCGAGCAAGGAGATGACCTGGATCTCCAGTTCGAACCGGTCATCGTGTACCTGACCGAGACCCGGGGCCTCTCCTACCACGACGATCTCGTCGTCTACGAGAACCCGATCCACTCGGACCTGCGCGCGGAAGGGCTCTCATTCGAGCAGGTTGCAAACGACACGACCAACTACCGAAAAATGGTCGACGAGGCCTTGCGCAAGGCACCGAAAAGCCCCGAAACCATGGCCCTGATCCGCCGTCTCAGCATCCAGCGCGCCGTGGCCAGCGCCAAGTTGGACCTCGATGCAGCGTTCGTCGCAATCCGTCTGCCGGCCGCTCACGTCGAAGCTCTGCCGGCCGTTCACGTCCACGCGGAGGAATAAGCGTGCTACGTGGTGGACCGCGCGGCGCCATCGAAGCGCTTTACGCCCTTCAGGCTGAGGAAGCCACCGCCCTTCGCGCCGACATGCGAGAGATGGTAGAGGAGTTCCGCGCGCAACATCGCGGCGCAATCGAAGCGCTTTACGCCATTCGGGCGGAGGTAGCAACCGCACTTCGCGCCGACGTGCGAGAGGTGGTAGACGAGCTCCGCGCGCATCATGCCCGATACCAGGAAATGGTTGAGCAGCGGCGCACGGCGGATCACCAGATCCTCGAGGCCGTCGCCGTCCTCACTGCCATCGCGAAAGCGCTTGAATCTCTCGCGCGCGAAGCGGACTCGATGCCGGATCGAGTTCAGGCAGTCCTCAACTCGGCCGACGTAACGGAGATTCACAAGAAGCTTGCCGATGCCTTGGCCGTGGACATTTGGGCGCGGCTCGGCACTCATTCGGATGCCGAGGCCAAGCGCTTCGCCGATATTGCGGCCCGCATCGATATGAACGTGCACGCGGCCGTCCGGAATCTTCGAGACGCAAACATCGGCAAACCCAGTCTTCCGCCGGTCAAGACAGGGGGAACGGTCAAGGAAAGGTTCTTGCGCCGCGCCCACCACTACTACATCTCCTTGTTACGCCTGAGCGGCGACGTGCATCACCTTGCTGTCACCTTCGCCAGCGTCTGCGTGGGTCTGGCTGCCCTCGCATTCCTGATCAGACAACTCTCTCGCATACCAACCGGCCACTGAAGGCCGCCTTCTTCATCCGCCTCGCTCGTCAGGGCATGACACCAATAGCCGCGCAGACATTTGTTTGCGCGGCTCTTCTGCATTCACTCTTCGTCATAACTAGCCCTGCGATTGCGTCAATATGAACGACTCCACGTGGTTCATGCGTAATGAATCACTCCCCGTGGTTCATACGCTACCTTCCGGCATCAAATGTGAGGGGCGCCAAGAATTTTTTTAGATAGGGGGTGAAACTTCCGCCGAGGGTGCCGTATGTGCTCTACATCGACGGCAACAAATGCCGCCCTATCGTGTAGAGAGGACATCCGATGATTATGTCACCCAGCACTTCCGCCGTCCCGCTCCCGTTGATGCCTGCCGATCTTTGCAGTCGCGCACGGGACGAACTCCGAAACGTTCACTGACCATTTCGTCTGCAAGTAAAACGCCCGCGTACAAAATAGGAGTCCAACATGTCCTCCCTGGCAGCCATCCCAACCGCTGATCCCATTCCGTCCATGCCGGCTGGTCTTTCCCACGAGTCGCAGCAAGAGCTGAGTGCCCTCGCCGTCAGCCTGCGTGGTCACTTCACGAGCCTGCAGCAAACCGCCGTGCAGATCGCCTTGATCACGTATCGTCTCATCGAGATCATCGGCGACCCTGGTAAGGCGCAAGCCTATTTCTGTCAGGTCACGGGCAAAGCTCCCAGCACCTTCCGCACCTACCGAGGCATCGGCAGGATCGTCAGCAAGCATTTCACGCATCCCGACGGTTACATCCCGATGCACATTACCCGCCTTCCCCTCGACGCCTTCCATCTGTTTGACGAGGGCACCGATGTCCGAGTCGTCGAGGCAATCGACGAACATGCGCAGAAAGGTCCTTTGACGACGGCGCAAGTCAAAAAACTGATCGACGAGGCGACCGCAGATCTGCGTGGCGATCTTGAAGAAGCAAACGCGCGCGTCGTCGAACTAACCGCATCGACCGCAGAAGCACAGGCACACGCAAAGGATGCGGAGAACGGAAAGGCGGAAGCTACAGCCAAACACGATAGCGTGGTTGTCCAACTTCGCGCTCAGGAGCAACTGACCACGGAGCTTCAGGCCGACCGCTCAGCGGTCCTCAACGACCTCCGGGAAGCCCAGGAAGAACTGGACCGACTTCGTCAGGCTGAGACCCAGATTCAGTACGTCGACAAGCCGGTCGAGGTGCTGCCGAAGGACGTCGAAAGTCTCGAACAAGCCCGGACCGAATTGGCCGAAGTCAGCGCTCGCCACACGCGTCTGACGCAAGAACTTCAAGAAATCGACCGCATCATCGCGGATGCGCGCAAGGCGTCGAATTCCCTCGACGAACTCGAAAAGGGTGTGAGTGGCCTGATCGCTGCTTTCCCGTCGGCCCTGGTCCTCAAGATGCAAAGCTCGAATCCGACGATCGCTGCGAAGATCGATGGGATCGTGGACCAACTCCGCGCCCTGGCCGACACACTGGCCACAAAAGAACTCGCCTAATCCCCTTCACGTCCAATCCCGGAGATAACAATGAGCCGCGCAAACGGACCCGAACTGTTCCTTCCGCCCCTGGCAAAGATGGCCATGGCAGAAGCCAATACCAAGATCCTCGAATGCTATCGCAGCCTCAAGGATCATGCGGATCCCGCTGCCGCTCTCACCTTCGGCCTCTCCGACGAGCAATTCGAGATCGTTCGCAAGCTGAGCCATTCGGATATTCGCTGGCTCGCGAGTGAAGGCCTGCCGCTCTGGAAGGCGCGCTTCGAGTTGAAGATGATCGACGGAAAGCTCGAACTCGATCGCGAGCAGGTGATCGCATCCCTGCTGATGACCTTCTGAAGATCAGGACCCACCCGACAAGGAGCATGACATGTTGACCGCTGGAAGCGCACCTACCCTCAACGAGCGCATTGCTCGCGCCCTCATCCTTTCCGGAACGAGGCGACCGGTGGTCAAGAGCATCAGCCGAGTTCCGGATCCGAAGATCGACCAGATGTACTCGCAGGAGATCGGCCGAAATTCCACGTCCGGACAGTTGCCTTCGAGTCTGGAGTGGTTCACGAAGACGCACCGCATCCAGATGCATGGCGCCTTTGTCTTGCTTGCCTATCACCGCATCTACAAATCCCTGCGTGGCTCGTCATTTCAGGGCATCATGCCTGACAGCATCCCCCGCGTTGCCTTCACCCGCACCCTGACGTGGTACCACGAAATGTGCGGCGGGCAGAACAAAACCGTCATCAGTTCGCAGCGCCTCTACACACTGATCCGCACCTTCGCCGATGCTCAATCGATTAGCCAGCGTGGCAACGAGGCGGCAGAAATCAAGCTGCACCACTGCGCGACCTGCAAACTTCCGCTGATCATCCCGCGCCACTACAGCGAATACCATTGCGCCGACCACAAGCCCAAGGGGCGCAGAGGGCCTAAGGTCTAATGTCGGTCGCGGCCGAATCATCAATCGAAAAATCGCACTTTCGCGCCAGACTTCTGGCGCCGCGTCTGACGATTAGGGCGCTACCATCCACGTAAGACATCACATGTGGAGAAGCGCGTTGCATACGACGCAGGACCAGGCGGCAGGCCTGCTGCCCTTACAAGCTGAAGACACCATGCCTGCAGAAGAAACCTTCGACATTAACCAATTGCGGGACCGTGGCTGGACTCGCCAGATGGTCGCCCGCTTCCTTGGTGTTCCAGACGCACGTCGACCCGCCACGCGCGGGGGCGGCGGACGTCCGGCCGAACTCTTTCGCATCAGTCGCGTTCGCAATGCCGAACGCATGGTGGCATTCTCCGAGGCCCGACGTACGGTGTTCGAACGATCTGCTCTCGCTCGCCGCTCCCAGGAAGACCGCCGCGCATCGGTCCTACGCTTCGCCTCGAGCCTCGAGTTGACACTCCCCGACCAGGACATCGAAGGCGTCATGCAATCCGTGCACTCCACCGGACTCGCTTCCCCTAACTGCGATCACGCCGACGACCGGAATCGCGCCGTGCGTCTCCTTCTCGGCATGCTCGCGGACTCTACCAGTCGACTTGACGTGTTCCAAGGACAGCCCGGCATTCGGGACGCGCGCTCTCTGCTCCTCGACCGCAAGCTCGCTCTCATTGCTTCGCGATATCCGGCCCTAGCCGAGAGTTGCAACATTGTGAAGCTCGAACAGGCTCAGGACAATGAACCCTCTCTCCTCCCATAAAAGCTACGCCACGGTGCGTCTTGTGGCGGCTCGTCTCGGTACTGAGATCGCCCAGTTGGCCCCGAACTGGAAATGGCGGGTTGACGGCGTTGCAACCGCCGCGGTGCTGCTCGTCCTGATCCTCGACAGGACTTCCATCAAGGTCTCAGCGGCCGGCCCATGGATGAATGTCGTCGCGATCTTCTGCGTCGGCTTCGTCGTGCAGAGAACTTTGGGCTGTCGCCGGCAGACAGGGCAACGTTCGCCCGGGCTCCTCCGAAGAATCATCACTTCGCGTCGGTCGCGCGGCTAGTTCCACGAAGTGCGCCACGTCGATTTGCGTTCCCCTTCGACGACTCTATCCTTCTTTCAAGTGCGCGGGACATCGAGCAACGACCCCGCGAAATGAATCACCACTCAAGGAGTGAGCAATGAGCGAGATCGAAAAGCGCAACAACTATCCGACCTACAACGAAGTCATCAACACGCCGCGCCAAGCCAAGCTGTGGCAACCGTTCCAGCCGGACGGCGAGCACTCGAAGGCGGAAGTCGCGGTCGCCAATGCGGGCGTTCTGGTGGCATTCGTGCTGCTGGTCGCGATGACGATCGGCGTCTACGCGGGCACTCTCTGGCTGACGAACCTCGGCCGCGACACTCTGATCGAGATGATGCCAGGATGTGCGAGCTTGGCGGATCTGATCGGTATGGCGCTGAAGGTTCTGGCGACAATCTCCGTCGCGTGGTTCATGAAAATGTGCTGGAACTGCCTACCGTACGTGGTGAGCAAGCTGCGCGAGAACGCTGACCAAGTGATCTAAGGGCTGATACCCCTCATCTCTCGAAACTCGAACGATGGTCATCTGTTCGAGCGCACTCTGGTCGGTTAGCCCGTGTTCCACGACGCGGGCGCCGTCCAGAGTCATTTCAGGTGCTTCCGATTAAGCCAAGGATACCGGCCTGCAACGGGGCGATTCGTTTGTGCGCAGCGCAGTTGGGTTCCCTTGCCCGCTCGAATATTCGAGCAATTAGAGAGCAGGCCCACTTGTCGCTGCCGGTGAGTCTTTCTCATGCGCCGCGCGGTCCACCTGAGCGACCTTGTCCAAAGATTCTACGATCCATGCCAGTGTGGCGAAGTGCGCCCCGAACGACTCCTCGCCTATCGCTACGAGGACATCTCTAAAGCGGCCCACGACATCAAATAGCGTCGCAGGCAACCCAGATACACCACGTGCCGACGTTTATGGGTAGCCGCCTTGCGGCCTGGGAAAAGTGTCTTTCACGCAATCTCAATCAGGACGCCGAGCCGCTCGCGCTATTGCGTTTCGTCCGCATACCCGTGCTTCAGCAGGTCGCTGACGACTGATTTCACCTTCGCCGCATACCGGTCGCGATAGTACGGCGTGGCCGAATTGTAGCTCCCGATCGCGGCCCAGGTGTTGCCGTATTTGTCGATGGACTGTCGGAGAATCCACGCGCCCATATAGACGCTCTTGCACCCATTATAGAGATCAGTCTTTCCAATACCGTAACGCGCGAGTTCCGGAAGGTGAGTCGAGTTGATTTGCATCATCCCGTAGTCCACCGAGCCATTCCCGTTCGTATTTGTTGCATCGGGTCGGCCGCCACTCTCGACGATCGCAATAGCCCTAAGGATTAGGGGGTTGACGTGATGGAAGCTCGCCGCATCGTCAAAGCAATCGGCGAAGGCCGCGCCTGGCAGAAGGACCAGGAGCGAGATACACAGCCAGCGAGGCAAGTAAGGCATACGCATGTTCGTCGTCCGCGTACGAATGGAATGAACTTAGATGAGTTCGATTTTCGCGGCTTAGTGCAACTTGCAAAACATGAATGTTCCCCCCACGACGCTCGCCAATCGCTCGCTGCAATCGCTGCGCCGATGACACCCTACCGATTGGCTCGACATGGGGCAGTCGACGTCGATTTGCATCGGTCCACCCGCCACTTAGACTGGTTTTGTCCAAGTCAGGACGCGTTATCGCGCGGCGGTTTCAAGAGTGAAGCGCAACAGGGGGCTAATGAATGGAAGCTGAGTGTATCGAAGCGGTTGCGAGCATACGTTCGAAGACCTCGAATGG
>NZ_JBNDKT010000070.1:0-18261 GCF_050435685.1 Paraburkholderia sp. GAS448
GCATAGTGGCGGTTCGCCGTTTCGTATTCCACGTGCGCCGTGTTGATCGTGATACCGCGTGCCTTTTCTTCCGGCGCCGCGTCGATCTGGTCGTATGCCTTCGCTTCACCGCCGAACTTCGCGGTCAGAACCGTCGTGATCGCTGCCGTCAGCGTGGTCTTGCCGTGGTCAACGTGACCAATCGTGCCGACGTTCACGTGCGGCTTGGTCCGCTCGAATTTACCTTTAGCCATGTTTCTCTTCTTTCAAAAAAGTTGAATGGGATGTGACGTGTCGCCTGCTTACTTCGACTTCGCGTTGATGATCGCTTCGGAGACGTTACGCGGCGCTTCGGAGTAGTGCTTGAACTCCATCGTGTACGTCGCACGACCCTGCGTCAACGAACGCAGCGACGTCGAGTAGCCGAACATTTCCGACAGCGGTACTTCTGCGCGGACGATCTTGCCGCCGCCAACCATGTCGTCCATGCCCTGAACGATACCGCGACGACCCGACAGGTCGCCCATCACGTTGCCCATGTAGTCTTCCGGCGTTTCGACCTCGACGGCCATCATCGGCTCGAGAATAACCGGGCTCGCCTTGCGCATTGCTTCCTTGAACGCCATCGAACCGGCCATGCGGAACGCGTTTTCGTTCGAGTCAACATCGTGGTACGAGCCGAACGTCAGGTGAACCTTCACGTCAACGACTGGGAAGCCTGCCAGCACGCCAGCCTTCAGCGTTTCCTGGATACCCTTGTCGACTGCCGGGATGTATTCACGCGGAATCACACCGCCCTTGATTTCGTCCAGGAACTCGTAGCCCTTGCCTTGCTCGTTCGGCTCCAGCGTGATGACCGCGTGGCCATACTGGCCGCGACCACCCGACTGCTTGACGAATTTGCCGTCGACGTCTTCCGCCTTGCTGCGGATCGTTTCGCGGTAAGCCACCTGCGGCTTGCCGACCGTCGCTTCGACGCCGAACTCACGCTTCATCCGGTCGACCAGAATTTCGAGGTGCAGCTCGCCCATGCCCGAAATAATGGTTTGCCCCGATTCCTCGTCGGTTTGAACGCGGAACGATGGATCTTCCTGAGCCAGACGATTGAGCGCCAGACCCATTTTTTCCTGGTCCGGCTTCGTCTTCGGCTCAACAGCCTGCGAAATCACCGGTTCCGGGAAAATCATGCGTTCGAGCACGATCGGGTTTTGCGGATCGCACAGCGTGTCGCCGGTGGTCGCGTCCTTCAGGCCAACTGCCGCAGCGATGTCGCCTGCGCGCACTTCCTTGATTTCTTCGCGCTGGTTTGCGTGCATCTGCAGAATACGACCCAGACGCTCCTTCTTGTCCTTCGTCGCGTTCAGCACGGTGTCGCCAGAATTAACGACGCCGGAATACACGCGGAAGAAGATCAGCTGACCGACGAACGGGTCGGTCATGATCTTGAATGCCAGTGCCGCGAACTTTTCGTCGTCAGCAGCGCGGCGCTCACCCTTTTCACCGTTTTCGAGTTCGCCGGTAACCGGCGGGATGTCAATCGGCGACGGCAGGAAATCGAGCACGGCATCCAGCATCCGTTGCACGCCCTTGTTCTTGAAGGCGGTGCCGCACAGCATCGGCTGGATTTCGCAAGCGATCGTCCGGTCGCGCAAACCCTTGATGATTTCCTCCTCCGTCAGCTCACCCGACTCGAGGTACTTGTTCATCAGATCTTCGCTCGACTCAGCCGCAGCTTCGACCATCTTTTCACGCCATTCATTGCACGAGTCGACGAGTTCCGCCGGAATCTCTTCGTACGAGAACTTCGTGCCTTGGGACGCTTCGTCCCAAATGATCGCTTTCATTTTTAGCAGATCAACGACGCCCGTGAACGTTTCTTCAGCGCCGATAGGCACCACGACCGGAACCGGGTTCGCCTTCAGACGCAGCTTCAGCTGGTCGTAGACCTTGAAGAAGTTCGCGCCGGTACGGTCCATCTTGTTGATGAATGCGAGGCGGGGAACCTTGTACTTGTTTGCCTGGCGCCACACGGTTTCCGACTGCGGTTGCACGCCGCCCACTGCGCAGTACACCATGCATGCGCCATCGAGCACGCGCATCGAGCGCTCCACTTCAATCGTGAAGTCAACGTGGCCCGGGGTGTCGATGATGTTGATGCGGTGTTCAGCGCGATCGCCTGCCATGCCCTTCCAGAAGGCGGTCGTAGCAGCGGACGTGATGGTAATACCACGCTCCTGCTCCTGCTCCATCCAGTCCATTGTTGCTGCGCCGTCGTGCACTTCACCAATCTTGTGGTTCACGCCGGTGTAGAACAGGATGCGCTCGGTCGTCGTCGTTTTGCCGGCGTCGATGTGAGCGCTAATACCGATATTGCGGTAGCGCTCGATAGGTGTCTTGCGAGCCACTTTGATCCTCTATTGGGATGGCGCGATGCGAAAAGATACTCATCGCGCTGTAACACAAACGGGCGAGGCGCTTTGTAAGCGCACCCGCCCGGAATTTCTTTCCGATTCCTTCAGCTAACCCGGGGCCGGGACACTTAGAAACGGAAGTGCGAGAACGCCTTGTTGGCTTCTGCCATCCGGTGAACTTCGTCGCGCTTCTTCATCGCGCCACCACGGCCTTCGGCCGCTTCGCTCAGTTCACCTGCCAGACGCAGGGCCATCGACTTCTCGCTGCGCTTTTTCGCAGCCTCGCGCAGCCAACGCATCGCCAATGCCATACGACGCGACGGACGCACTTCGACCGGAACCTGATAGTTCGCACCACCAACGCGACGGCTCTTCACTTCGACCACCGGCTTCACGTTGTTGAGCGCTACCGTGAACACTTCCAGCGGGTCCTTGCCACCCTTGGTCTGGATCTGTTCAAAAGCGCCGTACACGATACGCTCGGCAACCGACTTCTTGCCGGAGAGCATCAGCACATTCATGAACTTGGCTACATCTACGTTACCGAACTTCGGATCCGGCAACACTTCCCGCTTGGGAACTTCGCGACGACGCGGCATGTTTCTTCCTTTACCTTTTCAGTTGGAGCTATTTCAGCCCCGCGGCCACCAACTAACCCGATTCATCTCTTACGACTTACCAGCCTGGTCGGGTGACCACTTACTCGACAGCACCGGCGAATCCGGCACCACCGCCATTACCGCCCTTTCAGGCGACTTGAAACTTCTGACCGGCAGCTTACTTGCCGGCCTTGGCACGCTTCGCACCGTACTTCGAGCGAGCCTGCTTACGATCCTTGACGCCCTGGGTATCCAGCGAGCCGCGAACCATGTGGTAACGCACACCCGGCAAGTCCTTCACACGGCCGCCGCGAATCAGCACGACCGAGTGTTCCTGCAGGTTGTGGCCTTCACCACCGATGTACGAAATCACTTCGAAGCCGTTCGTCAGACGCACCTTGGCGACCTTACGAAGTGCCGAGTTCGGCTTCTTCGGCGTCGTGGTGTACACACGGGTGCACACGCCGCGACGCTGGGGGCAGTCCTGCAAAGCCGGGCTCTTGCTCTTCACTGTTTCCGAAGCGCGGCCTTTGCGAACCAGTTGATTGATGGTTGGCATTGTTTATTCCTGAAATTGAACAAAATCGACGCATCTGTTTCCGGGCAAAGCAGAAACGACTGCGCATCGAACTCCGATCCCCGCACGCATGCTGCGAATTGACTTCGCGTCCAAGCATTCCAAGAACCGGAACCTAGCATGATATTCCGAAAATGCTAAGGGAGTCAACAGCTTGCGAGGATTTGCGCCTCCGCCGGTAGCTGGTCCGTGTCAATCGGCGCCGACGACTTCGAGCAATTCCTCACCGAACCGGTCGAGTTTGCGAGCGCCCATACCCGGAATGTGGCGCAAATCATCTATCGTTCCCGGATCGCTGCGCGCGATTTCAGCGAGCGTGGCATCGTGAAAAATCACGTAAGCGGGCACACCGTCGCTTTTGGCGGTTTCGGTCCGCCATGCGCGTAGTCGCTCCCAGCGGGCTCGCTCGCGCGGGCCCATGCCGAGCGTCGGATCGGCGCGTTCACTTGTACGGCCCGACGACTGGCGGGTCCGGACAGGCTTTACGTAGCGGCGCAGGGTGACCTTCTGTTCACCCTTCAGTACCGCTTTGCTCGCCTCGGTGAGCACAAGGGAGCCGTAGCCCTCGTGATCCACTGTCAGAAAACCGAATGCGACCAGTTGCCGGAAGACGGCACGCCATTCCGGTTCCGAAAGCGCCGCGCCGATACCAAATGTACTCAGCTGGTCGTGTCCGCGCTGCAGAATCTTCTCACTGCGATTCCCGCGCAGGATGTCGATCAGGTGGCCGGCGCCGAAATGGAAACCGCTCGCGCGCTGCGCCCGGAATACGCACGAAAGGGCCATCTGCGCTTCACGTGTCGCGTCCCATGCGGCCGGCGGCTCAAGGCAAGTATCGCAGTTGCCGCAGGGCTGACTCGATTCACCGAAATAGGCGAGCAGACGCACCCGCCGGCACGATGCCGTTTCGCACAAACCGAGCAACGCGTCCAGCTTGCCGGTCTGAACGCGCTTGTGGGCATCGTCAGCGTCGGATTCGTCGATCATCTTGCGCTGCTGCACGACATCCCCGAGACCGTACGACATCCAGGCGTTCGCCGGCATACCGTCGCGACCGGCGCGGCCGGTTTCCTGGTAGTAGCCTTCGACGCTCTTCGGCAGATCCAGATGCGCGACGAAACGAACGTCGGGTTTGTCGATACCCATACCAAAAGCGATCGTTGCACACATGACGATCCCCTCTTCCCGCTGGAACATCTCCTGGTGTTTCTGACGGATTTCGAACTCCATTCCGGCGTGATAGGGCAACGCGCGCACGCCCTGCCCCTTCAACCAGTCGGCGGTTTCCTCCACCTTGCGGCGCGACAGACAGTAGACGACGCCAGCGTCGGTCGTTCCGTCTGGCTTCGAATGTTCCGCGCGAATGAAGTCCAGCAACTGCGCACGCGCGTTGTCCTTTTCCGCGATCCGGTATCGGATGTTTGGCCGATCGAAGCTGGACACGAAGATTCGGGCGTCCTCCAGCGCGAGACGCTGCACGATCTCTTCGCGCGTAATCGCGTCTGCTGTGGCAGTCAGCGCAATACGCGGCACCGCCGGAAACCGCTCATGCAGCACCGACAACTGAATGTATTCAGGCCGGAAATCGTGTCCCCATTGCGACACGCAATGGGCTTCGTCGATCGCGAACAGTCCAATGCGCGCCCGCTCGAGCAATTCAAGAAAGCGCGGCGTCATCAAACGCTCTGGTGCAACGTAGAGCAGATCGATCTCACCCTCGCGCAACGCTCGCTCTGTGGCGGCCGCCTCGGCACCGGACAGCGTTGAATTGAGGTAAGCCGCTCGCACGCCGACTTCAGTGAGCGCCGCGACTTGATCCTGCATCAGTGCGATGAGTGGCGACACGACAATACCGGCGCCCAGCCCCGCCTCGCGGCGAACCAGTGACGGAATCTGGTAGCAGAGCGATTTGCCGCCACCCGTCGGCATCAGAACGAGCGAATCTCCGCCGGCCGCGACATGTTCGACGATCTCACCCTGCTGCCCTCGGAATGCGGGGTAACCAAAAACTTCGTTAAGAATTTCGAGGGAGCGGGACATGAAATAGGAAGGAGTCAACCAATTGCCGATGAGGCGGATTTTACCAACGCATTTGGCTCCCGCCCGCACGTCGTGCGAACGTTAGCCAACTGGCCGATAAACGGGAGCAAAAGCGGGCATAAAAAAAGCCGCTCAGTCGAAACTGAGCGGCTTCGCTGGCTGGTGAGGCCAGGCGGCTTGCGCCGCCCGGACTTACTCGCCGGAGTGCTGCTGTTCGGCCGCCGGGGTTTCCGGTGTACCAAACTCGAAGGCCTCTTCGGCCGCGATCTGGTCGAAACGCTCGCGGTCGGAAAGCTCCTTGCTCTTGCGTGCCTTGTGGAACGCGAGACCCGTACCGGCCGGAATCAGACGGCCGACGATCACGTTTTCCTTCAGGCCACGCAGATCGTCGCGCTTGCCCATGATCGCCGCTTCGGTCAGCACGCGGGTCGTTTCCTGGAACGATGCCGCGGAGATGAACGAATCGGTCGACAGCGACGCCTTCGTGATACCGAGCAGTACGTTTTCGTACGTCGCCGGACGCTTGTCTTCCGCGATCATCCGATCGTTTTCGTCGAGCATGTCCGACCGCTCGACCTGTTCGCCCGGGATGAAACGCGTATCGCCGTTGTCCACGATCTGCACGCGACGCAACATCTGACGCACGATCACTTCAATGTGCTTGTCATTGATCTTCACGCCCTGCAGACGATACACGTCCTGCACTTCGTCCACGATGTAACGCGACAGCGCTTCAACACCCTGCAGACGCAGGATGTCGTGCGGATCCGCCGGCCCGTCGACGATCATTTCGCCCTTGTTGACGACCTGACCATCGTGCACCAGAACCTGCTTTTCCTTCGCAATCAGGAACTCGTGCTGGTTGCCCTCGAGGTCCGTGATAACGAGACGCTGCTTGCCCTTCGTGTCCTTGCCGAACGACGTCGTACCCGTGACTTCCGCGAGAATGCCGGCGTCCTTCGGCGAACGTGCTTCGAACAGTTCCGCCACGCGCGGCAGACCACCGGTAATGTCACGCGTCTTCTGCGATTCAGTCGGGATACGTGCGAGCACTTCACCGACCTGCACCTGCTGACCGTCCTTTACCGTGATCAGAGCGCCGACCTGGAAGCCGATCTGCACCGAGTGCTCGGTGTTCGGAATCTTCACTTCCTCGCCGTTCGCGTCGAGCAGTTTCACCTGCGGACGCACGCTCTTCGAGGCCTGCGAACCGCGGCGCTTCACGTCGATCACGACGAGCGTCGAAAGACCCGTCACGTCGTCGATCTGCTTGGCGACCGTCACGCCTTCCTCGACGTTTTCGAACTTCACCGTACCGCCATACTCGGTGATGATCGGACGCGTCATCGGATCCCACGTGGCCAGCTGCGTGCCTGCCTTGATCTGCGCACCGTCGAGCTGCAGCAGCGTCGCACCGTACGGGACCTTGTGGCGTTCACGCTCACGGCCGTGATCGTCGGTGATCATCGCTTCGCCTGAACGCGAGATGACGATCTGCTCGCCCTTCGCATTCGTCACGTAACGCATCGTCGACGTGAAACGGACCGTACCGTTCGACTTGGCTTCAACCGACGAAGCCACTGCCGCACGCGATGCCGCACCACCGATGTGGAACGTACGCATCGTCAGCTGCGTGCCCGGTTCACCAATCGACTGCGCAGCGATCACGCCGACTGCTTCACCGACGTTGACTGACGAGCCGCGGCCCAGGTCGCGACCGTAGCAGGCTGCGCACAGACCATAACGCGTTTCACAGGTAAGCGGCGTGCGCACGCGCACTTCATCGATGCCGAGGCGTTCGATTTCTTCCACAGCGTCTTCGTCGAGCAGCGTGCCCGATTCGTACAGCGTTTCCTGCGTTTCCGGATTGACGACGTCGGCCACCGCAACGCGACCGAGGATACGGTCACGAAGCGCTTCGACAACTTCACCGCCTTCGACCAGGGCCTTCATCGCTACGCCGTTTGACGTACCGCAATCGTCTTCGACCACGACGAGATCCTGCGTGACGTCGACGAGACGACGCGTCAGGTAACCCGAGTTCGCCGTCTTCAGTGCCGTATCAGCCAGACCCTTACGTGCACCGTGGGTCGAGATGAAGTACTGCAACACGTTCAGACCTTCGCGGAAGTTCGCCGTAATCGGCGTCTCGATGATCGAGCCGTCCGGCTTCGCCATCAGGCCACGCATACCGGCCAGCTGACGGATCTGGACTGCGGAACCCCGCGCGCCCGAGTCGGCCATCATGTAGATGGAGTTAAACGACTCCTGACGCGTCTCGTTGCCGTCGCGGTCCGTCACCGGCTCCGTCGACAGCTGCTCCATCATCGCCTTGCCGACCGCTTCAGACGTTGCCGACCAGATGTCGACCACGTTGTTGTAGCGCTCCTGCGCGGTGACGAGACCCGACATGTACTGACGGTCGTATTCCTTCACCTTCTTCGCCGCATCGCCGACGATCGTTTCCTTCTGCGGCGGCACGAGCATGTCGTCAACACAGATCGAAATACCGGCGCGCGTTGCCAGACGGAAACCCGACTGCATCAACTGGTCGGCGAAAATCACCGTTTCGCGCAGACCGCACTTGCGGAATGCCGTGTTGATGAGTCGCGAGATTTCCTTCTTCTTCAGCGGCTTGTTCAGCACCGAGAACGGCAGGCCCGGCGGCAGAATTTCGGAGAGGATCGAACGGCCGACGGTGGTCGCGTACAGTGTGATCTTCGGCACGAACTTCGGCGCACCTTCGGACGTGTCTTCGTTATGGACCATTTCCGTGATCCGAACGTTGACGCGTGAGGCCAGCTCGACTTCCTTGTTTTCGTACGCACGCAGCACTTCGGACACGCCGGTGAACGTCAGGCCTTCGCCCTTGGCGTTCACAGCTTCACGCGTCGCGTAGTACAGGCCGAGCACAATATCCTGCGACGGCACGATCGACGGATCGCCGTTGGCCGGGAACAGGACGTTGTTCGACGCCAGCATCAGCGTGCGCGCTTCCATCTGCGCTTCGAGCGACAGCGGCACGTGAACAGCCATCTGGTCACCGTCGAAGTCGGCGTTGAACGCCGCGCAGACGAGCGGGTGCAGCTGGATAGCCTTGCCTTCGATCAGCACCGGCTCGAAAGCCTGAATGCCAAGACGGTGCAGCGTCGGCGCGCGGTTCAGCATCACCGGATGTTCGCGGATCACCTCTTCGAGGATGTCCCACACGACCGGCGTCTGGTTCTCGACTTCCTTCTTCGCAGCCTTGATGGTCGTTGCGACGCCCATCACTTCCAGCTTGTTGAAGATGAACGGCTTGAACAGTTCGAGCGCCATCAGCTTTGGCAGACCGCACTGATGAAGCTTCAGCGTCGGGCCGACCACGATGACCGAACGGCCCGAGTAGTCGACGCGCTTGCCCAGCAGGTTCTGACGGAAACGACCGCCCTTACCCTTGATCATGTCGGCGAGCGACTTCAGCGGACGCTTGTTTGCGCCCGTCATCGCCTTGCCGCGACGACCGTTGTCGAGCAGCGAATCGACGGCTTCCTGCAGCATCCGCTTTTCGTTGCGGACGATGATTTCAGGCGCCTTCAGTTCGAGCAGACGCTTCAACCGGTTGTTACGGTTGATCACGCGACGATACAGGTCGTTCAGGTCGGACGTCGCGAAACGGCCGCCGTCGAGCGGCACCAGCGGACGCAGTTCGGGCGGCAGCACCGGCAGCACTTCGAGCACCATCCAGTCAGGCTTGATGCCCGAACGCTGGAAAGCCTCGAGCACCTTCAGGCGCTTAGCGTACTTCTTGATCTTCGCTTCCGAACCGGTGTTCTTCAGTTCCGTGCGAAGCAGTTCGACCTGCTCGTCGATGTTGATCGCGCGCAGCAGTTCGCGCACGCCTTCCGCGCCCATTTCCGCACGGAATTCATCACCGTATTCTTCGACCTTGTTGTAGTAATCCTCTTCGGTCATGATCTGCCGCGCTTTCAGCGGCGTCATGCCCGGATCGATCACCACATATGCTTCGAAGTACAGCACGCGTTCGATGTCGCGCAACGTCATGTCGAGCACCATGCCCAGACGCGACGGCAGCGACTTCAGGAACCAGATGTGCGCAACTGGCGAGGCCAGTTCGATGTGACCCATCCGTTCGCGACGCACCTTCGCGAGCGTCACTTCAACGCCGCACTTTTCGCAGATCACGCCACGGTGCTTCAGGCGCTTGTACTTGCCGCACAGACATTCGTAGTCCTTGATCGGCCCAAAGATCTTCGCGCAGAACAGACCATCGCGTTCCGGTTTGAACGTGCGGTAGTTGATGGTTTCCGGCTTCTTGACTTCACCGAACGACCACGAACGGATCTTGTCCGGCGAGGCCAGACCGATCTTGATCGCGTCAAAAACTTCTTCTTGTTGGACTTGCTTGAATAGATCGAGCAGAGCTTTCATTGCCTTCTCTCCGTAGTCCGATTAGTTGCGGTCGAGGTCGATGTCGATACCGAGCGAGCGGATTTCCTTCACCAACACGTTGAAGGATTCCGGCATGCCAGCGTCGATCACGTGATCGCCCTTGACCAGGTTCTCGTACACCTTGGTCCGGCCTGTCACGTCGTCCGACTTCACCGTCAGCATTTCCTGCAGCACATACGATGCGCCGTACGCTTCGAGCGCCCACACTTCCATTTCACCGAAACGCTGGCCACCGAACTGCGCCTTACCGCCCAACGGCTGCTGCGTCACGAGCGAGTACGGTCCAGTCGAACGCGCGTGCATCTTGTCGTCGACCAGGTGGTGCAGTTTCAGGTAGTGCATGTAGCCGACCGTGACCGTACGCTCGAACGCTTCACCCGTGCGACCGTCGTACAGGCGCACCTGGTTCTTCGACGGCGTCATGCCGAGGTTCTTCGCGATGTCGTCCGGGAATGCCAGATCCAGCGCGCGCGACATTTCTTCTTCGGTCGCACCGTCGAACACCGGTGTCGCGAACGGCACGCCTTCGCGCAGATTCTTCGCCAGTTCGACGATTTCGTCGTCCGAGAAGCTGTCCAACTCTTCGGAGCGGCCCGACTCGTTGTAGATCTTGGTCAGGAATTCGCGCAGTTCAGCAATCTTCGCCTGACGCTGCAGCATTTCGCCGATACGCCAGCCGAGACCCTTCGCGGCCCAACCCAGATGCACTTCGAGAACCTGACCCACGTTCATCCGCGACGGCACGCCGAGCGGATTCAGCACGACGTCAGCCGGACGGCCATCGGCCATGTACGGCATGTCTTCGATCGGCACGATCTTCGACACCACACCCTTGTTACCGTGACGGCCGGCCATCTTGTCGCCAGGCTGCAGGCGACGCTTCACAGCCAGATACACCTTGACCATCTTCAGCACGCCCGGCGGCAGTTCGTCGCCTTGCGTGAGCTTCTTGCGCTTTTCTTCGAAGGCGAGGTCGAACTGGTGACGCTTCTGTTCGATCGAGTCCTTGATCGCTTCGAGCTGTGCCGCTGCTTCTTCGTCCGCGAGGCGGATGTCGAACCAGTGGTAGTGATCCAGATCCTGCAGATAAGCCTGCTCGATCTTCGTGCCCTTCGCGAGCTTCTTCGGACCACCGTTCGCGACCTTGCCGTCGAGCATACGTGCGAGACGCTGGAACGCATCGCCTTCCACGATACGCAACTGGTCGTTCAGGTCGAGGCGATAACGCTTCAGTTCATCGTCAATGATCTGTTGCGCGCGCTTGTCGCGCTGGATGCCTTCACGCGTGAACACCTGCACGTCGATCACGGTGCCGCTCATGCCCGACGGCACGCGCAGCGACGTATCCTTCACGTCCGAAGCCTTCTCGCCGAAGATCGCGCGCAGCAGCTTTTCTTCCGGCGTCAGCTGGGTTTCGCCCTTCGGCGTGACCTTGCCGACCAGCACGTCGCCCGCTTCGACTTCGGCACCGATGTACACGATGCCCGACTCGTCCAGACGGCCGAGTTGTACTTCGGCCAGGTTCGAGATGTCGCGCGTGATTTCTTCCGGTCCGAGCTTCGTGTCGCGAGCGACGACGTTCAGTTCTTCGATGTGGATCGACGTGTAACGATCGTCAGCCACGACCTTTTCGGAGATCAGGATCGAGTCTTCGAAGTTGTAACCGTTCCACGGCATGAACGCGACCAGCATGTTCTGGCCGAGAGCCAGTTCACCGAGGTCGGTCGATGCACCATCTGCCAGCACGTCGCCACGCGACACGATATCGCCGACCTTTACGATCGGGCGCTGGTTGATGTTCGTGTTCTGGTTCGAACGCGTGTACTTGATCAGGTTATAGATATCGACACCCACGTCGCCGGCGACTGCTTCGTCGTCGTTCACGCGAATCACGATACGGCCTGCATCGACGTAGTCGACGACGCCGCCGCGGAATGCCTGAACCGTCGTACCCGAGTCGACCGCCACCGTGCGTTCGATACCCGTACCGACCACGGCCTTTTCAGGACGCAGACACGGCACAGCCTGACGCTGCATGTTCGAGCCCATCAATGCGCGGTTCGCGTCATCGTGCTCGAGGAACGGAATCAGCGATGCAGCCACCGACACGATCTGCGACGGCGCCACGTCCATGTACTGGATGCGGTCCGGTGTAACCATCAGCGTTTCACCCGCTTCACGCGACGAAACCAGTTCGTCGGTGAGCGTGCCATCGTCGGCCACCGCCGCGTTCGCCTGAGCGATCACGTAACGGCCTTCTTCGATCGCCGACAGGTAATCGATCTGATCGGTCACCTTGCCGTCCGTCACCTTGCGATACGGCGTTTCGAGGAAGCCGTATTCGTTCAGGTGCGCATACAGTGCCAACGAGTTGATCAGGCCAATGTTCGGACCTTCCGGCGTTTCAATCGGGCACACACGGCCATAGTGGGTCGGGTGCACGTCGCGGACTTCAAAGCCAGCGCGCTCACGCGTCAGACCGCCCGGGCCAAGTGCCGAAACACGGCGCTTGTGGGTGATTTCCGACAGCGGGTTGGTCTGGTCCATGAACTGCGACAGCTGCGACGAACCGAAGAACTCGCGGATCGCCGACGAAATCGGCTTCGAGTTGATCAGGTCGTGCGGCATCAGGTTTTCGCTTTCAGCCTGACCCAGCCGCTCCTTCACCGCGCGCTCGACGCGCACGAGACCGGCGCGGAACTGGTTTTCCGCCAGTTCGCCTACACAACGCACACGACGGTTGCCCAGGTGATCGATGTCGTCGACTTCGCCCTTGCCGTTACGCAGTTCAACGAGGATCTTGATCGTCGCGAGGATGTCGTCATCCTGCAGCGTCATTGGCCCAACGATTTCGTCACGGCCGACTCGGCGGTTGAACTTCATACGGCCGACCTTTGACAGGTCGTACGCGTCTTCGCTATAGAACAGACGGTTGAACAGCGCCTCGACCGCTTCTTCGGTCGGCGGTTCGCCCGGGCGCATCATGCGGTAGATGGCAATGCGGGCAGCCATGCGGTCTGCGGTTTCGTCGATGCGCAGCGTCGACGAAATGTACGGACCTTGATCCAGATCGTTCGTATACAGCGTCTGGATATCCTTGACCTTCGCTTCGCGCAGCTTTTCGAGAACGGTTTCGGTGATTTCGTCGTTCGCGTTCGCAATGACTTCACCGGTTTCACCGTCGACGACGTTTTTCGCGAGCACGCGGCCGAGAAGATAATCTTCGGGAACCGAAATGAATTTCGTCTTCGCGTTTTCGAGGTCGCGAATGTGCTTGGCGTTGATCCGCTTATCCTTCTGGACAATCACGTTCCCATCACGATCCGTAATGTCGAAACGCGCGACTTCACCACGCAGACGCTCCGGCACGAACTCCATCTGCGCGCCTTCCGGCATCAGCGTGAAGTTATCGAAGACGAAGAAGTTTGCGAGGATCTGTTCCGGTGTGAGGCCGATGGCCTTCAGCAGGATCGTGACCGGCATCTTGCGGCGACGGTCGACGCGGAAGTACAGCACGTCCTTCGGGTCGAACTCGAAATCGAGCCACGAACCGCGGTAAGGAATGATACGTGCAGAGAACAGCAGTTTGCCCGAGCTGTGCGTCTTGCCCTTGTCGTGCTCGAAGAACACGCCCGGTGAACGGTGCAGCTGCGAAACGATCACGCGCTCCGTGCCGTTGATGACAAACGAACCGGTCGGCGTCATGAGCGGAATTTCGCCCATGTACACTTCCTGTTCCTTCACTTCCTTGACGACCGGCTTGCTCGGCGATTCCTTGTCGAGCAAAACCAGACGTACCTTCGCGCGCAGGGCCGAACAGTACGTCAAACCCCGCTGCTGACATTCCTTGATGTTGAATGCCGGCGGCGACAGCATGTAGCTGACGAACTCTAGACGAGCGAAGCCGTTGTGAGAAACAATGGGGAAAACCGACGTGAACGCCGCTTGCAGACCTTCCGGCTTGCGTTGCGTCGATGACGTGTCTGCTTGCAGAAACGTGCTGAATGATTCAAGCTGGGTAGCCAGCAGGAAAGGAACCTGGTGAACGATGGGGCGCTTCGCAAAACTCTTGCGAATACGCTTCTTCTCGGTGAAGGAATATTGCATACGATCTCCGAATCACGGCGGGCATTGTTGTCGAGGCAGGATACCTTGATGAGACAACCCGAGTGTTCACCGACTGAGACCCGATGGCCGTCCGATGGCTTGAACGAGCCTAGAAGCTTGGTGGTTGGCCGCTACCAACCGCTGGCTGACGGCAGCGGATGCCTATGTTGCCCGCTACCCGACCAAACTTGCCTTCTGCAGTCGCTTCAGAAGACAAAGAGAAACGCCAGTCAACATTACCGAAAGGCGGTTTTCTTTGGCTTCTAGGGCTACGTTCTTGCTGAATTAACCACGCAAAAACGACGCGCCCACAAAGCACAAAAAGGCCGGCGGTGGAAAACCGCCAGCCTTCGCACAGCGCGCTGAAACTTACTTGATTTCAGCCTTCGCGCCTGCTTCTTCCAGCTTTTTCTTGGCTTCTTCAGCTGCAGCCTTGGCAACACCTTCCTTAACAGGCTTCGGTGCACCGTCGACCAGGTCCTTCGCTTCCTTCAGGCCGAGACCCGTCAGTTCGCGGACAGCCTTAATCACCGAAACCTTGTTCGCGCCGACTTCCGTCAGGTTGACCGTGAATTCGGTTTGCTCTTCAACTGCAGCAGCAGCGCCGCCGCCAGCCGGGCCTGCCACTGCAACAGCAGCTGCCGACACGCCAAACTTTTCTTCGAACGCCTTGACCAGTTCGTTCAGTTCCAGAACCGACATCGAGCCTACGGCTTCGAGGATGTCATCTTTTGCGATTGCCATTTGAAATACTCCTAATTTGAATTCGGATACAGCCAGCGATCAATTACGCCCAACTGAAATGCGTTAAGCAGCTTCGCTCTGCTTCTTTTCTGCCAGCGCGGCGAGAGCGCGCGCAAAGCCGGAAACAGGTGCTTGCATAACGAACAGCAGCTTGGAGAGCAGTTCCTCGCGACTCGGGATGTTGGCGAGCGCTTGCACGCCAGCCTTGTCCATCACCTTGCCTTCGTAGGCACCAGCCTTGATGACCAACTTGTCATTGCCCTTTGCGAAGTCGTTAACAACCTTCGCAGCAGCAATGGCATCTTCCGAGATGCCGTAGATCAGCGGACCGGTCATCTGCTCAGCCAACGGAGCGAACGGAGTACCTTCGACAGCGCGACGCGCCAGCGTGTTCTTCAACACGCGCAGGTACACCTGTTGCTCGCGCGCTTTCGCGCGCAGCTTGGTCAGATCGCCAACCGCAATCCCACGATACTCAGCCAGAACGACGGTCTGGGCTTTCGCGACTTGCGCGGAAACCTCAGCGACGACGGCCTGCTTACTTTCTTTGTTGAGTGGCACGGTTAGCCTCCAGATTCGATACACGCAGCGTGCGCCTTGTGTACCGCGTTCAACAACGGCGTCCGACGTGTCAGGAGTATTTCGGCCAGCTGGGTGTTCGCATCGCTGCGGACGACAACCGGCGTCACCACTACAAAACTATTTCGGGTTCGCCATCTGCGTTGGCGTTGCATTAAGGGAGCGCCTGCCTGCTGCGATCCCACCAACGGTCTTTGATAACCGGTCGGTCGATGCATCCTGCCATCTCACGACCGCCCAAAGCCCTTAAATCTGCCCAGGCTCGCGCCAGGGCAGAGAATCTTTTTACTGTGCGGTCAGCGAAGCCTGATCGACGCGAACACCCACGCCCATCGTGCTCGACAGCGCGACCTTACGCAGGTACACGCCCTTGCTCGTAGCCGGCTTGGCCTTTTGCAGCGCGTCGACCAATGCGTTCAGGTTCGTACGCAGAGCAGTCGGTTCAAACGAAGCGCGGCCGATGGTCGCGTGGATGATCCCTGCCTTGTCGACGCGGAATTGCACCTGACCAGCCTTGGCGTTCTTCACCGCAGTCGCAACGTCCGGCGTGACCGTGCCGACCTTCGGGTTCGGCATCAGGCCGCGGGGACCGAGAATCTGACCGAGCGTACCGACAACGCGCATCGTGTCCGGCGAAGCGATCACGATATCGAAGTTCAGGTTACCGGCCTTGACCTGTTCAGCGAGGTCTTCCATGCCGACGATTTCCGCGCCAGCGGCACGAGCCTGCTCGGCCTTTTCGCCTTGCGCAAACACAGCGACGCGGACCGACTTACCCGTTCCGGCCGGCAGAACCACCGAACCACGCACGACCTGGTCCGACTTCTTCGCATCGATGCCGAGTTGCACTGCGACGTCGATCGACTCATCGAACTTCGCGCTCGCGCATTCCTTCACCAGCGACAGAGCCTCGTCGATCGCGTACAGTTTCTGACGGTCCACCTTTTTTGCAAATGCTTGCAGACGCTTTGAAAGCTTAGCCATTTACACGCCCTCCACGGTGATGCCCATCGAGCGGGCGCTCCCAGCGATCGTTCGGACCGCTGCATCCAGATCAGCTGCCGTGAGATCCGGCATCTTGGTCTTGGCGATGTCTTCAGCCTGCGCACGGGTGATCTTGCCAACCTTGTCGGTATGCGGCTTGCTCGAGCCCTTGTCGATCTTCGCTGCCTTCTTGATCAGCACGGTAGCCGGTGGCGTCTTAAGAACAAACGTGAAGCTCTTGTCCGCGAATGCGGTGATCACGACCGGAATCGGAAGACCCGGCTCCATTGCTTGAGTCTGCGCGTTGAACGCCTTGCAGAACTCCATGATGTTCAGACCACGCTGACCCAAGGCCGGACCGACCGGCGGCGACGGGTTGGCTTTACCTGCAGGAATCTGCAGCTTGATAAAGCCGATGATTTTCTTTGCCATTTTGAAAACCTCGTTGGAACGCGTTCGCGTTCGGTGAGTAGTAACGCGCTTTCGCCGGATGGGTCACTTGCGCTCCTCAACGGTCATTACGCGGACCGTAAGCGCGAAGACGGATCGGGCCACGTGGCACGATCCGCAAAACCTAGGTTACAACTTCTCGACTTGGCCGAATTCCAGTTCCACCGGTGTGGCGCGACCGAAAATCGTGACGGAAACACGGACGCGCGACTTCTCGTAATTCACTTCTTCTACGCTTCCATTGAAATCCGTGAACGGACCATCCTTCACGCGGATCATCTCGCCTACTTCGAACAGGGTCTTTGGACGCGGCTTCTCCACGCCTTCCTGCATCTGCGACATGATCTTCTCGACTTCCCGAGGGGAAATCGGGCTCGGACGGTTGCGTGCGCCGCCCACAAAGCCGGTCACCTTTGCAGTGTTTTTTACAAGATGCCACGTTTCGTCGGTCATTTCCATTTCGACGAGCACATAGCCCGGAAAGAAACGGCGTTCTGTCACCGACTTGTGACCGCCCTTTACCTCGACGACTTCTTCTGTCGGGACAAGAATCTGGCCAAATTTGTCTTGCATGCCGGCGCGCTCAATGCGCTCCTGAAGCGCACGCTGCACGCTTTTCTCCATGCCTGAGTACGCGTGCACGACGTACCAACGCTTACCGCTCGGGGATGCCGGAGTATCACTCATGTCATTTCCAACCCAGAATCACCGAGAAAATCGCCCATTCAATGGATTTATCGCTAATCCAGAGAAACAGCGCCATAACGAGCACGAACCCGAATACCACCAAGGTCGTTTGAGTCGCCTCTTTGCGAGTCGGCCAGACGACCTTGCGGACTTCCTTGTACGAGTCCTTGGCGAATGCGATGAACCCTTTGCCGGGAGCAGACACAAGACCGACTGCCGCACCCGCAATCGCGCCAACAGCCAGTGCCGCGCCGCGGATGTACCATTCCTGACCGCTGAGCCAGAAGAACCCCACGAACCCGGCCAAGACCAACAATACGCCCGCGACGAGCATCAGCTTGTCGCCGGAAGTATTTACAGTTTCGACGGAAGGATTCGCCATAACACCTTAACGAGCGCCATATACGGCGCGAGAGTTGGCAGGGGCAGAGGGAATCGAACCCCCAACCTTCGGTTTTGGAGACCGACGCTCTGCCAGTTGAGCTATACCCCTAAACCATTTTGGGGCTGACGACACCGCCAACCCCGAAACAACCGATCAACGAGAACTAGCTGGCTTTACTCGATGATCTTGGCGACGACACCGGCGCCGACGGTACGGCCACCTTCACGGATGGCGAAGCGCAGGCCTTCTTCCATCGCGATCGGCGCA
>NZ_JBNDKT010000071.1:0-17626 GCF_050435685.1 Paraburkholderia sp. GAS448
AATTCAAGGAGCGTGTCATGTACAACATCGTCTGGCTCGTAGGGGCCGTGGTCATCGTTCTGTTTGTGCTCGGCTATGTTGGATTGAGGTAAGCCATGAGCCTAAGGTGGAGAACGTCGTCAGCGGGATGATCACCGTTCACGCAGCAGCCGTCACGTTGACCTGGAATATGCGCTTGACCGCCCGCTGGCAAAGAAGCTCGAGCAGGTCTATGACATCCTGGCGCCGGACCGCGTCCGCCGCACTAGCGAGCCAACTGAACTGAGTGGAGAAACTGATGAAGGTTGCCGCGATCTCGCGACAATTGGTTGGCGAGTCATCATCTTCTCAGACTCAGTGACCCAGACCGCTCCTGGCGATCTGCTGCTCCACGAACTGGGCGAACAGGGCATGCAGACGCGTCGTCGGATGAAGGTCGTCGGCGAACACATACGTCTGATCGGCATTGGCCGTGACGTAGGTAGTCGGCGAGCACAGCAAGGCCGTGTCATCCGGCGTTTTCGCAGGGTCGCAGGCGCCGATGTTTGACACGGCGAAGCCATTGGCCTGAAAGTTCGCCAGGATCTGGTCCACCCATGTATAAGAATCGATCTGGATAACCTTGCCTTGCAGGCCATTGGCCTGCAAGGCAGCGTTCAAGCTATCGTTGAAGATTTGCGACAACTGGGTCAGGTTTGCCCCGCCGTCGGGCGAGGCGATGCCTTTGGGCGACAGTCCGATATTCGGAACATTGACCACCACGACATGAGTGGCGCCGTTCTGGGCGATCTGTCCGACAATCTGAGCCAGAGTGGTTGCCGCCGTCTGCACGGTCGGCGCTGCGGCCGGCAGGGATCCGGCACGAAGCACGTCGTTCGAGCCCGCCCAGACCAGCACCAGTTGATTGGAATTGAAACTACCGTGAGCGGCCAGATAGCTCGAAACCTGCTGGTTGACGGGCATTTCGACATTGCCGATCACGTCGGCAAGAAAGTCGTACAGGCTTGCTGGCGTCGCCACCGTGGCGCCGCCCTCCGCATAGCCGAGGCCGCTTTGCGCACTCAACTTATGAGTGGTGTCGATCGTAAACGCAGCGCTTAGCGTATCGCCGTAGTATTGCGCAACATCCTGAGACCACACTTGGCCCGGATTGGTCGTGAAACGCCCCCCGCCGACCGCCTTCGCGATCGGCGCATAGGTCCCAACGTCCGACAGGCTGTCGCCGAACGAGACAACTTGCAGATCAATGCCGCCCGCCGGGGTTGCCGCGCCACTGCCGTTACTCGAGCCACCTCCATGCCCGCCGCACGCGGCAAACAGTGAAATCACCACGGCAAGAATTGCAGCACATACCTTGTCATTGTTCATCCACGGATTTTTCATGACTGAGTTGTCTTCCGAATGCTGGAGTTTTCTAGATTAATCTGGAAGCCGAATATCGGTAACGGGCGACTGAACTGAAGTGATCCAGCGAGCCAGGACTGGAAAGTGTGCCGCCGGTCAATTCCTGCCGATGCGCACGGTGAGAAATCATGCTGTCCTGCAGGATCGCGCACATCGCGACCAGCAGCATGATCGCAATTGCCACGAGACCTACATAGCTGATGATTCTGAGCGTTTTCATTTTGGCTTCCTACGATAAAGGAATTGGCGCCTCGCGACAGAGACCCGGGAATCACGGGTGCACGGTGGACGCAACATTACGTTCTCACATGCGACAGGGCATGTCTGTACGATAGTGGATTCGGTGAGGTACGACACCACGCGTTCCGTGCCACCATAGAACTCCGGCGGAACAGCGTCGTAAGACGGAGCGATCTGTGCGATATGCATTCGTTAAATCCATTTGAGCGCATCCCACGTACTGTCTGGCCGAATTCCACACAGATCCCGACGCGGGCTGTCTTGAAGTCGTCACCATGTACAAGACGCTACACGAACCCCGTGATCAACTCGGTACGCTAGCAGGCAAAGTCCCCAAAAACGGCCGTTTGCTCGTTACACGCTCGTAGCGTGGCAGACCCTGACATCGCGCTTCGACATCCAGCCGTCCGGTACGGGACCGTACCGACATCTTCGGCAGTTGCGTACATCCTGTGGACGCTCTCCACTAACGCCCTGAAATGCACGCTGCCTATCCAGGCAACGTCGAACTCGCCGTGCTTGTAGAACGAAAGGATCGGATCATCTGCGTCGGGGAAACAGCCTCGGTAGTTCGGATGCGCTTCTGCCCCATGTCTTCGATCTTCTTGCGCGCGCCGGCAGGATATTGACCGCCAGGGCTTGTGGTTAGGGGACAGGCCTCGTTTTCGTGAAGACCAGCGCCGATTCACGTGGCCGTGTCATCAAGCAGCGCGTGGCCGTGGGCTGCCAGCGAATTCACGCGAGGGCTGTCGATCATCGCGGACCATGGCACCGTTTGTGAATGCGCATGACCGGCGAAATTCCAGTCGAATCCGGGCGCCCGGTGCGACGTTCGTTGTGCGGATTGCAAGGCTCGACGATAAACTGGCTTGTCAGCCGTGGTGGGCGCTCACGAGCCCGTAGCGCCGCATGAGCGGCGTAGCCGATATTCCATGCAACACAACCGACACGGAAATTGCGGACAGTATCCATGGAACGACGGGGGCGAGTTCCGCACGCGGACCGCGCTCGATTGCGAGCATCAGGTAGTAAAAGGACCCCACACCGCGGATACCGAGCCAGCCTATTAGCCATCGCTGTATATGCGAGGCAGAAGAACCGGCCAATGAGATCTGCGTAGCAAGCGGTCGAATGACAACCAGCAACGCGGCTACCACCGCCGCGCTCGTCCAGGTGAGCATGGCTGCCCAGTATTGTGAAACAAGAGAGCCGATCAGCAGGATCAAGACGACTTCGGCGATGTGCTCCAGCTCGATAGTGAATCCCATCACGGACTCCGCCATGAAGGCATGCGCCTTTTGAGGATCAGTGGCGGTAGCCTCGACGTCCTGTGTGTTGACAGTCCCTACGGTCTCTTTTGAAGACTTTTCACCACTTGACCGATGCTCAACTTGCCGCATGGCAACGCCGGCTGCGAACACCGCGAGGAAACCGTAGCTGTGAATGACGAGTGCAATCCCGTATGACAGGGCGATCAGGCCAAGCGTGAAGAATCCTTCGAGACCGAGCGCCTGTCCGTGACGGCTGCGCATGAACGCGACGAGCCGGGCTGTGGCGATGCCGAGCAGCCAGCCGCCGCCGATTCCGCCGATCACGCCCCACGCGGCCATTCCGACGAAGGCCCATGAAACGCCGGACACGGCTTCGCGCCCCGCGTTGTCGCACAGCAGAAGCCCGAGCAACGCAAACGGATAGGCCGTCCCATCGTTCAGTCCGCCTTCTCCGGACAACGTGAAGCGCACAAGCTCGACATCCCCCGCGTCGCGTACTCCGACGTCTTGCGCCAGCACGGGGTCCGTCGGCGCCAACATCGCACCCAGGAGGACTGCGACGCCGACGCTCAGATGAAATACCAGCATTCCAAGCAGCGCAAGGGACACCACGGTGAGCATCATGGCAAGGATGCCCAGCCGAAGCGGCAGCGCCCATCTTCGGTCAGACGGCGGCACACGAAGGCGCAAACCGATCGCAAAGAGCGACACGAGGATACCAACCTCAGCGATCATACGGAGGTAAGTGACATCGTCCGGTAGTCGCACTGATAACAAGCCCACGCCGGCCGGTCCTAGCGCGAAACCGATTCCCAGATAGAGCATGGCAGCGCTGACCGGCAGCCGCTTGAGCGCGGACCCGATGAGGCCCATGAACATCAGCAGGCCGCCGACAATGAGGCACCATATCGCGTCAAGCACAGCAGGCATCCCGGAGTTGCGAGGTTATGTCCAACATCTGATGTCAGCAAGGTGGCGGCCAATGTCGCTCGCCTGACGGGTAAGGCTGCTGCGTCTGTTCGATCAGATGATCGATATTGCCAGCCCACCCGTGTCGTTTGATCTGCGCTTACATTCTCTACTATGGCCGTGATCGGGTGCGCCAGACACGGCGCAATTGTTTCGGCCAGCTGCTACGAGCTATGCGGCGCGCTGGTTCAACCACACCCGGCCTGCGGCCGTCATGTTGATAACGCCACAAGCACGTGATTCGTATGCAAGCCCGACGCTCAATAATTCCTCCGCTATCGACCGTGGCGTCGCTGCCTCGGAATCTGGAATGAGATCAAGCGATTTGAGTGTCTGGGCGGCCTCGGGGGAGAGTTGGATGTACATGGCGGCCTCCTGTTATTCAGATCATCATGGATCGGAAGAATTTTTCCCGTCTGTACGATAGCGTCTACTTAAACGGTTATTTGCGAAAATCATTCCAGGCGCAGTCTGTTTCTGTCAGCCTGCTCCCCTCGAAAGCTTTCAGCGAGCGGCGTCGTGAACAGGGACCTGGTGCGCGGCCGGATAGAGGTGACAACGGCAGACTGACGACGGGCCTCGGCAAAGCGATCGGAAACCGGTCGATCCCACCGGGAAGCCGTGTCTGCGACACTGAGCGAGATCGAATCCGAACGCGGTACGGAAACGTCAATTCAAATCTGTCAAGCGCGTCGAGAACGATGTGGGAGACGAACATGCCAGGGTGAGTTCGTCGTGCCTGTTGCGCTGATGCATTCCTCAAACGCCGTCATATCCTGCCGTAACGGCAAACGAGCCAGGGAGATGGTGAAGACGCAGCCTGTGCCAGGCAAGTCGCGAACGCAGAGGACACCATCGCTCGCGTCGACGCTAAGCCTCGGGATTGACTGAGGTTGACCCAGAAAAACGGACATCTATCCTTTGGAGAAGGAGGTGCCGATTATGGGCAAGCATCGTACCCCGTACCCGGCGGAATTTCGGGGCGCAAATGGTCGAGCTCGTGAAGGCCGGACGCAGGCCGGAGGAACTGGAAAAGGAGTTCGAGCCGACTGCACAGACCATCTACAACTGGGTGACGCTATCCTCTCGCACAAGTCGTCCGTGGCTAACTGGCTGCTTGATCGTCTCCCCCAACGGGGCGAGCTTGCGTCGGCCAGGATGCGACCGTTGCCTCCCGCAGAGGATAAACCGCAGTGAACGGACAGCTAAAGACGGGTACCTTGTCAGTGCTGGTTGCAGAAGATGGCCGTGAGCAATAGATCAATCGCTGCAGGCAGTCGGGGCGCCGAGGCGGGCCTGTCCACTGCCCATCCCTGTGATGCTCGATGTGGTTGTTTTTACTGAGCTGAACGCCACCGTACAGACTTACCGTATCGTTCGTGAGATCGTGCTGCTTCAACCTGCGCGTAGCAGTGATCCTCGGGGCACTCTCGCGAGGCAGGCCTTGGCGAACCGCCGGCTATCGGTGCATCGCGACCGAAGGGTGCGATTATGGGGATCAACATGTCAGTTCATTCAACGTCTTTCCGGTGGTCCGTTGGCACTTACGACGCGCGCCACGCCGATGGGACAGATGAAATTATCGAACCGCTGCGGCAGTCTACCGTCGTCCCCTTCAATGGGTTCCGGCCGGTCGGCGACCGTGTCGGCGCGCCGAAACTGAAGAATCAGGTTCTCGCAACGGTGGCGCACGAGCTTCGTGGACCACTCACTCCGCTGCAGCTCGCCACCCAGCTCATCCGCAGGGCATCGGCAGATCGACCGGAGGTGCTTCGGTCGCTTGACATGATCGACCGGCAGATCGCACAGATCGCCCGGCTCGCCGAGGATTTGATGGACGCTACCCGGATCGATCGGGACGCCCTTCGCATGAGTCAGGACCGCGTCGACGTGGTCGCGTTTCTGGCCGGCCCGCTCGCCGCGGCTGCACTGGCGACGGCTAAACGCAACCAGACATTCACGGTGCAGATCGCCGACCGGACACTACGCATCGAGGGCGACCCGGTCCGTCTTGCGCAGGCCGTCAACAACCTCCTGCATAACGCGGTGAAATACACGCCTGAAAATGGTTGCATCACCGTGAATGTCCTTTCGGACGGAAAGGACCTCGTCGTATCCGTCAAGGACAATGGTCTGGGCATATCAGGCGCACTTCTGCCACATATTTTCGACCTCTTCGCTCAATCCAGCAGAACGATTGCGGCGAGTGCCGGCGGTTTGGGGGTAGGTCTTGCCGTCGTGAAAGCCGTCGCCGAGTCACATGGCGGAACGGTGTCGGCGACCAGTGACGGGCCCGGTGCCGGTAGCGAATTCACGCTCCGGCTGCCCATCGTGATCGAGCGGCACGTAGCTCGCAAGCCCGCGTGACGGCGGCAATCCAGCCACAAACTTCAGTCTGCAACTGAGCCCGGCGGCCCTTAGGCGAGACACTCTCCATCATCTGAAAGAATCGTCGTTTGGAAAATAGCGAGCCACCGGTGAGCCCTTCACAGCACACCGTGACCTGCTACCGTGCGCGAACTATAATTTAAAAGCGGTTCAGCCAGACCAGGCGTTCAGGGAATACTGGCTGCGCGTTGCGACGCGACGGCATCCTCGCCAGTCCGTCTGCCGCGTTCATACAACTGCCGTCGATACCTGATACCGCCAAGAATAATTCGGCCAGGACAGGCAGTTTCTGGACCATATGTCGGGGAGCGACACATGGCAAACGAGCATCATTCGAAAGCAAATCACCTGCTCTCCGTGTTGCTAAAAGCAGAGTGGGCGCGTCTGTCACCTCATCTGGTTCGCGTTGATCTGCCCTTGGGACACGTCGTGCTGGTGTTATTGCTTCTGGGCCGGATATAGGCGCGAAATTCTTGCTTGAGGGGCCATTCCCGGGTTGTCATTGCCGGGCGTTCCATCTGGAAACGGGCGACCGGCGCGCATCCGCGAGTACGGTCAGCCGTTATTTTCAAGGAGCAGTGTCATGAACAAGGATCAGGTAAAAGGCCGCATCGAGCAAGCAAAAGGAAAACTGAAAGAAGTGGTCGGCAAGGCCACGGGAAATGAAACGACCAGGGTGAAGGGCAAGATCGAACAGGCCGTCGGCAAGACACAAGCCGCGTACGGCGATGCGAAGGAGCAACTCAGGAAGCAGCCGTAGGGTGTTCGCGCGGTTCTTGAGCGCTCGGTAGTGAGCAAAGCGCTCCCATCACGCATTCTGGGCGTATGCATTTGAACCGCGAGATGCACACAAAGGAGGAGCACGATGAAACAGGTTATCGCTTTGGTATCGGTCGCCGTGCTCGGAACGGCCCTGACCATGGGAACGCTCCGGGCTCAGGGGACGCCACAAACGATTACAGGGAAGCGCGTTGATGTGATCCAGCTGGCGACGGGGTATCGAGCCTCGAAGATCAATGGGTCGCCCGTCTATAACCGCAACAAGGACCAGATCGGAACGATTGACGATCTGATCGTTAGTCCAACCGATCGGGTCCCCTACGTGATCCTCTCGGTGGGCGGCTTTCTCGGTATTGGAACCCATTTCGTCGCGATACCGTTTGGTAGCCTGCAGATCGTCGATAAGCAGATACGGCTGCCGGACGCGACCAGGGAGTCCCTGAAGGCATTGCCCGAGTTCAAATATGCGCCTGACTAGCCGATGCCGCCGGTCATGATGCGGCGCGCCGTCGCGAACGGTGAGCGATGATCATGGTCGGCATAGCGTGCAGCACGCGGACTTGACGACTCCCCGCTCCGGTAGACGTGCGGGACAGGCTCCAATGTAGAGGAATCGGGAACGTCGCTTGGGGTGCCGGGCGGCGGCTTCGGAGTCAGTGGTTTGGTGTCAGGCGTACCGCCGTGAAAGGGATGCGCTGGTAAGCCGGGCCGATAAATCGGCTTTGTGGTCGGGTCTGAAGGCATGACTTGCTCCTGCGCTGAGATGTCCAGCAAGGACCATCATATCTCTCTCGCAGACATCGAACATACCGGTTGCGAGCAGCATTTGGCCGGCCCGGTGGGAGCCGGCCGCGGACCATCCGCTATGAACGACAGGGGGCGACAACTAAATTAGAGATCAGCGCCCGCCGCACGACCAGATGCGCCCCGTTGCTTGAATTCCACTGCAACGCGGAATAGACCCCGTGATGCACTGTAGGTCAATGAGGATTTTTGATGGCATCCTTGACTGCTTCCTTAGCGTCGCCAAGATTTTTTCGCGCCTGGCCGACCGCTTGCTGGATATCGCCTTTGACTTCCTGTTTCGTGTCGCCCGTGGCCCGGCCAATGGTTTCATTCACCTTGCCTTTTACCTTCTCCGCGGTGCCCTTGACTTGATCCTTGTTCATGGTGAACCTCCAGTGCGTAACTGACCTTCGGATGATGTTGCTGCCTGTTGCGATCAGGCTCTGACACGGCACAACCGGCGGGTCAGCATTCGGTAAACATCATCAGTTATCCCTATCTTTAGCCTGTCTGGATGGCGAGTGCGTTTCAGTGTTCGAGCGGGCGGCTCCCGGCAACGTCCTGCGTGGGTAACCAGTACGGCTGCCGATTGTAGTACTGGTGAAGCGACGAACCCCACTGCGGATCCGCCATCGTGGGCCAATGGTCCTTGTCGAAGCAGGGTGCATTCTTCACCCGGTCCGCAGTGACCTCGAGCCGAAAACACTTTTCGTCCGTGTCCAGGGTCAGCGCACTCCACGGAATGGCGTAAAGCCTGCCACCCATGCCGAGAAAGCCCCCACTTGACAGCACGGCATAGGCGATCCGGCCGCTGCGTACGTCCAGCATGATCTCAGAAATTTTCCCGATGTCCTCCCGGTCAGACGTGAAGAGCTTATTGCCCTTCAGCGTATCAGCCGCCATTACGTTGGGTCCGGGCCCCTCGCCAGTCCCACTGCCCACAATCGCCGCACCCGTACTGCTGGTCGAAGGCCGATTGGTCGGGTCGAGTGTCGTCATGATTCCCTCCTGAGTTCATTTCGCGGGACGCCGGCGCGGTTCGCCGGCTCGCCGTGATGTGGACGGCGCACCGGTCACGCGATATGCCGCGCATGACCACCATTCGCGTCGTCTGCCAGTGCCCGCCACCACGCGAGCATAATCGAGTGTTCCATTCAAGCGCACTTCCCGCACCGGCCCGAATGCCGGTTCCGGTGGCCCGCGCTCTCGGAGCCGTCGTTGCCCACTGTCCGGTTTCCAGGCCAGCAGTTGACGACGGCAGTGAGCCCAATTTTCAGCCGTCCTGGCGATGATCGCGTCTAGTACGACCTATGCAAACGGCCGCGTCGCACGGGCGTCGCCTCTCGCTGCAGTATCCGCCACCCACCTGTCGTGCGGGTTGAGGACCGGAGACATTGAGCATGGGGATCAAAGCGCCCAACAACAACGATGCGCGCAATCGGAATGGCGGTCGGTACGGTGCCGTACCCGAGCCCGAACGGGAGCTGACTCATCCACACCTTGACAGCGCCGACCACGCTCTTTCCATGGAAGCGCTGCATTGCTACTGATTGCGGGTTTGAGACCAACCGGACGTGCAGAATACAAGTGATGGGTGCGACTGGGAAGGAGAGCAATATGCGTACGTCTGTCTATGTCTGTCTTGCGGCTCTTACCACCGTGCTGGCCGGATGCTTTTGGGCACCCGGCGACGGCTATCGAGGCGATCGAAACGGGGGGGGTATGGCGGTGGTCATGAAAACGCCTGGAATCAGGGGCGCACATCCGACGACCACATGAATCATTCCTCGTACTCCAACGACCAGCGGGCATATGAGTCCGGGCAGAGGGAAGGATGGTAGGTTTGCTGAGCTTACCGCATGAAGATTGCCGGTCTGCGTCCCACTTCCTGGTCGCAGCATCTGATCGGGTACGCGCTATGTCACGATGAGATCGAAGGGCACCGCATCGCACGCTGCGAAAATCGCAGTGGAAGCAATCTTGCGCACGCCGAGCCGCCGACGCTTTTCCCGCCAGGACGCGATGTGTCCGTCAATACATCCTCACTGCCGACACGGCAAGTCTGTACGGTAGCGGTCGACGCCCTTCCCCGTTCGTCACGCCGCTGTTCCGGTTCCATCGTGTGATCGATCCTGCCGTCCGTCTCCGAAGTGAGTCCATCGAGCGGCTACGCGGCAACTGGTTTTTGCTACGCGGTACGGTCGCTGCTCGCCCCGGTTGACGCCCGGGGACGAAAATGCGTCTCTTGAGGTCACCCCGTGATGCCTCCGGCCTCGATCCGCCACTATCGCCAGATCGCTCCGGTCCAAATGTCCCGGGTCGGGTCAAATGGTGCAGCGCACACCGCCGCAACCCGCACGATTCCAGATAAACGCCACCGGGGCGGACTTCTTCAGCAGTCGGAGAAACGGGCGGCCTCTTCCGGCACGCTTCCGCCACGCGGAGGAACGGGTACTGTTTGATTACAGGGGAGAGTTCTATAGTAAACAATGCCGCCACGCGTTGATTGGCCAGAAACCGCAGCACAGCATTGTGCCAACTGGTTCAAGCGGCCGAGGCTGGCGGTGCCAGGCTGGGATCCGGCAAAACGGCGCCCAGGCCTGGAGTGGAACAACCTTCGAGGAGGAGTTTCATCATGCTGCAAGCCAGTGAAATCCAGAAACGTTTTACCCATCTGGAGCAAACCATCGAGAAAGCTTCGCAGACCTGTCACGCCGACACCTCGCTGCCCAAGGAGCTCATGGATTGCGTTGATCAACTGGATAAAAAGTCCGAAGGCGCAAAGAAAATAATGGAGTCAAAAGACGAAAATCGCATGCGTCAATGGATAGACGACCTGGAGCAGGTCGGCGACCGTGCAGAGCAGGCGTGTCAACGTGCGACCAATGTAAATGCGAAAGTGAGAAGTGCGGTCACTTCCGTTCATGCTGAACTTTCCGATCTAAAAAAACAGTTGCATTAGTTCGTTAAGTAACGACAGCCGTGCCGTGGACTCGGGCGAAGGTTAGCCATCGTGCGCAGATCCGTGTCTGCACTCGACCATGGCATGACTGTCGCGGGATCAGGTCTGGCCTTTTCACGAGGAGGACATCATGACCATACTTGACCCCAGCGCCCAACCTGCAACTGGCGGGAGCGGCGCGAAGTCGTCACTTCGGATGGCGAAGATATCGGCAAAATTTCCGACGTCATGCTCGACGTGCGCGGCGGTCGGATCGCATGCGCCGTTCTGTCCAGCGGCGGGTTCCTGGGCATGGGCAGCACCCTTTACGCTATTCCGTGGAGCGCGCTGATGCTGGACACCTACGAGAAGTGCGTCCGGCTCGGCATCAACGCCGAGCGCATCAAGAACGCGCCCGGCTTCGACAAGGACCATTGGCCCGCAATGTGGGACCCGCAGTGGGGTTCGTCGCTGCACGAGCACTACAATCAGCGGCTCTACTGGCAGGCTACTCGGGGCGGAGTCGAAGGCCGGACGCTAGATCTTTAAGTCGCCAACTGCAGCCCGGTACTGTCGACCAGCACGTCCAGTGGACCGTCGGGCAAGGGCGCGCGACTGACGGCGGATCGCTGCTTCGCGCGTCGGCTTAGGGTCGTGTGATCAGGGATCGGCAACGTCAGCTTCATCAACCGGACCACCGAACCCAGCAGGCCTCCGGCCTGGCGCAAACGCATCCACAATGCACTGCCCAGCATCAGGGTGGTCGCGATCGCCAGATCCGGATAGCGAGGCTGGCCGCCCGGCGTGGTGCGCCGAGGGGCATGCCACTGCGCGAGCGCCCCGGGCGTGATCCACAGCGTCAGGCTCCCCCGGCTGCGCAGGCCCGCTTCGTACTCTGGCCAGTTCGTCACGCGGTGCGCCATCGTCGGGATGTGATGCCGACGATCGGCGTTGTGCTTGTGCGGCATGCGTCGCTTCAGAAAAATCGGGCTCTCACTTTATTACCTACACTTTTCATTGCCCTATCCGTGCGCCAACGCCGTCTTGAGTCAGCGTGGAGCCGACCTTCAAACGTCCGCGTAGTACTCGAGCGGAATGACAGGTTCTGGCCGCTCTGCTGTCCCACGCAGAGGACCGCAGCGGACTGCGCTGTCTCGCTCCAATCGCCGTTGATCAGGCGTCGGAATCTGCGCGAGTAACACGCCCACTCGTTTCACCACGCTCGTGACATATTTCCTTCGCGACGCGCAAATGCTTGTCGAGTAAGGCTCGACCGATATCTAAATGTCCCTTCGTCGCAAGTTGACACCGGCGAGGAGCATGGTGTGCATGCTTCGACCTAGAAAGGCCAGTCATCGCCGTTGCCCCGGAGGTCGTCAAAAGTTTGTTCGAATCGGCCACGTCGTGCCCTTGGGATGGATGAGCGGACGCCATTTGCGCCATACATCCATCGTGCCCACGACGTGGGGAGGGTCGTAGAATATTGCTGTGGATCGTTTTCAGGCGCCCTCCTCGAGCGCCGGACCGGCAAGGGCTGCCTCGCCCGACGTGATCGACGAGTCGAACCGTTGTTTGGCCGTCCCGAACTGACGAGCCGCGTCTATGAGATCGAGCCAGTCGATCATGAGTTTCAGGAGGCGACATGAACGCGAACGCGGTGTGTCCGCTGCACGGACCAACGACCATAATCCGCACGAATGCGTACGGGTTCCCGGTCTATGCGTGCTGCTGCGACGACGTGACCTATGTGACGCCCCCGGATGCGTGTACGAGGGCACCGACGCAACGCGGACGTGACCCGCAGCCCGAACAACCGAAAACGAGGAAAGAATGACACTGACGATCAAGCCTGCTGCCTGGGTGGTGACCGGCAGTCCGCAGTATGTGGACCGGATGCGGCTCGAGGTCGGACAGGTTCGTCAGCTTGCCGTAGCCGGACGACGCCTGCGTGAGCCACTTCACCGCGTCGATTCGTCCAGTACCGCGCCGATCGGCGGAATGCTCTGGCCTTGATTCGAGTTTGCAATCAAGCGCTGTGCGAAGAAAAAACCGCTCGAAAGCGGCCTGTCGTGCCCGCTCTACGGTCGACCTCGAGCGTTATGCATTTGGGTTGCTGGGCACGCAACAGAATTCCTCGATTACGCGCTTCTTCGCGTCTGCAAGCTCCTGCTCCAAGAGCGCCAGCATACGATGTGCCTTCGTCACGTCGACGCCCGCCAACACCGCCGCGTCGATCCGCGCCTTTGCCCTGGCGACTTCGATGGTCAACCCCTCGGCAATCCCCTCTGCTGCTGTTGCCATTTCTTACCTTGCATACGTTCATTACATGCGCCCCCCTTTCCAGGCGACAGCGATGAAGGCCTTCAGGCTAATTGTCGCTAAGGCCTCGCGAAGATCGAATGCACTGCAGCACCGAGTGAAGACGAGTTTTTCATCAGGAACTATTTCGCGGGACTCGCCACGGGTCACGAACAATTCGTCGCCTTGCATATGGATTTCGTCGAGGCTGCCCAGCCGGAAGTCGACCGGCGCAGCCGGCACAGTCATGGCGCCCGACGCCACCCACGGCTTGATGAAGTCAGGTTCCCACCATGTCTCGAACACCCTGGCACGCGGTGCGGGCATCAAACGCACAAGATGCATCGTGTAGTCTGAACAATCAATAAGAGCAAGAACCTGGGGCGAGCCACATGCGGTACCAAAGGTGGCAGGTTCTATAATTAAAAGGCGTTGGAAGAGCGCGGTGAATGCACGTTTCTCGAATGGCTCGAGGCCCTGCGAGAGGTCCCAACAGCGTCGAGCGATTGCGCGACGAGATCGACCACTGGTTAGTCTGGCTGGATCGGCACTTCGACAGACAGGCAGCGACAGAGCAAAGAGGAATTTATGGGAATCCCAACAACCAACTGGTTTCCGCTGGACAAATACACCCCTGTCCGCGATGGATGGTACGAAGTGCAACTTGTGAGTGGGGAAACGACCTTTGCGAAGTTTGGCGGCGGTGAATGGACCGAAAAGCCTTTGCTCGTCTTTGCTCATTGGCGCGGCTTGAGCGCCGACCCGGCCAGGTCTGGCGAAACGGAGGCTATCGGCGCGGAGGCGACTCTGGCAGAAGGTGTCCGGGACGCGTTGAACGTTTTTTTCCCCGGTGCGGGCGGTGAGACGCACAAGCCGCGCGAAGACTCCGAGCAGCGTGGGGGGCACCCGGCCCATTGAAGGGGCGACACGCACTAAGAAGGTTTGATAACGGCGAACCCACATTTCTTTCGCCGCGGATCCCCTCAACCTGTCATTGGCCTCGGCCGGCGCAGAAGAGGTGTCTTGCAGGCGATTTCCTTCCAACTTTCGCCCGACGAATAGCTGGGCTCTTGTCGGAGGCACCCTTGGCATGCTGCTCGGGTGCGGGACGTGCTTGCCGCTGAGCGCCCGATCACGTTAAGGGGACTGCAGGATTCGGACTCGTTTGTACGTTCGCTGCACTGCACTATCAATAGAATCGATGGCATGGCGTTGATGGCACTGGTTGGGCTGGACCTCCATGAGCAGAGTTAGTGAAAAGCCGTCTGAGGCGAAGTCGCCGCTGGGCCGGCAGACTGAACGAGCCGCGGATGGAAGAGCGAGTGATCTGGACATGGCTCACTGGTTAGATCTGCCGCGCTCGCAGGCCCCTAAACGCACGGAGAAGTCTGAAGGAACCCGAATAAAATGCCATGTGTATTTTTGTTTTTTTGCTAGTTGAATTACGCGTCAAGAGGGATTGAAATGACTGCGGATGTCATTGAAGGTAAGCGGGAAAAAGTTCAAGAATCAAAAGTCCAGAATGTGGAACGTTGGAGCGAACTCCCCGGCGAACCTCGCGATACTCATGCAGAAAACGTTTCGTGCTTGATAAACGGAGCAGACCATGAGCTTAGGTACAATTCTTCTGATTATCTTGATATTGATTCTCGTTGGCGCGTTCCCGAGCTGGCCGCACAGCCGGAGCTGGGGCTATGGCCCTAGCGGCATTGTCGGTGTAATTGTGGTGATCTTGCTCATCCTGTTGCTAATGGGACGAATTTAACAATGACAACAGGTCCCCCTTACTGACGAGTGGTCTTTTTGCGAAAAAGGAAGCGCTGCGATCACTACGCGCAATTGAAAACGCGGCACCATCACGGCGCCGCGTTTGCTGCGATGACTAGCAGCGAATGGGCTTGTTGACCCCGGCTCTTGACTTCGTTGGCTCGCTCCCTCAACTGGCTCCCTTACTTGGGCTCTTGTGCCTCATTCTTGATCGCCTGGCCGCCCTTCGAAATGTCCTGGCCTGCGCCCGCCATCGTGCTGCAGCCGGCGAGGACTGCGGTACCAGCAATCAGCATCCATGCAATCAATCGAATCATTATCTTCCCCTTGTTCAAATCAGGATCGGACCAGATTAATTTTAGATGATTTTGCTGTCGGTGCTGTCTGCTTCGCCTGCCGGCATCGACTGACGCGGCATCGTGACGGAGTGCCGTGACCCGCCGACGTTCCGGGCGCGTCGACCCTGGATCATGATGATGCGTTGCGTGCCAAGGTGTTGCGTGAGTACCCCGTGCTGCCCGGAATTTCAGGCAGCCGCGGGCTTGAGCGAGGGCCCCGGCCGCATCCCCACCATCGAGTACAAGGGATACGTATTGAGTGCCTATTCAACCCAGGTATTTCCGCCGCACCGCGATCCATACGCCAAAGGGCCGCGCCGCTTCTCGTCAGTCGTCAGGATTGACGCGCCGCTGTCTTCCGGCATCGAACCACAGCGCAATGCAACGCAGTATGTCGACGCTGATCCCACGCAATCCGTCGATGCACTCGGCCTCGCGATGCAATTTGGCAAGGACATTATTGACGACAAGATCCACGTGAAGGAACTTTGAGGCGCCTCAACGTCTCGCAGCCCGTCAGACTATGTGGAACAAGCCATGAAATGACTTTTCAGGTCGGTCACGCAAATGATGATCATGTAGCCGGCCTCCTCGCCGCGGTTATGCGACGAGGGTTAAAGTCAGTTTGCGAAACGCACTTTGACCCTGCGGAGACCGACATGAACTATTGTGGCATAGACCTGCATTCGAACAACTGCGTGGTGATCGTCAGCGACGAGAACGACCGGATCGTGTACCAGAAACGCCTGCCAAACGAGCTCGCGCAGATCGCGGCGGCGCTTGAGCCGTACCGGCACGAACTGGCGGGTGTGGTCGTCGAGAGCACGTACAACTGGTACTGGCTGGTGGATGGACTGACGGACAGAGGCTACCGGGTACACCTGGCCCATCCCGCTGCCATCAGGAAATACGACGGACTCAAGCACAGCGGCGATTTCGCCGATGCGGCCTATCTGGCGCAGCTGCTGAGGCTCGGGTTGCTGCCCGAGGGCTATGTCTATCCGCGCGAAGAACGCGGCGCACGCGACCTGGCACGCAAGCGCTTGCAACTGGTGCGCTATCGCACAGCGCAGATCCTTTCGATCGAGGGCATCCTGATGCGGCAGACGGGGAGCAGAATAACTGGCGAGGCAGTCAAACGGCTGACGGCTGGCCAGGTCGACGAATTTGCCTTTGCGCCCGATGTCGCGCTGGCCGTGGAGGCCAACCGCGCGGTCAGCCAGGCGCTGGGGCAGCAGATCGAAGCGCTGGAGAAGCGACTGAGGGAACGCGTGAGTCTGCGTGCCGAGTACCACCTGCTCAGGACGGTGCCGGGCATCGGCGACACGCTCGCGACCACGATCATGCTCGAGACCGGATCGATCAGCCGCTTTGCCCAGGTCGGCAACTTCAGTTCCTACTGTCGCTATGTTGACAGCCTGAGGGAGAGTAACGGCAGGAAGAAGGGTGAAGGCAATACCAGGAACGGCAACAAGTATCTCGCGTGGGCGTTTGTCGAGGCAGCGAACTTCGCGATGCGTTACTGCCCGCAGTCCAGAAGCTTTTACGATCGCAAGAAGAGCAGGACGAACCGCGTCCTGGCGCTCAAGGCTCTGGCACACAAGCTTGCGCGGGCGTGCTACCACATGCTGCGAGACCAGAAGCCCTTCGATGTGCACCTGTGTTTCGGATAACGGTTTGGCCAGGGGCGGCGAGCCAGGACAAGGCACTGGTGTGAAGCCACCCGAATGATTTGGACGCCGCCCTTGTGCCATCTGAACGGATGCAGAACGCTGAATCGCCCAGGCCGTGAGCCATCAAAGGACTGGCGTCGTCGTCATGGCGATAGCCACAGGGAATGCAAGCACTCCCCTGGACACGGCCTGGCACCAAAGTTTCTCTGGGGCGGCAACTGCCGCCAGGGCAGTCGCGGAGCATTGCGACAGGCTTGATCCCGATGGGTGTCTGGTGCGATTCGGTTCGCAACCACCGAGTGAGAAAACGGGCGCGGTTAGTGTTTGCACGAGTGAAGGTGGCGCGCTGTTGTCACCGAGAATTGACGCAACTGTTTTGCGACGTACTCTTTTTACCCTTGACTCCGGCCGGCTAATGGGCGTCCCTTGACTGGCCGATCAGCGATGCCGTACTGCTCGAGCATCGAGGCCGGGAAAAGCGGGATCGTCATGGACCGGTGGTGCTGCGAGGAGCGCAGGTCGCGCAGTCGCTCTTGCCGATCTCCGGCGAGGGATCGTGCCGCGATGATGGGCGCTATCTGCGGTAATCGAAGACCGCTACCGTACAGACTTTTCCTGTAGTACGTGAGAACGTGTAGTGCGAAAGAATCTTTTTCACCGCTACCATGACAAACGCCGTTCTCAACACGCTGCTAATCGTGCTTACCGCCATCAGTGCCGGACTCGCTCCCGCACCGTCCTACGCCTACGCACTCGATCCGCAACTCGACTGTAAATCGAGTGCGCACGCTT
>NZ_JBNDKT010000072.1:0-16748 GCF_050435685.1 Paraburkholderia sp. GAS448
CCATTCGAGGTCTTCGAACGTATGCTCGCAACCGCTTCGATACACTCAGCTTCCATTCATTAGCCCCCTGTTGCGCTTCACTCTTGAAACCGCCCGGGGATTCCTACGGCGCTCACGCGATGAGTTGCGCAGTCGCTTCGGTGGGTTCCTGCTTCGTTGAGCGGTCTGACAGCACCGACTCTCCACAGGCGATCCGGGCTGCGGTGATCCGCCCAGGCGAAGCATCGCCCGTGTCCTGCCCTTCGTCTCGCACCAGACTTTCCATCCCGCGAGAAAGGATGTTGATTGCGCCGACGACGTCGGCGTGATTCTCGTAGCCCACAGGCAACGCAGAGGAACTTCGCCTGCGTCTTGCGGTTATCGGCCGAGACGTGTCCGCAACACGGGCACGTCTGACTTGTGTACTGCGGTGGAACAGCGATGAGCCAGCCACCCGACCAATCGAGCTTGTACTCGAGCTGATGCCGAAACTCGGCCCAGCCCTGATCGAGGATCGACTTGTTCAGGCCGGACTTAGCCCTGGAGTTCGTCCCGGGATCTTGCGCCGTACCCGACGCGGAGCGGGACATATTGCGGACCTTGAGGTCTTCGATACACACGAGCGCGTGGTTTTGGCTGATCGTGGCCGAGGCCTGGTGAAGGTAGTCCCGCCTGGCGTTGGCAATACGGGTGTGGATGCGCTGAATTCGGGCTTTGGCCTTCTTCCAGTTATTGCTGAACTTCGTCTTGCGGCTCATCCGCCGCTGGTACTTCGCAAGGCGTTGCTCGCGCTTTCTGAAGCTATTGAGCGGGACAAGGAACGAAGCGTCGCTGAAAGTGGCGAAGCGGTCGATACCTACGTCGATACCGATCGGGGTCGTAGTCTGAGGCACAAACTGCCCGACCTCCCGCGCAGTCTGGATCGAGACGAACCACTTGCCGCTGGAGTAGCTGACGGTGACGTTGCGTACGGCACCGAGCACGTCACGGCTGTTGCGATAGCGCAGCCAACCGAGCTTTGGCAGGAAGATCCGGCTGTTGTCCTGGTCGAGCTTGATCTGCTTCGGATCAGGGTAGCGGAAGCTGTCGTGCTGGCCGCGCTTCTTGAACTTGGGAAAGTAGGCACGCTTGGCAAAGAAGTTCTGGTAAGCCCGGTCGAGATCCTTGAGGGCATGCTGCAGCGGATGAACCGGTGCTTCCTTGAGCCAGGGTGTTTCGCGCCCGTTACGCCACGCGGTCAGATGCTTGGCCATCGGGACATAGCCGATGAACTTGCCGCCTGCCTCGTGGTTCTCCTTCTGCATCGCCAGTGCCTTGTTGAACACGAAACGACATGCCCCGACGAAACGGCGCATGTTGCGCTGCTGCTCGCCGTTGGGCATCAGTTCGTACTTGAAGGCTTGGAGTCGTTGCATAGGTCAAGGTTATCAGCTACCGAACGTTGTCAAGGTCGCTGCGCTTCCGAGCTCTTGACCTCCCCCGGCACGCGGACGTTTGCCGCGCACCGGATCATTCATTCACTAGAATGGCAGACTTATGCGATCCGACGCAGCGAGAATTGAAAGTGCCCGGATATACAAGCCCCTGCGAGTCCCGTCCTGTCATGAACAGACGCCTCGAAACGCAGCATGAAAAAGACTGAATCCCAGGTTTCCACATCCTAAGCACCTAGAAAACCCGTGGATTGCCGCTCGCATTCAAGTCCTGATGCATGACGCTCGTCAGGAAAATGTGTGGCATGAAGACATCTAGCCAACAACCCGCGAAGCGACCCGAATCGTCCAAGCGACCTTCGGTTCCTCCGTTCACGCCGGGACCAATCCGCGAATCCGCCGTTCGGAAGTATTTTGCGCGGGGCGAGATGGAGCGCATCACCGCGAATCGCTGGTTTCTGGCCACTGTCTTCCTTGGCGTTCTGACGCTTGTGAACTCGGTCGCCTGGATCGTGTTCCTGCCCATGAAGACGATCGAAACAATCGTTGTGCATGAGAACAGTGCTGGCCGAGAAACAGCCGATCTGAGTGGCACCGCGTCCTACGTTCCGGACCACGCGGCGATCGAGTACTTCCTCTCGGAGTGGATCAATAACGTCTACGACATCAACGCGTCGACGATCGATAACAATCTGGCTCTCGCCGGCAAGATGACCGTCGGAAATGCGACCGATGAACTCAACGCGTTGCTGCACAAAGAGAACCCGTACTCGAAGCTGCACGACAATCCGCAGCTGCGGCAGACGTTCAACCGGCTGACCGCGAACTGGATCACGGACGACACGCTGATCATTCGCTTCACCCTCACTGAGCTTGCTGCTCCGGGTTCGACGCCCAAGGTTACAACCTGGGCCATGACCATCACTTTCGTCCGCATCCCCCCGACGACTATCGAGCAAGTCAAGATTAACCCGGGCGGCATCTACGCGAAGAGCTTCAACGTCAACCAGGAACAATGATCGCGGCTGCCGAAAAGGGCAGCTGAGGATCTTCGACAAGGTTTCTTTCTATGAAAAATTCGGCTCGCTCGATCGTACGCGTAGTCCTGATTTCAGCAATCCTTGGCGTATCCGCCACGGTGCATGCTGGGGAAAGCGCTTATCGCAATCCGGCCGAAACTCCGGTTCCTTCACCGTTCGATGATCGCATCGTCTCCTTTACCTTTAGCCCGGACGCGGTATTCCCGCTCCTGACTCAAGCGGGTCAATCGACCCACATCCAGCTCGAACCTGGTGAAGGCGTAACGGAGAAGCCGACGTTGGGTGACACGATTCAATGGCGTATCAGCGGCGGTCCGACGAACTTGTACGTGAAGCCGGTTCGCTCGGGCATCTCGACGACGCTCACGCTTGTGACGAATAAGCGCACGTACGAGTACTACCTCGTAGCATCGGAGCCAGGTGGGAAGTTCTACCAGCAGGTGAGTTTTAACTATCCCGAGGAAGTTCGGGAAGTCCAGCTTCAGGCTCAGCAGAAAGCCGAGAGTTTTATCGCGGAGAAGCGTCGCCTCGACAATCAGGTCCTGACTCCGCCGCTCGATCCAACCTCATACCACTATGGCTACAAGATCAGCGGCGACGCTCCGTTCCGGCCGATCGACGTGTTCGATGATGGCACAAAGACCTTCTTCCGTTTGCCGGGGGTGCAGGACATTCCCGCCGTGTTCATTCCAGACGATCACAAGCGTCTCGAACTGCTCGTGACGCGAGTCGAGGGGAACTTCATCATCGCTGATCGCGTTGGGGATCACTTTGTCCTGAAGCTCGACGATGAAGAGGTTTCCGTTGAGTCGGATCGCGTCAAGCACTGGTGGAACGTCGGCGCCAGCAGCAAGAAAAATTACCAGAACTAAGGCCGAAGATGTCTGACGAGATCGAAGAACAGGATTCACCATTCGAGGCTGACAATCCATCCCGTCGTCGGGTAGACAGCAGGGATGTTCCGGATTCCGTTCAGGCACCTGAGCGAGAAGCGGTCGAGGATCTGACTCGCGGGAAGCGCAAGAAGGGGAAGACCGCCGGGTTTTTGTTGATGCTGGCGTTGCTGGGCGGTGGTCTCTACTACCTGTACGGCATGTCGGATAGACCTGCTGCTCATCACCGCAAGAATCAAGACACGCTCACACCGTCGGACACGGCGGGTGCCGCGGTGGTTAGCGGGGCGAAGGCTGCAGAGGTACAGATTCAGCAGCAACGCAGGCAAGCAGCCGCTGTTGCTGCTGCGTCGGCGGCAGCAGCCAAAGGGCTTGATCCGAATGCTGCTGCGGCAGCGGCGATAGCTGGCCAGGGTGGAGCGGTGGCTCCCACCGGCGCGAGTGGCGCGGCAGCTCCGTTGTCGGCTTCGCAAGCTGCAGCCGCAGCAGCAGCGGCAAAGCAAGAGGCCGATGCAAAGGCCCAAAAGGAAGCAGAGATTGCAGCGTCGCCTCTGCAAGCGAACGACGTCCAGGTCCTCCGTTCCGATAGCAGCGGGCGTTCGTCTGCTCCGCAGTCCCCTGCGGATCAGATTGCGCAAAATCTCAGTGATCTGATGAAGGCAAACCAAGCAGCCGCTGATCGCCAGATGGACCGCGTCATGCAGATGTCAGCGTCCTACGGTGGGCAGGGCGGTAGCGGCGGTACGAACGCGATTGCGTCGGCAAGCCGAGCGTCCCAGCAGGACCAGTGGCTGGCGTCGCAGAAGGCCGACGACAGTGCGCCTACGCAGATGAAGGCTGCACCCGCAATGCCGATCGTCGGTGAGGGAACGCCTGTGCGCGCCGTTCTTCTGACGGGCCTCGATACCGACAATCCTGGTCGAGTGAAGGCAATGGTGACGAGCGACATCTACGACACGGTGACCGGGCGCAATCTGATGATCCCCAAGGGCTCGATTCTCATGGGCGACTACAACCATGACGTCAAGGTTGGTCAGGATCGCGTCCTGATCGCGATGACACGCCTTACCCGTCCGGACGGGTCATGGATCGATCTGTCTGGGACGACGGGCGACGAGATGGATGGCACGAGTGGTCTTGAGGGCGACGTCAACAACCACTTCTTGAAGATCTTCGGCAGTGCTCTTGTGATTGGCGCGGCGACTCTGTTGCTCGATACGGCTCAGCAGACCATTACGGTCAACCAGGGCCTTGGCACGACCCAGCAGGGCGGCACGATCTTCGCCCAGACGTTGCAGCAAGTAGTGTCGAATCTGCTCTCGAAGAACAAGGACATTCCTCCCACGATCACCCGATCGGGCGGTACCCAGTTCACTTTCCTCGTCCGTCATGACCTGGCGCTTACGCCGTACTACAGGAGGTAATTGTCAATGAGACTGAATATTGGAAGCCGCCCTGCGCTGCAGAGCATTCGCTTTCTTCTCGTATCCAGCCTCGTGATGGGCCTCCATAGCGCATACGCGGCGGCGGCGCTCGATTTCGGCTATCGGATTGACGGCCCGGTGAACGTCCGGCCGACGCTCGTCTTCAATGACGGCCAGGACACGTACATTCAGCCGTCGGGTAACGCGCGTACGAATGTGGCGGGTGCTCAGCCGGATGGTCCGTATCTGCGCCTGACTGGTACTCCGGATTCGTTCACGGTCCACGCGGGATCGATCACTCTTCACGTGCAACATGCCGGCTTGGCGGCGAGTCCGACGTCACAAACCGTCTATAACAGCCCGGTGACCGCGTATGCGGACGCGACCTTCGCCCAGCAGTCGGTGGCAACGGGCCGCGCTCCCAAAATCGTCGCCGCGACTGGCGGCCAAGTGGCGGATAAGGCAGTTGCCCCGATGTTGACTGGCACCGTGATCAAGCAGGCTTCCAGTACCGACACCGGCGGCAGTCAGCCGCCGATCATCGGTGGCCCCATTGCCTCGTCGTCAGTTACGGCCACGGCCATTCCCGCAACGCCGGCTTCCGCGGCCATCTCCACGGCGCCCGTCAAGAAGGATCCGCCGGACATTTCCTATCTCGCGAAGGATTTCGGCGCCGATGGTATTCGGGATGGCTTCGGCGGTTCGATCCAGATCCACTTCCGTGCGCGGCCCACGGCGGAGATGCAGCTTGCGTCGGCAGATGGGAAGCACCTCGATGCGTCGTGGGATGACAGCACGAGCGTCATGACGATCGGCGCTGCGCGGAAATTCGTCGTTCGCGACGGGCACTCGAGCGTGGTCGTGTCTCGTGAGACGGCAGACACCTTCCATTACCCCGTCGACAACGCCGCAGGTCTCGAGCAGGTGTTTTCGGAATCGGGGGCGATCTACTTCCGCGTGGCCGTGGGCACGAAGAAGGTCACTGTACGAGCCGACGGGAAGGTGCTGCCGGGTCAGCAGAAAGGCCGCTATTACCGCGTCAGCGGCACGGGCGATAGCTTCGTCGTGGAAGCCGATGGCTTCGACGTGACCGTTACCCGTTCCCGTTCAGTTCGCTTTGTCGACCGCGAGGGCGGCACATCGTGATTTCCTCAACTTCACCTATCCGGCAGTCCGTCACCCAGGTCAGCCCACAGGAGTCTTCTATGCGTATCCGCGTCGCGGCTATGGCGATTGGCACGCTCGTGTTTGCGGGCGCTTCGTCTATGGCGTGGGCTGCCGATGATTCATCCGCACTCGTTGTCGCGGGCTGGCAACCGCTCAAGGGTAGTGACGTTGCGGCAGCCGGTGCTGGCACCGCGTCTACCCCAGCTGCCGCCGCGGCTGCTCCTCACGTTGCGTCGGGCGCGACGCAATCTGCGGCTCCGCAAAAGGCTGCAGAGCCGGCGTCTAAGCCGGCCGAAGTTTGGATCATCCGCGAAGGCTTCCCGATTGGTGAGGAGTTGAAGGCTTGGGGCAGTCGCGCGAACTGGAACGTCGTCTGGCGGATGCCGCGCGATGTGATTGCGCCTACGACGACGAGCTTTACGGGTGACTTTCCTAGCGCGGCGACGGATGTCGTGAAGACGCTCGCTGCGAACGGTGCCCTGATCCGCGCCCAGATCTTCGACGGTAACCGTACCGTTGTCGTGCAGGGCCCGGGCGTCGCCCCCCAACAGTAAATCGAGGACAAGGACACGCACATGAAAAAAATGAGCGAATCGCTGCCCAAGGTCTCACGTGCCCTGCTCGGCACTGTGGCCGTTGCCGCCCTCGCGGGAGGGTGTGCGCAGATCAAAGTTGCGGACAACGCGGTCAGGACAGCCGCGGACAGGGTTGTCGAGGAGCAGGCAAAGGCGTCGATCGAGCAACCGGTCGTTTCGCGCACGGCCGGCGCTTGGTTGCTGGGTGAGACGGTTCAGGTCAATCCGGAGATCTCGCCGATCCTGAAACGCCCGATTGCGTGGCAGCCGCCGCGGAAAGTTACCTTGTCCGATCTGGCGGCGTACGTCACCCAGCAGGTCGGCCTTCCCGTGGACATCTCGGAAGTTCAGCGCGTTGGCGGGGCTGACACGACCAGCGCGAGCACGACAACGGGGGCGGGGCAACTGCCTCTGCCGACGGCGATGCTGCCCGGAGGTTCCGCCGCCGTTTCGAAGCCGACCGGCGGGAGTGCTGCGCTCGCGGCACTTCCGACGATGCAGGTGTCGTACCAAGGCAACGTCAAGGGACTGCTGGACTTTGCCGCGAATGAAGAAGGTCTCTGGTGGAAGATGGACGATGGCGCGGTGGAGTTCTACCGAACCATTACCAAGACCTTCTATATCTCCGCGATCAATCGTAAGTCGACGGGACAGAATTCGATCGTCGCGCAGTCGGGTCCAGGCAGTCTCAACAGCGGTTCCGGCTCAAGCACCAGTAGTGGCGGTTCGTCCGGGTCAACGACCGGCAGTTCGCTGGCGGGCGATGCGTACGATGTCGACATCTGGAAGACGATCGCAGCCACGGCGAAGACGGTTGCCGGTTCGACCGGTAGCGGTGCCGCCGAGATTTCGGCCGAGCCGTCGATGGCCAGCATCACGGTGACGGGCTCGCCGACTCAGGTCAAAAACGTCGAGTCGTGGGTCAAGGGCCTGACGGACAAGCTGAGCCAGCAGGTCCTGATCTCGGTTTCCGTGTACTCGGTCACTCTCTCGAACGAAGACAACTATTCGTGGAGCCCGAGCGTCATCTACAGCAAGTTGTCGACGATGTATGGTCTGTCGCTGACTCCTCCTGGCGTACCGGCAGTCACGGGAAGCCTATCCTCGATGGTGCTGAAAGGAACGGCGGGCACGTCGTCGAGCCTGAATGGTTCGCAACTCGCGGTCAACGCGCTGTCCACGCTCGGCCACGTCTCTGAGACAGTTACGCAGTCGGTCGTCACGCTGAACGGTCAGCCGGCGCCGATGCAGGTCGCCAATGAGGTTACCTATCTCGCGCAGAGCGGTACTACAAATACGGCGAACGTCGGTTCGACGACAACCCTGACTCCTGGCGTCGTCACGACGGGCTTTACCGCTAACTTCCTGCCGCAGGTTGTGAATGGGCGAATCCTGCTGTCGATGGACATGACGAATTCGGTCCTCAACAGCATCGACACGGCTTCGAGCAATGGGTCGAGCATTCAAACGCCGAACGTCTCGTCGGCCACCTTCCAGCAAAGCGTGTCATTGACGCCCGGTGCGGCCCTCATGCTGGCTGGTCTGCAGCAGGACAACTCGGCCGTCAATCACAGCGGTGTCGGTTCACCGAACAATTGGCTGCTCGGTGGTGGCGTCGACGGAACGCGTCAGAAGAAGCTGATTGCGATCGTTATCACCGCGCGCGTTCTTTGAAGGAAACGAACCTCCATGAAGATCCAGTTCAAAGTGCATTCATGCGTCGTCTCGTTGCTCGGTGCAGCAGTATCGCTCTGCATCGGCAACGCCTGTGCGGCTGCCCCGGCATCCAGCACGGCTGCCGGCACGTCTGCGTCGTGGGATTTTGGTGCGCCCGTCCACGCCCCCGGCGGTCCTGTGTCGTCCACGGGGGTTGCTTCTGGTCGTGCTGATCTCGCTGGTAGCGCGGTCACTACTGCGTCGACTGCTGCGGCCCCCGCTGCTACTCCCCCGACGGCTGCTATCCCCCCCGAGCCGACGTGGTCGACCTATTACCGCTCGGTGGATGCGATTCATGCCGACAGCCAATTGACGCAAGCGAAGATCGAAAACGCCAAGCTGCACCACGAGCTCGATCAAATAAGTCGCGGCATCTCCAACGATAACGGATCGGCCCAGCCGTCGGCGGCTTCGGTCACGACCTCGTCCTCTCAGCGCAATGCGCTGGTTCAGGAAGTCAAAATGGTCGATGGCCGATGGACCGCGAACATCCAGCTCCCGTCGGGCGCTCGCGTGGCGGTGCACCTTGGCGATTCGGTGCGCGGTCTCGGCAAGATACAGAACATCGAATTGGGCCAGGTCACCGTCGATGAAGGCGGCCTGGTGAGCACGCTGCAATTCGCGGGAGATGGGCTGCAAGACGTCGCGGCGCAACCGACCGGGTCGACGGTTCACCCCCTTCCTCGGCGCGATGCCCGTCGGCCTCCATTAAGTCCTCTCGGCTCCTGATCAAACGAACATGGTAGAAGCGACATACTCTGTGGATCACTACGGCGCAGCCAACGTTGGCTATCGGCCGTCTGTTGGCCGCTCGGAGATCGTGACGATCGGCCGCCGGAAGTGGGCGATAGGCATGCGTTGGCGCTCGTACGAGGTGCTGCCCGAGCGAGTAGAAATCGTGGAGGAAGCGGCAACAATGCAAACGGACTGGATCGCACGTCGAATGGGCGACGAAGCGATTCAGGTGGGGTTCTGCCCGGCGCTGAGCAAGGGCTGGCCGGGCAAGGTGTACAGTCTTGCGGCGCTGCTCGCCGACTCCCACAAGGTACCGTGGGCCGGAGCGTTCGATCTCGGGGACGGCCTGTGGTGGTATATCGCGGTCCGCGACAACTACGGGATGATGCCGGACGGCGATGTCGTTGGCTCCTACGACGACATTCAACGTGCTCGCGGAGAGCATGCGTCCCTAGAAGACTTCAATCACGTCAACGGCACGCGAGAGGAGTTGGAGGGACTCATTGCTCGCGCGACCGCCAAGCGCACCCCCCTCGAATCGCTGACTGCCTCGCGATATTCGGCGCGCGTTGTGTTGGGCGGCGTGGGTGTAGTCGTGTGTCTGGCAGGCGCCTTCTTCGGCTACCAGTATTACGCCGATCTTCAGGAGCAGAAACGCCAGGCGTTGGTGCGCGCACAGATCGCAGATAACGAACGGAAGGCTGCGCAAGCGGCCGCCCCGGATGCCGGAAAGATTCTTCGCTCCTTGCCCGATCCAACTGCTTGGCTCGACGCATGTCGTCAGTCTGTCGATAGCGAGCCGCCCTGGCGCAACGGCTGGCAGCTTGTCTCGTTTCACTGTTCAGGACCGCAGCTGATGGTCGGCTGGAAACGTGGGCAGGGTGCGACCATTGCCTATGCGCCGCCGGGCGCTGCTGTATCGGAGGATGGGAACAGCGCGGCGCAGTCGGTGCCACTTCGGCTGCCGGCGGGCGCGCATGGCACGGACAATGCGCGCGCGTTGCGCGCTGCACGCGATGCCTTGGTGTTGTGGGCTCAGGAGCATCAGATCGCGGTCACGATATCCCCGATGCCGGCCGCGGCTCCGAAACAGACCGGCACGGCTGCGATGGCAGCTACTGCGCTGGGCACAAATCCGCCCGCGCCAGTACCGTCAATTCAATTTTCCTTCTCGGTTCCGGCGGCTCCGTTCGCTCTGGATTTGAGCAACGTGCCGGGCCTTCGCCTGAATGAAATGGACTTGGACGATGTGACTGGAAAGGCCGGTGACACGTCGACTGCATGGAAAATCTCGGGGGTCGTGTATGGACGCTAGGAGCGAAGCAAACGGCGCGCGCCGTCCGTTTATTCAGCCGTCGGAAGGAATCGCGGGTCAGATCGCCTATGACCGCACAATGCATACGGCCTATGTCGACAGACAGACGGCGCAGAATCCGCTCTTTCTCACGTGGATCGATCGCAATCGGCATAACGGTCATGTAATCAAGCGTGAGATCCGGGACCTCGCTGAAGTCATGCAGATGCGTGACGGCCAAGGCCTGCGCTTCGTTGAGCGTGACCCCGAGCAGGAAGGCTACGAGAATCGTGCAGAGGCGCTGGAGCTTCTGGAGCTTGCGGCCTATTACCGCGCGTCCGATATTCACTTCCTTCTGCGCGGCCAGCACGCCGTGGTGCAACTGACGGTCAACAACGATCTCCGCCACTTCCGCGAGTATCAGCAGGAAAAGGCGCTACGGCTCGTCCGGGCAATCTGGCAAGGCCTGGTGACTACGGGCGACTCGCAGTGGCGAGATCACGAACGCCAGAATGCGCAGGTAACAGGCGACAAGCTCGCCCCGGATACCGGCGTCACCTCGATTCGTATCGTGCGTGGGCCCATGTTCCCGCAGGCGCAGGGTGGCCAGTTCATGGTACTGCGCTTGCAATATTCGAACACCGTCAAGGCGGAGCGGCGGGCCGGTCTCCCCGTCTTGAAGTTTCCGACTGCTCCGCGCGGCGAATTTCTGTTGCCAAAGATGGGTTTCACGAAGCAGAACATCGACAGGCTCCGGCACATCATGTCGATGCCCGACGGCATCCTGATCATCACAGGCCCGACTGGCGCCGGTAAGTCGACCACGGACTATGAGCTGCGCAAGGAGGAGGCCCGTGTGCGCCCCTACCTCAAGCAGATCATGATCGCGGACCCGATCGAGTTCCCCGAGGAATGGTCGACGCAGCTGCCGGTGACGAACGCACTAGACAAGGCGGCTACGGCCGAGCAGTTCGGGGAGGCGATGGCGGCAGGCTTGCGGATGGCGCCGAAGATTATCTCTCCGGGTGAAATCCGTGGCGCCGAGGTGGCTCTGATGGCTTTCGAGGCTTCTACGACAGGCCATAAGGTCACAACGACGCTGCACGTGTCGGACGCTTTCCTGTGGCCGGACCGCCTGGAACTGATGGACATCGTCAAGCTGAAGCGCGAGGTGTTTTGCGATCCGAAGATCGTTCGCGGCGTGGTGGCCCAACGCCTGCTGAGTCCTCTCTGTAAGGGCTGTCGTGTTCATGTTTCGAAAGCGCCTGGGCGCGTGAGTGACGTAGTCATGGAGGCACTGAAGACGTGGTCGAGAGACGGGGATGTGAGCAATGTATATGTGCGCGGCGAAGGCTGCGAGGCTTGCAACTTTGATGGGGTTGGTCCGCGCTTCGGAATTATGGAGGTTGTGGTGGCCGATGCGAAGCTCATGGCTGATTTCATCCATCGTGGCACCGCGATCGCTCGACGGAACTACCACCGTCGTCCGGATGCGGATCCGCCGCTTCTGGAAACTGCCATTCGACATGTGCTCCAGGGGGAGGTGGACCCCAATCACGTGCAGGAAATGGTGGATGTGATTGTTCCCAAGGACCAGTTCCACGATGTCGCGGACATCGGTCGATCTGGTAATCGCAGCGAGGACGACGACCCTGTGATCCGTGCCGGCCGGCGCTCGACAGGAAGACGTCGGAAATCCCTGAGGAGCCTGTTTCCGCCGAAACGCAGGACGTTGGAGGTCGTATATGGCTAAGCGCGGCGGTCTAATGGCAGGGGTGCTGATCACGTTTGGGCTGCGCAAAGCCGGGCCGCGGACCGTACAGCCGACCCTGACGCGGAAACGTACGGGCTGGTGGGGTAAGGTGGCCGACGCCGCTGACCGTCGGGCCTTTGATTGGCCGACGCGCGAGGCGTTCTACGACCACCTTGCGACGCAGGTGGAGAACGAAGTTCCGGTCGAGGATGCCATCGATAGTTTTGCCGGCATCATGCTCAAACGTAAGCGCAAGAGCGTGTATTCGCTCCTGTCGAACGTGTCACGTCGTATGCGTGATGGTATGACGCTTCGCAAAGCGATTTCGATCGCACTTCCTCGCGATGAGCTTGCTATCTTGGCCGGCGGTGAGATGTCGACGAAGCTGGGCTCGGCTCTTGACCTTATCGTGGCATCGCGCGATCGCATCGATGCGATCATGCGGGCCTACAAGTCCGCCGCTGTCCGGCCGTTCATGTACCTCGCCATGACCTATAGCTTGTTATGGGTGACCGGAGCTGTTGTCATGCCGAACATCATTCAGGGCCTGCCGGAAGACAAGGTACAAGGTATTGGCCTCGTGATGTACAAGGCGGCGGACTACTCGCAGTCCTGGCTCTCGCTGCTTCCGCCGCTTCTCTGCGTCGCAATCTTTCTTGCGGTGCGTTGGTCGTTCCCGCGCTGGACCGGGCCGAACCGGATCAAGGCGGAAAGACACTTTCCATTCTCGTTCTACCGAGACATCGAGGGCTACAAGTGGCTGTCGGTGTTTTCCGATTTGCTCGAGACTGGCCTGCCTAATGTACATGTGCTCGCGCTTCAGATGGAGACGGCAAGCCCCTGGTTGCGTGAGCGCCTCTGGCATATCCGGTATCGCATGACCGAGGGCGGTAAGACTCTGGCACAGGCACTGGAAGAGCGTGGCGCGAATGGCAAGCTTCCGCCATTCGAGTTTCCGAACCCGATGATCATCGACCGTATCCGTTCGATCGACGGTTACAACGGCTTTAACGAGAAGGTCTTGCGAATAACGAAGCGGTGGGCCGCAAAGATCGAGCGTGACGCACTTTCCAAGGCGAAAAAGTCCGGCGCCTATGCCGAGATAGCCATGTATGCGCTGATGTTCTTCCTGATTTGGGCGATTAACAGTGTTACGACGCAGTTGGGTGCGATCGGTGGTGTCTAAGCAGTAGTACGAGACCCGCGATTTTCCTTAATTAATGCAACACGCGATTCGGAGGTGAAAGATGGATGAAATTATGGGCACCCTGTTCAAGTACATGGTGCGTCTGCTGGGCATTGGCCTGATCGTGGTGGTTTTGATGACGATCTTCCACAAGAACAAGGCGCAGGCCGAAGCTTCCAACCTCATTCAGCTGGAAACGAGCATTGCGAATACCTACAACGGGCAGACGCTGTTCTCCAGCTTGACCGAGGCGATCGCGGCGAACCTTGCCCCGGCCGGAATGGTGAGCGGGGCAACGCTGATCAACCAGTGGGGCGGTGCAGTGACGGTGACGGTGGATGCCAACGCGTCGCAGTTCGACATCGTCGAGAACAGCGTGCCGAAGGATGGTTGTTCGGACCTCGCGACCAAGGTCTCAAACTACGTTTCGATGACGCTTGGTGGTAGCACCTTCACGCCGAGCTCTCCGTTGGATGCAGGTCAGGCAACGACTTTGTGCAGTGCCGCTGCCACAACGAATATCTCGTTCGTGTTTGGTCACTAAACCATTCGACGTAGACCACGTGAATACACTGCAGAACATCGCCTGGTCGGATCTGTGCGTAAGCCACGATCCTAACAAGGCCTGGTTCAAGGAAACGCCAGATTCGATGGTGGCGGCCCGTGTGCCGCCAGAATCGTGGGGCGAAGTCACGGAGCTTTTCAACAAGCTCAATGCAGTATGGGCGGATCGTGGCGCTGAAGCGTCGCGGTATGGTTTTCCGATTGTCTGGCCTCCGGAGGGAGGGACGCGCTTGCGGGCCAAGCGTATCCCGCTCGCAAACGGGGAGCACGTGTTTGTTTGCCGCGCATTTCGCTTCAAGCCGCACCGATTCAATGAGATCGGCATGGCCGCTCCGCTTGCGATGAGGCTCATGGCGAAAGAGATTCGCAGCGGGATTGGGCTTTTTCTCGGGCGCCCCGGCGCGGGCAAGACCACGACGGCGTGCGCGTACATTCAGGAGCGCGCGCGCGTCTTCGGTGGGGTGACCTGGACTATCGAGAGTCCGATAGAGATGGATCTTGAGGGGCGCTACGAGCACGGCTATATCCATCAGCGGGAGGTCGAGACGCCCGAGGACACGCACGAGGCGATCAGGGACCTCGCGCGTGCCACTCCGAACGTCATGTTTGTTGGCGAAGTGTTGGATGACCGCACTGCGGAGGTCGTGGTACAGGCCTCGAAAATGGGCTTTCTGGTGATGTGCACGTATCACGGCGGCGATCTGATCAATGGTATCGAGCGGTTTGCCCGTGCCGCTGGACGTGGGCACGTGTCGGCGCAGTTTGTCGAATCGTTCCGATTCGCCGTGCACATCGATCTCAAGTTGGTCGATACGGGGGGTAACGCGCGAGCGATTAGCGACAGCCTCATAGGGGCGCTGAAAACAGGCAATCCTCCCCGCGTGCTCGCGACCCAATCGCTCTTTTGCATGGCGGACAACGACCCCATGCGCGGGCACATGAAGGCGGGCGAGTTCGGTAAGTTGAAGAGCGAGGTCGATCGCCAGAAAAACGAGCTGATGAGTATGCTGTCCGAGAAGAATCTCGCTAGGGCAAGGTGATCGGACATGAAATTGATGGTCCTCCTTGTCGTGGCGTTGGCTACCGCGGCGCTCTTCGATCAGAGCGCAACCCTGCAGGCCCTTCAGCCTAGCGCGCAATCTGTTGCGATCAGCGCGGCGGCAACGCAGTTTCTCGCCTATCGGTCGGCCGTCATGGCGTTCACGACTGCCAATCCGACCTTTACCGGGACGATTCAGCCGAGCCAGCTGAGCGTGTATGCGCCACAATATTCCTCGACCTTCATCACTATGTACAGCGTGAGCAATGCGGTGACGACGTCCGGCACGGGGGTGCTTGTCACCGTGTATGCGGCATTACCAGGGGGCTCGGTGCAGTCGGTCCTGGTGCAATCGAACAACGACGCGTCGATCGGGCTGTCAGCGGGTACCACTTGGACGACGGACGCGAACGGTGTGGTCACATCGCCTCAACCTCTTAATGTCACTGTTCCCGTCGGGGACGTGGTGTCCGTTTTTAAAACCGGGAACTAATCATGGATGAAGTCCTTGGTGTACTCCTCGCTGTCATCGCGGGCATGATGTTCATCCCCAAGATCGAGAACGGGATTGCCACTGAGCGGCATACGATGACGGACGTCACGACCGCGCAGCAGCAGCGGCAGTGGGTGTCAGCCGTCTCGAACTACGTGAGCCAGAACATGACCACGCTCGAAGGGAGCGTGGGGACGACTCCGACGATCCTGAACGTCGCAACCGTGAAGGCCGCGAACGTCGGGCTCCCGACCGGATTCTCGGGCACGAACCCGTTTAACCAGACCTGGACGTCGGCCGTCACGCAGCCGTCGGCGGGCAACCTGCAGGTGTTGATCTATGCGACGGGCGGCACGGTCATCAAGGATCAGGAGCTCGGTGCCATTGCTCGTGCTGCGGAGGGTGTCGGCGGCATGATTCCGTCGAATAACTCCGGGGTGTATTCCGGCGGTCCTACGAATGCCTATGGGTCATCCGGTGCTTGGCAGGTCCCGACGGCGGGCTATGCTGTGATGGGCGGCAGCCCCGCCTCGCTGTTGAACTTCAACAACGGGACGTTGACCAGCAACTTCCTGTACCGCAACGCTGTTCCCGGTCAGCCCCAGCTCAACACGCTGAGCACGAATCTGAACATGGGCGGCAATACGATCACCAACGCTCAGCAGATTCAGCTCGCAGCGGGCAATGGTGTTCAGGTTGGGAGCTCGTACTACTACGGGGATGGCGCGAACTCCGCGATTCGCCAGAACGGCGCGTTATACGTCCAAAACCTGGCTGGCACCGGACCGGCGGACATTGCTTCGGTGCGCAATATTACGTCGACGGGTAGCCTGACCCTGACAACGAACGGCGGGGCCGTCCAGGGCAGCGGCCAGGTGGAAGTCAATGCCGCGGGCGGTGGGCTGTATCTTAATCCGTGGTCGGCATTTCCGACCGTCGTTGGTGGGGGCGGCGGGAGTGGTCAACTGGTGGTCACAGGCGCAACGACCGCGCAAAACGTGGTTAATCTTGCAGCGACGGCGTGGGCGGGTTGGGGCTGCGGTCAGAATGGGATCACCACAGACCCGAACGGCACACTGCTCAGTTGTCAGGGCGGTGTGTGGACGAGTGCCGGCGGCCAAGCGTGGCGGTGCATTCAGTACGATTCGTACTGGGCTTCAGGCATCTTGCAGGATCACTACTTTTCCTTTTTCAACTCTCCTTCAAACGTCTCATACGGCAGTGAAGGCAATGGGTGGATGGTTAGCTGTCTATACAGTTGATTAAACCAGGATAGATCAGTTTGCCACTGCGGTGTATGGAAAAGCATCTTTACTGCAGCAGCAACCTGATCAAGGATGCTGCTGCAGGTACGAATAGAGCGGGCGCGATCAAATCTGAAGTGCAACACCTTCCTCGTGTAAGGTGCGCACATGCAAAAAAGAAGAACGTATCAACAGCTTCAGCCTGAAGAGCGC
>NZ_JBNDKT010000073.1:0-16035 GCF_050435685.1 Paraburkholderia sp. GAS448
CACGCGCGAGATCGGCGACACCGTCACCACCGAACGCCGTTACTACGTCTCCAGCCTGCCACCCGACGCGGCGCGCGTTGCCCACGCGATCCGCGCGCACTGGGGCATAGAAAATGGCATGCACTGGACGCTGGATATGGCCTTCAGCGAGGACCAGTGCCGGGTGCGCGTGAACAACGCCGCGCAGAACTTCGCCATCCTGCGGCGCATCGTGATGAACCTGCTGCGGCAGGATCGCACCACCAAGGCAGGACTCAAAATTCGCCGTATGCTGGCCTGCGCGAACGATCAATATCTCGCTCAACTCCTTGGCTGGCAAGAAACTTAACCATATTTAACGTTTCGTGCGATGGCCCTGTCCGGAAGAGTTAAATCTTGCAAGATTCAGATTGAACCCATATCGGCCCGGTCTCCTGTGCATTACCCTCCTGCTATTTGCCTAACAAGCGAGTCTGCCGTCATGGCATTTTTTTTCGAAATAAACGATCACGATTGGCAAAAGATTGCCCGGCTGTTTCCCGAAATGCAGGAAGGTGCGCGAACGCTAGGGCGACCGCCGGTCGATACCCGCGCAGTGTTTAACGGCCTTCTTTGGGTGATGTACAACCGCTCACCGTGGCATGCCATGCCAGACAGGTATCCGCCCTATCAGACGTGCCACCGACGTTTCAAGGCATGGCTTGACGCTGGCACGTTGGGAGAGGTTGTCCACGCGCTGTCGGGCACCATGGGTGAAACGCTGGACGAACTGATTGGCTTGCGTACCGGTATGCGCCCGTCCCACCAGTTGAACGCAAAAGATCTCCGGGCGCGCCAGAACATACAAGGCAGATCAGGTAACGCTGACGCAGTCCAGCGCAAGATCGCCCGCCAGCGGCGCGAACCGTCTTCTTCACAGTCAATCACCTAAATTCGAATTTCGCGAAATTGTTGTGGTTTCAGTACTTTCCAAAACCAAAGAGAGCCTGAAGGAGCGGGAGTGCCTAGGGTTGGATGATCGTTAAAGGGAATTGCATTCTAGGGTATGGGAAGCGTCGGTTGCGAGGGGGAAGCCGCGAAGGGCGTAGCCCGCAGCGGCTTCCCCCTCGCGGACACAGCGATACAGGTTACGCGCTTCGGGATCGGGCATAGCTCCACACATCGGCGTACCGGGGCCGAATCTGATCGGCAACCCGGCCCATCAGCCGTTCCCGCGCCTCACGAACCTGACAGGCGGCTTCGATATCTGTCTGTCTGCGCGCCTGCTCCAGCAGTTGGTCGAGCGTGATGTCCTCGCGCAGAAAGTGACTCGCGTCAGGCAGGCTGACGAGCTTCTCGAGCGGCGTCATCACGTCTTCTGGCCGGTGAACGCGTCGCGTGCGGCCCGGCTTCTTCGGATCAGGGACCTCGGTGCCGAACAGACAGGGCCGGTGCATGTTTAAAAACGGATTGAGCAGATCAACGCAGAAGGCATTGAACTGCTTCGCCCACTCGGCCGGTATGTACGCATAGCCGAACTGCCTGCGCACTACATTGCCGTTCTTGGATTCGGCCAATGCGTTGTCGTTGCAGCGTCGTGGGCGTGAGCGGGTGAAATCGATGAGTTGTTCCTTGAGCATCTTTGCGACCTCGTGGTTGATGTACTCCGAACCGCCATCGCTGTGAAAGCCAAGGATACGGAACGGAAACTGGTCAATCATGTCGCGCAGTACCGGCAGCATGTGTTCGCGCTCCAGCGTCGGCACGGTAGCCACGACCTCCCATTGCGTGACGCAGTCGACGGCGTTGATGTGGTACACGCCGCGATGCTCCTCCGTGTTGCCTTGATGAACGCTATCAATGCGGATGAACCCGGGGCGGTTCTCGGGCACCGGAGCCCGGCGCACGGCGATAGCCCCGCCCTTGGGGTTCGCCCGGGTCTTCGTGTAGGTCGTGTGATGCAGGCGATAGGCCTGCGAGCGGCGCAGGTTGTACAGGTGAGACGCTGAAAGGTGCTGCAGGCGCTCGTAGCGCTCATCGTTGTAGACCTGATACATCCGGCGCAGCACCACGATCATCGCCGGGCCAGAAAGCCTGCCGTACTCGCGCTCGGTCTGTGCGAGGGTGAACACGTCCTCATCCGTGTAGTGGCGGGCGAAGGCATTCGCGGGCGTGCCCTTCACCCAGGCGAGCCTCTGCCCGCGTGTCCAGCGTTGCACCAGCCGTGTCATGTGGGCCCGGCTGAAGCCGCTAAAGCGCCGCAAATAGCGCAGGACGAGCCCACGATGAGGCCGCTTGAGCTGGTTATAACGAAAGCGGCGCAGCACCGCCGCGACCCACTCGCAACGCTCGCCGGGGCTGGCCGCGGGAGCAAAGTCGAGTGTATGTGTGCCGTCGAGGATGGCGCGCACCTGGTCCAGGGAGCGGATTTGTGATTCGTTCACGTCGATGATCATCCGGTGATGATCATCCATCCCTGTTGCTCCGACGCCGGTCAACTCGTCCGTGTCGGGCCGGCAACGGGCTCATTCTCCGTTGGAAACGCGTCAGGAGCGGCCCAAACACATATCGGAAACGCCCGTTCAGGCTCCGGTGCGGTTAGACAGCGCTTTTCGCATCGAATTTTCAATCATTGACAATTCCGGTCCCCGTTTAGAGTAGTTTCGCGGGCGGGATCAATACGCACTGCAAAAGAACAATGAACAAGAATCACTTTCGACTGGTGTACAGCCGACTCCGGAACATGCTCGTCGCGGTCGAGGAGACCGCCAGCGCGACAGGTAAAAGCAGTGGAGAAACGACAGTAGCGGGCCATGCGCCCATCGACGCGCGCCCCATGGTGCAGTTCGCGTTCCGCCCCATCGCTTTCGCTGCGCTGGTACTGGCCGGCGCGCTGCCCGCGTTCATGCCGGCCAGCTACGCGCAGATCGTCGCCGCGCCCGGCTCCGACGCGAGCGTCATCCAGACGCAGAATGGTCTGCCGCAGGTGAACATCGCGCGGCCTTCGGGCGCCGGCGTCTCGGTGAACACGTATTCTCAGTTTGACGTCCAGAAGCCGGGCGCGATACTGAACAACTCCCCAGTCATCACCGGCACGCAGCTTGCCGGGCAGATCAACGGCAATCCGAACTTCGCGGCGGGCCAGTACGCGAAGATCATCGTCAATCAGGTCAACAGCAGTGCCGCGAGCCAGATCAATGGCCCGCTCGAAGTCGCGGGCACGCGCGCCCAGGTCGTCATCGCGAACGGTTCGGGGATTTCGGTCAATGGTGGCGCCTTCATCAACACCTCGCGCGCGACCCTCACGACCGGCACGCCGAGCTACGGCCCGGACGGCAGCCTGAGCGGTTTCGACGTTCGCGGCGGGCAGATTACCGTGCAGGGCGACGGGCTGAATGCGTCGAACGTGGATCAGGTCGATCTTATTGCCCGCTCGGTCGCGGCGAATGCAAAGCTGTATGCGAACACGCTGAATGTCGTCACGGGCGCGAACCATGTCGATCATGACAGTCTCGCTGCGACGCCGATCGTGGGCGATGGTCCGGCTCCGGCCACATCGATTGACGTGAGCCAGCTGGGCGGAATGTATGCCAACCGCATCATTCTGGCTTCGAACGAATACGGTGTCGGGGTCTCGAACGCCGGTGTGATCGCCGCGCAGGCGGGCGACCTGACGCTGCAATCGAACGGCCAGTTGGTCCTCTCTGGCAGGACTACCGCGAGCGGCAATCTTGCCGCAACCGGCAGCGATATCCAGAACAGCGGTACGACCTACGCGCAGCAGAACGCGAATCTTTCGGCAAGCGGTACGTTCACGAACAGCGGCACGCTGGCCGCCCAGCAAAATACCACGGTCAACGCCGGTAGCGTCAATTCGACCGGCACGCTGGGCGCAGGCGTGAACGGCGACGATGGTTCCGTGGGGCACAGTGGCGACCTGAGCGTGACGGCATCCGGCCAGTTGAACGCGACCGGTCAGAACGTAGCGGGCGGCAATGCGTCGCTCTCGGGCAGCGGCGTGAATCTCGCCGGTAGCCAGAGCGCCGCTAACGGCAACCTGTCGCTGACGACGAACGCTGGCGACCTGAACCTGTCGAATGCGACGACGAGCGCAGGGGGCGCAGTGAACGCGCGGGCGGCAGGCGCGCTGATCAACGACCACGGCACGGTGACGGCGCAAACTGACCTGCACGTGTCCGGGCAATCGGTCGACAATTCAGACGGAACGCTCCAGGCCGGACAGAACGCCACGATCGACGCGGGTGCGGGTTTCACGAACGCTCGCGGTGCGGTGCTGGCCAGTCAGGCGGCGACGGTGGCCGCGCTGACGAGCAACGTCATCATCATGGAAACGCGGGTGGTCGATGGGCAATCCGTGCTGGTGCCGGTCGTCTATCTGGCGCAGGCCAGCCAGCAGAACATGAACGGGCCACTCATCGCGGCGACCGACATCAATCTTCAGAACACGCAGACCTTCACGAACAGCGGCACGGTGCAGGCCAGCAATTCGCTCACGATTGACGGCAAGTCCATCGACAATGCGTTCGGCGCGCTGAAAAGCGGCGGTCTGATGTCGCTGACGACGACGGGCGATGTCGATCTGACCTCTGCGAAGGTAAATGCCGGCAGCCTCGCGCTGAACGCGGGTGGCAACCTGATTCTCGACACGGCGACGAAAACACTGAATCAGGTCAGTGACACGGGCGCCACTCGGACCACGACGACGCTGGGGCCGCTGGCACAAATCAATGTCGCGGGCGATGCGGCTATCGTGACGGGCGGCAACTTCGAGCAGAACGCGGGCGCGCTGTCGGTCGGCGGCAACCTCGGGATGCAGATCGGCGGCGACTGGACGCTGGGCGCCCAGCAGACCAGCGAGCACAAGGTGGTTGAGCGTGCGAACGGCGTGTCGGATACGAACCTCAACAGCACGGTGGGCAGTTCGGTGCAGGTGGGCGGCGTGTCGGCCATTGGCGTGGGCGGCGACCTGACGGCGCGCGGCGCACAGATTGACCTGGGCGGCGGTGGCACGGTCGCGGTGAACGGCAACGTGTTGCTGGGAACCGCCAGCGCGACCTCGACGGTGGATAGCAACAGTGCCGGCAGCGATGCTCACGGCAGCTATGCAGAGTCGTTGCACCAGTCCGACCAGACGCTGACGGGCACGACGCTGCATGGCGGCGATACGCTGACCATCGCGTCGGGCAAGGACATCACGCTCAGTGGCAGCACGATCAGTCTCGACAAGGGCAACGCGAACCTGCTGGCAGTCGGCGACGTGAACGTGGTCGCGGCGACCGAAACGCATACGCTAAATTCGCAGGAAACGCACAGTCACAGCGGCGTGGCGAGCAGTTCGACGGTCACGAGCGGGATCGATCAGGCCGCGACGCTGAGTCAAGGCAGCCTGATTTCGGCGGACGGCGTGACGATCGCGGGTGGCCGGGATATCAACGTCGCGGGCAGCACGATCGTCGGGACGAACGATGTGGCGTTGAGTGCTGCGCGCAACGTAACCATCACGACCTCGCAGGATACCGTCAATACGTCAACTTACTATGAGAAACAGGAATCGGGCTTCGGCTCGACCGGCAGCGGGATTTCGTACGGCAGCAAGGACCAGAAGGATACGACACACGACAGTTCGGTGACGCAGAACGGCAGCCTGATCGGCTCGCTGAACGGCAACCTGACCGTCTCGGCCGGCAACGACCTGCACGTGACCGGTAGCGACCTGATCGCGGCGCAGAACATCACTGGCACGGGCGCGAACGTCATCATCGATGCGGCGGCGAATACCACGCATCACGACGAAACCCATGAAGTTTCCAAAAGCGGCTTCACGCTCGGCGTAGCCGGGTCGGTTGTCGATGCTGTCCAGGGCGCGGTCGATCAGGCGCATGCAGCAGGCAAGAGCGAGGATTCCCGCGCCGCTGCCCTGCATACCATCGCGGCGGTGGGGGATGCCGCAGCCGCCGCAGAGGGACTGGCGGACGGCAAAACGCCCGACGTGAAGGTCGAACTGAGTTTCGGCAGCAGCCACAGCACGAGCAGCTTCAGCGAGGACGGCACGACGCAGACCGGTTCCACCGTGAAGGCGGGCGGGACCGCGATGTTCGCGGCGACTGGTAACGGCACGGCGGGAAGCGGCAATATCACCATCGCGGGCTCGGACGTGAGCGCGAACGATGTGGTGCTGGCCGCGAAAAACCAGGTCAACCTCGTGAACACGACGGACACCGATTCGACGCGCAGCGCGAACGAATCGAGCAGTTCGAGCGTGGGGATATCGTATGGCACGCAGGGCTGGGGCGTTGATGCGGCGATGTCGAAGGCAAACGGCGACTCGAACAGCGACGCGGCGATGCAGAACAACACGCATGTGAGCGGCACGAACAGCGTGACCATCGTGTCGGGTGGCGATACGAATATCATCGGCGCGAACGTGAACGGCAACCAGGTCACCGCCAATGTCGGCGGCAACCTGAACATCGCGAGCGTGCAGGACACGACCACGAGCGCGGCGCATCAGGAAAGCTCGGGTGGTGGCTTCAGCATCAGCCAGGGCGGCGCAAGTGCGAACTTCAGCAGCCAGCACGGTGACGCGAGCGGTAGCTACGCGGGCATCAACGAGCAGGCGGGTATTCAGGCGGGTGCGGGTGGCTTTGACATCACCGTCAAGGGCAATACGGACCTCAAGGGGGCAGTGATCGCGAGCGATGCTGATGCGTCGAAAAACACGCTGACAACGGCCACGCTGACGTTCTCCGATATCCAGAACCAGTCGGACTACAGCGCGAAATCGAGCGGCTTCAGCGCGGGCGGGTCGATTGGCGCACCGACCAAAGGCACGGGCGTATCGTCGGTCGGCAACGCGGGCGGTTATACGCCGATGTTGAGCCAGAGCGAAAGCGGCAGCGACAGCGCGACCACGAAGAGCGGCATCAGCGCCGGTACGATCAACATTACCGATGCCGCGAATCAGACCCAGGATGTGGCGAGCCTGAACCGCGACACGTCGGACACGAACGGCACGGTGGCGAAAACGCCGGACGTGAACGCCCTGCTGGACAAACAGGCCGACATGATGAATGCGTCGAGCGCGGCGGGCGCAGCGGTGGCGACCCAGATCGGCGCGCTGGCGGATGCCAAACACGATGCCGCGCAGAAGGCGGCGGATGACGCGACCAAGGCAGGCGACACGGCAGCGGCGGCAGCCTATCAGGCGGATGCCGACTCATGGGCCGAAGGCGGCGTGAATCGTGTGGCCCTGCACACGGCCGGTGGTGCGCTCATTGCAGGCCTGGGCGGTGGCAGCGCGCTCGGCGGCGCGGCAGGCGCGGCAGTGGCATCGACGCTCGCAGGCAAGCTGAATTCACTGGCCGATGGCCTGAGCAACGGCAACGGTAGCGGGGCCGATCCTGGCCTGACGTTGGGCAACGTCGCGGGGAACCTGCTGGCGGGCGGTTTCGGTGGGCTCGTGGGCGGGAATTCGGGCGCGTTCACGGCGGCGAACGCCGACCTGTACAACCGGAGCAACTGTAACGCCGAGGGCAAGTGCAGTACGGGTAGCCAGGTGCTGGACGCCGTGATGAATGTCGTCAATGATCCGTGGGGCTCACTCAATCACGCGTTGAACAGCATCATTCCCGCTCCTGGTCAGAATCCTCCGGCCGATCCGAATCCGCTGGTGCAGGCCAACGACAACGGCAAGCCGCCAGCCACGGGCGGGGCCGTTGTCACCCCACCCACGATGGTTTGCACACCCAACGCCGGTTGTGCGATGACCCCAGCAATTGCAACGCCCGGAACGCCGGGGTACGTGCCGAGCAATGCGACGCTGAATGATGGGAACAATGCGCCAAACGACTCAAGTAGGCCCGTGGGGGTCAGTGGTAGTCCTATGGATGTGCCGCGCGGTACAAACCAACCAACTACGATAGGCGGAGTGGACTACTCGGGCCATGCGATCGACCAAATGCAAGGCCGAGGTGTCCCACCTTCCGCTGTAAAAAACACCATTGAAAACGGTGTCATCTATCCTACGCGTGAAGGAACTACGGGATACTATGACCCAACGAACAATATTCGAGTTGTCACAAACTCCAAGACGGGGCTTGTCGTAACAGTAATTCCCGGAGCGCCTGGAAAATGAAGAATACGTTTAGTGGCTTGGATTTTGAAGTAAAGACAATTTTGCTAAAGGAGTGGGACCCGATTGGCGTGGGTGACTCTCCCGAGGCCGACGATGAATACGATTCATACGTGCCCTACGTTAGCCAGATGATTCGAGAACAAAAGACTGTCGACGAGCTTTATGATTATCTGCGTTGGATAGAGGTCGAGCGCATCGGGCTTGACGGTGACGAAGCACATAGCCGAAGCATCGCAAACAAGCTGAAAAAATTGCTCAAGGATTAGGTCGGATACCCGCGAAGCATTTCTCTGACGCCACGCGCGAACGCGAGCAAATGCGGCAGCGGCCATAGGCTGCTCGCCGCACGACCAGCAGAATCAGGAACTAATCAAGTAATGAAAATCAGAAAGAGGCTGGCGGCGCTGCCGCTCACAGCCTTGGTATCGCTCGCGGGTCAGGCTGTCTACGCACAGCAGTCGCCGACGCCCGCCGACACCGCCGCAGCAGCCCGCGCCAACGCCGAGCAGAACCAGCAGGTGCAGCAGCAGCGCGACGCGCAGGCGCGCGCAAAAACCGTCAATGCGCCCGCCGTGCGTTCGACAGCACCGCATGACGGCACGTGGCCCGCACTGCCCGTTGAACAACCGTGCTTCCGCATCGAATCGTTCCTGCTCGACGTGCCCGCGACGTTGCCCGACGCGGTGCGTTCGCAGGGTGCATCCGCGCTGCCGCAGGACCGCTTTGCATTCGCGCTCGAATGGGTCAGCCACTATGCGGGCCAGTGTATCGGCAAACGGGGGCTTGACATGATCGTCAAAGAATTGCAGCAGACGATCCTCAGCCGGGGCTACATCACGACGCGCGTGCTGCTGCCCGAACAGGACCTGTCATCCGGCACGCTGAAACTCGCGCTGCTGCCGGGCGTGATCCGGCAATTGAGGTTTGCCGATCCCGCCACGCGCGGCACGTGGAAGACCGCCTTCCCTGCCCGTAGCGGTGACCTGCTGCAACTGCGTGACCTCGAACAGGGACTGGAGCAGATGAAGCGCGTCGCGAGCCAGAACGTGGACATGAAGATCGAGCCGACCGACAGGCCCGGCGAAAGCGATGTCGTGATTACGGTCAAGCGTGCAAAGCCGTGGAGTGTTGTCGCTTCGGTGGACAATTCGGGCAGCCGAGCCACCGGCAAGCTGCAGGGTAATTTGAGCCTCGGCATCGACAACCCGCTCGGGCTGAACGACATCTTCACCGTCGGTGCGAATCAGGACCTGGAATTCGGCGACAAGGGGCTCGGGTCGCACGGCTTCAACGGCTCGTATTCGGTGCCGTGGGGTTACTGGACGGCGACGCTATCCGGTAACACGAACACCTATTACCAGCAGATCGCGGGCGTGAATCAGACGTTTGTGTCCAGCGGCAATTCACAGACCGCTGGCCTGAAACTGCAACGCGTGATTCACCGCAGCCAGAACGATGTATCGGGGTGTGGAGTTCCAGCTGACGAAGCGCTTCGGTGACAGTTTCATCGATGACACGGAAATCACGCAACAAAAGCGCAACAACACATTCATCGAGGCGGGGCTGACCAACCGCCACTACTTCGGCTCTGCACAGTTCGACGGCACGCTGGCGTACCGGCAGGGTGTGGGCGGACTCGGGGAGCGACGCCAGACCCGTACGCGACCGGCCCGACGTACCGCTTCCACATGGCGGTGCTCGATGCAAACCTGTCGGTGCCGTTCGCCATCGCGAAGCAGAACCTGCGCTACGTGACGACTGTGCACGGCCAGTTCACCAACGACACGCTGTTCTTCATTGACGACCTGACGATCGGAAGCCGCTACACGGTGCGCGGCTTCGACGGCGAGACGATGCTGGCGGCCGAACGCGGCTTCTACTGGCGCAACGAACTGCAGTTACCCATCGGCCAGACCGGACAGTCGCTATATGCCGGCATCGACTACGGCCGCGTGTTCGGTCCCAATACCGCGTTCCTGGTGGGCACGCAACTGGCCGGTGCAGTGATCGGTGTGCGCGGCAGCGTCCCCGCGAAATACGGCGCGTTCGCCTGGGACCTGTTCGCCGGCACACCGCTGTACAAGCCGTCGGATTTTCCGACCGCCAAGGTCACGCTCGGTTTCCAGCTGACGGCTCAATTTTGATCAGATGACCCACCTACCTTTTCACCCTTTACGGAGTCAGGCAATTGAAATCTTCTAAAAAATTTGCAGTGCTCATCGTGGCTGCAGTCGCCGCTGCCCTGAGCGGGTGCGCAACCGAATCGTCACGATCGTTGCCAGTGCCTGTCCTAAGCAGCGCCAGCACACCGTATGCCGGCAGGCCCATCGAGATCGCTGTGGGCAAGTTCGATAACCGGTCGAGCTATATGCGAGGGATTTTCTCGGATGGCACCGATCATCTGGGTAGCCAGGCCAAAACCATCCTGATCACCGATCTGCAGCAGAGCCGCCGCTTCAATGTGCTGGATCGCGACAATCTCGACGAGATCAGGCAGGAGGCGACCTTCATGAAGAAAGGGCAGACCCTCAAGGGCGCCAATTTCGTCGTGACAGGGGATGTAACCGAATTCGGCCGCAAGGAGGTCGGCGATCAGCAACTGTTCGGCATCCTGGGACGCGGCAAGAGCCAGGTGGCCTACGCAAAGGTGAATCTGAACATCGTCAACACGACGACGTCGGAGGTGGTGCTGTCGAGCCAGGGCGCGGGGGAATACAGCCTGTCCAATCGCGAAGTCATTGGCTTCGGTGGCACGGCTAGCTATGACTCGACGCTGAACGGCAAGGTTCTCGATCTGGCGATTCAGGAAGCGGTCAATCACCTGGTCGAGCAGGTCGATGCCGGGGCGTTGACGGGCGGGAAATAAGGCACTTATCAACAGATCGATACATGAACCTGAAAATGAACATAACCAGAAGCACGGCCGTAACGCGAAGGGCCTGGTGGCCGATCATGGCAGCCGGTGCATTGCTGACGGGATGCGCGGCGAATGGTTCGACGCCGCCGTTGTACCAGTGGGACGGCTACCAGCCGCAGGTCTACGAATACCTCAAGGGGCAAAAGAGTCCGCAGGAGCAGATCGACGCGATGGAACAGGCGCGTCAGCAGGTCCTTGCAAAGGGGAACCGGCTGCCGCCTGGCTTCCACGCGCACCTCGGGATGCTTTATGCGAGCGTCGGCAAGGGCGATCAGGCACAACAGGAACTGCAGGCAGAAGAGCAAGCGTTTCCGGAATCATCAACCTATATGGACTTCCTGCTGAAAAAGTCCAGACAACCATAGGAGCGGAGCCATGTCCAAAATCATCTCACTCAAACTGTTTGCGGCCATGTCCGCACTGGCCCTGCTGGCCGCATGCGCAGCCCCGGTCCAACCACCCGATTACACGGCATTCAGGAAAAGCCAGCCGCGCTCGATTCTGGTATTACCGCCGTTGAATGAAACGTCGGATGTGAAGGCGACATCCGGCATGCTCGCGCAGATGACGAGGCCGCTTGCGGAAGCCGGCTATTACGTGTTGCCCGTCGCCGTGATGGACGAAACGTTTAAACAGAATGGCCTGACGGTGCCAGCGGATATTCAACAGGTCCCGGCCAGCAAGCTGCGTTCGATTTTCGGCGCGGACGCCGCGTTGTACACGAAGGTCACCCAGTACGGTTCCGTCTATACGGTGCTGGATAGCAACACCGTCGTGACTGCCTCGGCGAAGCTCCTGGATCTGAAAACGGGCGACGTGCTGTGGCAGGGTTCTGCGTACGCTTCGGGCAAAGAACTGGGGAATTACGGCGTGAACGCCGGACTTATCGGAGCGCTGGTGCAGGCGGCCGTCAAGCAGGTGGCTCATAACCTGTCTGACGAAAGTTTTGATGTGGCCGGGCTGACCAGCCAGCGTTTGCTGTCTGCCGGGCCGCCGAAGGGACTGCTGTACGGACCGTATTCTCCGAAATACGGTACCGACTGACTGGACGGCGGGGTTGTCCTGCTCTTTCGCGCGACATGTGACATCGAAGGGCGCGGCGGCCTGCCGCGCTGACGCATCCTCATTGATCAAGGAGCTACTTTTGACATACTTCGACCCTCGCCTGCTCGACCCGGCAAACGAATCTGCCGGAAGCACCCCACAGCCGGAACGCCATAGCCGGCGGGTGACCCCGCACCCGGACGATGCGGCGATCTTTGGCGCGATGCTCGGGGCCCGCGACCATGCCGGCGTGAGTCTGGCGCAACTGGCCGAACGGATGGGGGTGGACACGGCGAATATCCTGCACATGGAAAACCGGATCGCTGCCGGCCGTCCCGTGCCGCTGCGCGTCCTGCGGCAGTATGCTGCCGCCGGCGGCAAACGGCTTGTGATCTCGTTCGAGTAGGGCGCAATCGGTGCAAACAACCCAGGAACGTCCCTCTGCCGTCTATGATGAAAGCATGAGCCACCGTGCAGGGGGCTGGATCATGGCGACGAGAGACTTGCTGCGTAAGGGGCGGCGCGAAAACATACGGCAGGCCGCGTACCGCCTGGCGGACAGCGGCAGCCATGCCGACTGGCAGGCGGTCGAGGGCATCCTCTGTGTCCGGTATGGGGTGATCGAGGCGCGCCGGCTGTTCGTTGATCGCGCGTTCTGCCTGAACGTGAACCGGCGCTGTACGGCAGCAAGGAGGAAACGCGAAGCGCCGGCTGCGTAGGCCTGCTTCGCTCGGCCGACGATCCGCTGCCAGAAAGGCCCGTCCCCCTAAAGAACAGTCGACCGTTGCCGATAACCCGGCAATGGAAAACGAAAACATCCCCCGTTTCGGCCCGGACCACCCCCGGTATCCCGAGTCACAGGCACTCGGCCTGAGTGTTGCTGCAATGAGGAAGGCGAAGGGCCTGCGTAACCCCGATGAATTCGAGCCGGGCACGCCGGAATTCGCCGCGGCAGAGGAAGCGTTTCTGCGCGACGTGTTGCGCGCGCTGGGCGACGATCCGGATGATCCTGAATAGGCAAGCACCTCGCCCCGGTAACGGCGCGGTGGAACGAAGCGGAAACCACAGTCCGGCCCTTCAGCCGGACTGCGCAATGCTCACGGTCCGACGTGAACGACGGTCGACGCGCTGTTTGAATCCGTGTCGGGCCTGCCCTGCTGATCCATTTTGCCGGTATGGATCTTCATCTCGGCGATCACCTGGACCGTGCTCCCTTCCTGCACGACGACGGTCTGCATGTCGTCCATCTCCGCGTTCGGCAGGAACTCATAACCGTCGCCCGCGAGTTTCAGCAGGTCTGCGCTCGCGATCAGCGCGCCTTCGTCTTCGTGGAAAACCGTGCCGACCTTTCCGTCGGATGCCAGCCTGCGCACGCGAAGCTAGTAGGAGTCGTGCGTCCCGCTGCTGAGTTCAAAGGTGACGTTGCGCGGGTTCCTTGATCGCGCGTGAATCACCAGCAGGCGCAGATCATCGTGATACGGCAGAACCTGTGTTTCGAGCGTGAGGTTGTTCTGCCAGTCCGTCGACCCGCTTAACCAGAACGTCCACATCGCCCATATGCCCGCGCCAACGATGGCCACGCTCGACAGGATTTTCAGGATCAGGTCCGCTATGTCGATCGCTCTTTTCATGGGACGCCCCGTGCACAAACGAGGCCATGATAACGGGCAAACGGATGCGCCTCTGAATCGTATGGGTAGCGTGACATAAGGTATCGCGCGCTGCCGTTCCGCAATCCGCCCGCAACTTCCCCACACGCTCCCCACGGCAGCATGCCCGCCCCACGCTTTTCAGGCGGCATGGTCTGAAAGCCCCGTCTGGTGCGGCTTCCAGCGCATAAGGGTTTGACGGTATGATGCCCGATGCGGTGGCATCGTCGGCGGGACGGGCGTTTTACGCCGGCGCATCGCCCGCGTTGCGTACGCGCTATCGCGGTGTGTTCGACGCCGCGCTGCGCGCACGTGGCGACGCTCCGCCGTCACGCGAGCCGGGTGAGGACGACGAGGAACCGGCACCGTCGCGGGAGGCACCGTGAGACAGCTCGCCCACCTCGAACGCCGGCGCCTGCGGCACCTCGGTGGCGACGCGCACAACGGCGCGTTCCGCGTCACCGCGGCTCCCACGCGCGCCACGTTGCATGTGATCGCATCGGATGGCGGTGGCTGGGACCACGTGAGCGTATCCGTGGCGGGCGAAACGCGGTGCCCGCTGTGGTCCGAAATCGCGTGGGTCAGGGACCAGTTCTTCGAGCCGGGCGAAGCGGTCATGCAGCTGCACCCGCCGCTGGACCGTTACGTGAACAACCAAGCGTTCTGCCTGCACCTGTGGCGTCCACAGACCGTGCCGATCCCGTTGCCGCCCTCGGTGCTGGTCGGCTTCACGGGGCTGACACCGCGGCAGGTCGCGCGCATGACGCCCGCCGAACTCGAGGCGCTGCGCACGCTGGCCACCGCCAGCCTGGCGGGGACACCATGACCGCCATCGCCTTCACGATCCTCGGCGAGGCCGCGAGCAAGGCCAACAGCCGCGAGATCGTCACGCGCCGGTGGTTCGACGATGACGGCGACCCGCGGCACCGGCCGCTCGTGCGCAAGAGCGACAAGGCGCTGCGATACGAGGCCAGCGCGTTGCGCCAGATTCCGCCGCCATGCCGCGCGCGGCTCGCGGGTCCGGTGCGCGTCACGTTGCGGATGTATTACGCGAGCGAACGGCCCGACCTCGATGAGTCGCTGCTGCTCGACGTGTTGCAGGACCGCTGGGTGAGCGTGAAGGTCGGCGGCGTCAGGGTGCGCGAACTGGCGCAAAGAGGCGTGATCCGCAACGACCGCCAGGTGCGCGAAAAGCACGTTTTTCACGCGATTGACCGGCTTAACCCGCGGGTCGAAATCGTCGTTGAACCATTCACCGAGGAGAGGTGACATGAACCTCAAACAACGGGAGATCCGGATGGTGCATGCGAACCACGTCCGCAATCGTGCGTTGTACGAATCGCAGCGGTTGCGCGAAGTGCTGGTCGAGATCCTGGAACTGACCAGACACCCGCACCGAAGGAACGTGCTCGGCGAGATAGCGTTTCTCGCGCGTAACGCGCTGGTCGACGCGACGCCGCCCGATCCGGATTTCGTGCCGGGCGACGAATGGGACCGCCATTGAATGCCCCGGCGATACGCCGGGCAGGAGACTTGTCATGAAGATCCATCAAACCCGCTTCACTGGCCTTGGCGCGCTGCCGCCGTTATCCGTGACGCTCGGCGCCGAGGTGCGCGCCGAGGCCAGGCGGCGCGGCGGCGAATGGGCGCTGACAGCCAGTGAATGCGCATCACGCGCCGAAAAAATGTATGGCCGGCACCCGCTACGTGGCGAAGACCTGCAACTGGTGTTTAATGAAGTCTTTCAACACAACAAAAAGACGTGATGAGTGAGACGACGCGCACCTGCCTTTGGCCCGGGTGCCCGGAACCGGTGATGTCCGGAAGATGGGCATGCCACGCACACTGGTACGCCCTGCCGAATAACCTGCGTTCCTGGATCGGTCGCGCATATCGGCAAGGCATCGAACGCGGAGAACACCCGTCGTCCTCATGGGTTGCCGCGCATCGGGCTGCACTCGAATGGCTTCATGAACACGCGCGGCCCGCGTGCGAACAGGAGGTCACCGCTGCGCCGTTCCGTCGCAGCCGCGACGATTTAGGACCCGTCTGACATCTCTTCCATCTCAAAAATGCGATCGTTAACCCATCTGATGGCGGGAGAGAGAGATGAAGACGGTTCTGGTTATGGCGATGGTCACCGCGTGTCTGGCTGGTCTGGCTGGCTGTGGCACCACGAAAAGCTACAGCGAGATGTATGTGCATGGCTGGACGCAGGAAAGCATGGACAAGCGGTTCCCGACCGGGACAACCGAACGGCAGGTTGTGGAAAAGCTTGGCTATCCGTACCGGGCCAGCAAGGCTGACGGCGT
>NZ_JBNDKT010000074.1:0-15893 GCF_050435685.1 Paraburkholderia sp. GAS448
GGCGAACAGGTACTCGTTCATCTGAGAGATGAAAACATGCTGGTTCGGCTTGCTCAAGCGTGAAAAAAGCAGCAGTGCGCGGTATATTTCGGGCATTCCGTTCTGCCGTCGCACGCATACCTGCCACTCGTTCTTTGGCATCGACGTGACAGAATCGTCTGCCAATTCCATTGACTTTAGGATACCTGAGTTTCGCATATATTCCTGCTTTTCAGCCTGCCAAGTGACTGCCGGTGAACATCGAATCCGCCTGCAATACTGAACTTCACCGGCGCCTCTTTGAAATCCCAGCCCGCATGATGCCAAGCCATTGATCTGCTGTTCAATCTTTAGATGACGAGACCGGTCTGTATCATATCCTGTGCGACATGTCATGCGCAACAAAATTATTGGCGTCTCATGTTTCAAGCCTGCGTTAGCGCCCGTAACGGCAAATCAAGCGAATTGGCGACATCTGTTCGGGGAGGTATGATTCGCGCATTGAGTGCTAGAACGCGAAGAGGGCGAATCTGCAGAGCCATCAGGATCTATCTGATTTTTTGCGGGGTGTGTCATGCGGAGACCGCGTGGTGCGTGAACTGGATTGCTGCATCGGACATCTCTGCTGACATGTAACGCACGCTGTGCCGCCCGGACTTCAGAGGCATCCGATTGTCGCGCCTGCAACTCCGCATCACGACCGCATGAGTGGCCGGGTATCACCGCTACTCGACTATGTTCCTGGTAGTATGTGCACCATCACTTCACGCATATGGCAAACAGACATGAAGCAAACATATCCTGCCGCGAATATAAAGAAACAACACCTGATCGAGACGGCTACCCGACTCTTTAACAGGCATGGCTATCATGCCGTTGGCATTGACAGGATCATCCAGGAATCGGACGTTGCCAAGATGACCATGTATCGGCACTTTCCATCGAAAGATAGTTTGGTGTCCGAGGTTCTGCAACAGCGCATGGGGAAGATCCAGGCCTCAATATCCGAGTCGGTTGCGACGCGGGGAGACGCACTGGACAAGCTTCGGGAAGTATTTCTCTGGCATGGGCGCTGGTTTGATACGCCGGATTTTCACGGGTGCATGTTCATCGCCGCACTGTCCGAATTCGGAGGCAGTGACGGCGAGATCGTTCGTGTCGCAACCGTCGAGAAGCAGAGAATGCGTGAGTTCATCCAGAATATTGTTGTTGAGCTGGTTCGGGGTTCCGCGGCTGCCCGTCTCACGCATCAGATTGTGATGTTGCTCGACGGGGCGATCATTTCCGCCCAGACCGAGAAAAAAAGAAGAGCAGCGCTGGATGCATGGGAGGCTGCGAAGTGCCTCGTCGCCACGCAGTTGCGTCGGGGCCAGGTTGCTGGGTAAGTGCATCATGGCGGGGCGCCAGCGCTCCCGTCATGATGCGCCGACTCGCCGATAATCGTCAGCGTGCCGTCGGCACGTCTGCCGTGCGTCCGGACCCTGTTGATGTCGCTGGACTTCGTGCCTTCCCGGCCTTTCTGGTGTGACTGGTCGCAGCAGGATCGGGCGTAAGCATGGCTTCGCCGGCAACGACCAGTACGACATCGAGATGATGTGTCAGTTGTCCCAACCCTTTCAAGGAAAGCCATGAGTTTGACGAAACAGGAAAACTTCAACCACCCCTGCGAGCAGGCGGTGACGATGATGAGATCTACGCTCACGTCAGAAGCGTGGGAGCGCAATGCGAATTTCGTCCAGAGCCTGAAGAGTGAGATTGAAAGTCACCCGATATCCAGCCACCCTGTGATCGAAATTCTTAACAATTGCAAGATTGACAACTCAATCCTGCAAGGGATTCACCTGGATTATCGGTATGCCATCGTGCAAGTCTTTACTGACGCATTGCTTGCAGCGCAACTCCAAAGCCGGCAACTGGAACCCCGGCTCAAGGCGGGCTCCAAGATGGCGCCGCGTCTTCTGCTGACGCTAAACAGCCTGGACGAATTCGGGTTCCGGCCGGGATTTGATGTCGACGGCTATTACCTTGGCAACCCGCAGCGCGCGCACTATCCGCTGTACGAAACCGTGCTTGATGACCTGGATCTGACTGAGGCCGCACGGCGTGCGTATGCTGCAAGCTCCGCCGCTACTCTTGTTCGACAATTCCTCGAGGAAAGCTTTGGAGACTACGTTGAGGTCACTGCGCTCCTCGCAGTAGCCGAGCACGAAGTCATTCTGTTTACACCGCCCCTGCGGCGCGCTACAGGGCGGCTCGGCATTGACGTCAACGATGGGTACTATTTTGTGCATGGCGTCAGTGATGATGATACAGCGGACGCAGCGGACGACGATCACGCGAGCGACCTGTGGCATGTATTGACCCAGGCTGTTACCGAGGCGGACTATGAACGCATCAGGGAGAGATGCAAACGTTACATCAACCTTTGGTCTGACTTCTGGGATCAACAGGTTGCGTTCATTACCGGGCCTGAGCGGGACGCGGAGGCGAGGTCTCGAAACTCGTCGCGCTCGTTAGGGCTACGCTGAAAAAGGTTAGCGCCGTCAGGCGGTGTATCGTTAAATGCGGATGAAACAGCAGACTTTGCGATGACGGCCGATCGGGGCCGCCGGATTTGAACAGTCCAGGCCATATTGCATAGCGCCGCGCCCGGTCCATTGCGGGACCGGAGGAAGCCCCTGTGGGGGCATGGGTGGGGGTAAGGGTTCGTGCGATTTTGCGTAACTTCGCACGGCAAACCTTGTTGCTCAAGGCTTTTAGCTGGGGTGGTACGACTCGGCAGCTTATCCCAATTAGAGCTGTCTGAAAATGTCACCCGCACAGTCCCGCCCTGCTTGGCGTGATGTTGTCCCAGTCAAGGTTAACTTCGATTAGGACAACATCACGCCGGTACGCATTTTCGCACGAACCCTGACGCCTACCCTAAATCATGATGGTGTCGCGCCAGCCCGCCACACCTGTCACTGTCTGGTATTCCATGGCGCTGTGTTCCTATGCGATACGCATGCGCAGATCTGATAAGGAATCCTCCCGAATTGGAATGCAGGAGCTGAAACATGGGCGCTGGACTATTCATGCCCGGCCCGGGAACGGTAACAGCATCACGATTACGGGCGCGGCCTTCCAGGGCGCCATTATCCGCAATGGTGGGGTCATCAAGACCGCGCCCTTCAGATCAATTCTGTCGGCTCGGCTACTTTGTCACGATGACTGCCATCTCAAAATAATTGGTAATGTCAAAGAATGCAAATTCCACGAAGCCGTGTCAGCGACCGTCCATAGCGGCCCGTTAACGCTGGGAAGATGTCAATGGACATCCTTCCGAAGTTCAATTTACCGAGATCACCCGAATGAAATCGAAACTTGTCGCGCTTGCTCTCCTTTCCCTGACGTTTGCCGGCAGCGCATTCGCTCAGGATTTCGGTCATCGCGAAGCCGACGCGCATCGCGCGGCCGCCGACCATCGCGTGCATGAACGCGAGCGCATGCATCGCGATGCCCGTGACGACCGGATGCATCATGATCAGATGGCCGACGGGCATCACGACGACCATATGGCGCGTTAAGGCGGGGGAACAATTGGACGATCCCGTTTATCTGATGAGGTTGCGTCATGATCTGCTGCGGTTCGCCCGTTTGCAGTTGCGTGATGCGGCCGCCGCCGAAGATGCTGTGCAAGAGGCACTTGCCGCAGCCTGGGCACAGGCCGACCGGTTCGCTGCACAATCGCAGCATAAGACCTGGGTGTTCGGCATCCTTCGCCACAAGCTGGTCGACACGTTGCGTTCTCGACAGCGCACGGTCAACCTGTCTGCCCTCCAAACCGAACTCGACGACGAAACCCTGCTTGATCGTGAACTGTTCCGGGGCAACAACAGCCACTGGTATAACTACGGGCACTGGTCGAGAGAGGCAAAGCCGGGCCGGTGGCCGACGCCCGAGACCGCGCTGCGCCAGCGGGAGTTCTGGGAACTGTTCGAGGTATGCCTCGATGCGCTACCAGAGCACCAAGGTCGTGTGTTTATGATGCGCGAGTTTCTCGACCTTGAAATGGCGGAAATCTGTGCTGAGCTGCTGATTTCCGCCAATCATTGCAGCGTCCTGCTCTATCGTGCACGGTTGCGGTTGCGCACGTGCCTGACCGAAAAAGGCCTTTCCGCAGAGGATGCGCATGCCGCCTGAAGGCACCTCTGCCACGTGTGCACTACCCCATAATCGACGCCGGCGATTCCTCCGCTCGGCAAATCCAAAGTCTGGCTAAAATCTTAACCACTCCAACAAATCCAATCTGTGGGGTCCCAAGCCGGCATCCCCAGAAATTTCCGCCAGCACTTCAACATGCAAGTTTCCTGATGCGCTCGGCGAGACGTCCGAACGCTTCATTCACGTACTCCAATACCTTGAGCTCGGTGCCCTGCGCGCGTAAAGAGCTTTTGAAGCTTTCCAGATCGGAAAGCCATTGCCGATGCAGTCTGCCCAGCTCGTCGACTTGAGACTGGAAGACTTGCAGGTTGCCGCTTCCACGAAACGCCTGATAGCCGCGCTCAAGTGTTGCCGCCGTTGTCAGCAATTGTGCCCCCTGTTGTCTGTGTTGTTCGGAACACCGGGCCATGCCGTCATAGGGCCGCGAGGCCTTGTTGCGTTCGGCTTCGAACGCCTCTTCCATGATCAGGGCGTAGCGGTAAAACCCGGGAAATTCGTTGGACAGTGCGATGAGTTGATCGTCGGAGGTTCCGACCCAGATCTTGTGCAGATCGGGCACGTATCCCATCATGCGGTTGAAGATGGCCTGTGCGTCGTTGACTTGCTGGGCAGAAAGCTGCTGCATGTGCTGATCGATCTTTGCTGCCAGTCGGCGGAGTTCATTCATGTTCATGCTTTGGCTGTTTCAGAACCCACAACACCCCATCGCTGAACTTCAGGTTCACCCTGCTCCATATCGGTAAATATCGGGTAGCTCACACACTTGCCGTCCGCGTTGGATTGTCTTTCTGTCTGGCCGGATCACCGGCCAGGCAGATGCGGAATGCGCTCGCTGTCCGTCAGGCCAAGCTGGTGGATCTGCCGGCGCAACCGGTTCAGCAGCGCCTGGGCTGCCACGCGCTGCGCGTCAAGCAGGGCGGTCTCCCTGCGCATCTGTTGCTGGCGCTGGGTGACCGTCTGCGTCTGGGCAGCATGGTTGTCGAGATCGATGCGCAGCCGTTCGGACTGCGTTTCCGCGTGCGCGATCTGCCGGGCCAGCTGCTCGTTCTGCGCTTCCAGGTGGGCCGCGCGCATTTCACCTTCAGACAGGCGCGTCGCCTGCTCCTCGAAGTAACGGAACGTGGCCTCGGCGGTATCCAGATCGGCCGGTTTCAGAACCTGCCACAACTGGCCATGCTGATACAGGGCCACGTAGTAGGCAAGCTCCGCGCGATGGAACAGCAGGCTCGCCGAATAGCCAAAACTCTGAAACACACGGAACGCCATGACAGCATCATCCGCATCCAGCTGCTCGAGTTCCGCGATGCTGGCCGTCTCGACCGAACGTCCGCCCGTCTGCGACCGGACCACCGCGACGGAATGCAACGGGGTCACGGGCTGGAGCAGCTCGCGCGCGAGCGGGTCAGGCAGCGGCCCCGGGTCGGATAGCGTCACGCCCGTGTCCTGCTTGCCGGAGGCGGGCCGGGGCTGCACAGGGTCCATCGTGGACGATCTTCCCCGCAGGTTCAAAAGATTTTTCATGACCGGTCTGTCAGCACGCGGATGATGCCTCGATTCGGGACATGCCCGGCTGCTCCGACACGACGGCCATGGCGCACTCACCTTCTTTCAGGTCGACACTGCTGTTGATCTTCAGGACCTGATGGGCGGCGGTGGTGAGCTCGTATTCGTAGACGTTTTGTGTTTTCGCTGAATGGCTGAACAGGCTTGTCAGATCGATTCCCAGACCGACGCCGCCGAATCCGCCGCCACCACCGCCGCCGCTGATGGCGCCACCGCCCACGCCGGCGCTGACCGGGGAGGACGATGACTGATCGACCTGGGCGAGCAGTCTTTTGCCCGTGATGTGGCCCGTTTCTATCCGCGCATCGGATGGCATGGGCTGGCTTGCCGGCCCGGCGCAGCCGGGCAGCCCGACAAAACTCATGGCACTCGCGAGCATGACAATGGCAAAACGGGTTTTCTTCAGCATGATGAAGTTGAAGTATAGCGAGGACAGCGTATCATTTTCATTTCTCCGTGGAACGTACCGACAGAATTCGGCCCGCGCCCATGGCGCGCATCAGTGAAGTGTCGAGGCCCGGGGAAACAGATGGTCTGCGATCCGTTCTGGCCATGGCGTCACAGCTTGGGCAGATAGACCAGCGGATCAAGCTGCCTGCCGTTACGACGGACCTCGAACTGCAATGTGCCCTCGCCATTCGCATCCACCCCCATCTCGGCGATGGTCTGCCCCTGCACAACCGCCTGATTGTCCTTCACCAGCAACCGCCCCATATGGGCATATGCCGTGACGAAGCGATCGTTGTGCTTGAGGATGACCAGCGGACCGTAGCCTGCGATGCCGGTGCCTGCATAGACAACCCGGCCGAGCGCGACGGCTTTCACCGGTGCTCCCGCCATGCCCGCAATCATCATCCGCTGCCCATCGGCGAACGGCTCCGCCACGTGGCCATGGACCGGCCAGATAAAGCCCGGCGACGGTGTCGCTTCCTGACCCGCAGTACCGGCTGGTCGTGCCTCGCGAGACTGGCGATCGCCACCGGCCTGCGGTGTCGGCCGGCCCAGCACTCCGTCGACCGATTCGCCGACGATCACAATTTCCGTGCGACGGTTGCGCGCCCGGCCTGCTTCGGTGTCGTTGCTTGCCACCGGACGGTCAAAGGCAAATCCCCGGGTCGTGATCCGGGATGCCGCAATGCCGTGCTGCTCCAGGGCGACGGCAACCGTTTTTGCGCGCGCCTCCGAGAGCGTCTGGTTGTACTCGTGCGTCCCGGCATTGTCGGTGTGGCCTTCGACGTTCACTGGCCTGTCGCTGCGCCTGACCAGCACGGCCAGGCGATCAATCGCCGGTCCAGCGTTGGCGCGCAAAACCGCATGATCGAAGTCGAACAGGATACTGTCCGGCAGACGGACCTGTACCCCGCTGTCAGTCTGTGAGATCTCGATGCCGGCTGCCCGGTTCAGTGCCGACTCGCGGTCAGGATCGAAGCCCGAGCAGGCTGCAAGCATCACCAGTGCAATGGCGCAGGCGCCCAGTACGACGGTTTTCTTCATCACGATTCAGTATTTTTCCTGATACAAAAAAATCGGGCATGCATCGCTACGTCCGTCTGGATCTGGCCATTCGTCGTCCAAACCGCACGTGATTGCCGTACACAATGTCAAGCATCCCGCACGCGCCGATGAATACCACCACGCCCAGCACGAAGCCCGGCCAGATCGGCGTCCGGCCGATACAGCCCGAGCGCTATACCTGACGCAACGGACACGGCACATGCAAGCGCATACGGCCACAGCGGCGCACCATATTTCACACTTGCATCGCATGACGGACAGGCAGGCGCGCCATAGCGCACGGGGGCGTGGCAGTGTGGACATGTCAGCACGCGTGTATTCATGATCCCGTACCCGATTCCAGTTCAAATCCCTGCCGGTCACATTCACCACGACCGGTCCCGACGACTTCGCCCAGTCGTTCGCGATGCCCGCGGCAACTGAACCGGCGGCATCAATCCGGGCCGGGGTGCAATCCTGAACGCCATCACTTCTCCAATGGAAATTGCCCGAACGAGCGCCATGACTTGCGGAAGACGTATCGGGACGCCGGCATGGGCGCGGAAATCCAGGGCACCGCGCCCATGCCGGCCACCAAAACGACCAGCTATGACTTACTGCTTTGCCGCCGGCGCATCCTGCGTGCCGCTCATCGCCGACGTCTGCTGCTGTTGGTGCGCGTGCCTGTGGGTGTGCGCCTTCTTCATATGGTGCGGCTTGCTCATCGATGAGTCAGCAGCCGGCGTCTCCGGCTGTGCCATCGGGGCGCTGGCCTGGGCCAGTGCCCCCAGCGAAAACAGACCTGCCAGCGCAGCGACGATGATTTGCTTGTTCATGGTTATTTCCCATATTCAACGTTGAATGGACGGCCAGAGCGCGGCCACCTGTATAACGCCGTCCAGTCTGATGAGACAACAATCTGCATAACTTAAAAATTGTCCGTATTTGCAATGCCAAATCGATCAGCGCCTCGAAGGTGAGAGCAAGTTCAGGGCGGTCAATTTTGACCTCGGCTCACCGGAACCCCACTTCCGACTCCGCGATATGTCGCGCAATCGCCGTATTGACCCCGGGCGTGTGCGTTATCGGACCCATATGCCCCGCGCCTGCAATCACAACGAGACGCGCGGCGGGCATTAGCGTCGGCAAAGTCTCGGCGATCAGCCGCGTGGGCGCAGGCGCATGCTCGCCCCGCATGATCAGCGCGGGAATATGCAGGGCGGCGTATGTCCCTGCCGGTGTCGGCTCGTCAATCAGCGCCCGAAAATCGAGCGGTGCCTTGGGGGCCCAGCGCGTCAGCCCGGCCTGCACGGACGGTCGCAGCGCGGCCCACGCACCCTTACCGCCCCAGTAGTCGACAAATGAACTTGCCGCTCCCCGATAGTCGCCGGTGACGACACCTTCGGCGGTTTTGCTCGTGATCGCAAGGATTTCCGCCAACGCAGCAGTCCCACGTGCGCCCATCGCCTTGAGGAGGTGAAAGGCCGATGGCTCATAGAGCGTGAGACTGGCTATACGATCCGGTCTCTCGATGGCCGTGCGCAGTGCGACGCCCCCGCCGTAGGAGTGACCGACGAGGTGAACCTTGCAACCGGAGCGATCGATGATCTCGATGGTCCTTGCAGCCTCGTCCGCAAGGGTGAAGGCATGCTCGCCATTCCCTGGACCCGTGCTATCGCAGCCGTAATGCTCGGGCGCGACCAGCTCATAATGTGAATCGAGTATGTTGCCGAGCTCGCGCCATTGCCCGGCCCCGGCGCCTGAGCAATGCAGTGCGATCACCGGTGCCAGGCCTGTCCTTGCGGGGCTATGGTGCGGCAGGTGGCTGGCGTCTTCCGATCCAGTCCGCGATCTGCCTCGGTCCAATCCAGTCATTTCACTTCTCCGGTCAGTTCTCGACTGCCAGCATGATGTAGCTACAATATGTAGAGGCAAAAACTACTTCTGGTGCCCGATGGCATGCAGGAACTCAGCACACACCTGCGTGTTGTCGCTGGGCGACTAGGGTAGGGGCAAGAATTCGTGCGCAAACGCCTAACATCGCTGCGAAAGCATTACCGCTCAAGGCTTACGGGCTCCGCACAACGCTGTCGCCTGTCCCAATTGAAGCACTCTGAAGCGGTTCGCAGAGCCAAGCCCCGCCTGGCGGGGTGTTGTCCCAATCAAAGTCAGCTTTAACAGCAGCTCACTGATACGCATTTCCACACGAATCCTTACGCCTACCCGCCATGGCTTCGGGTTATGCGCCGTGCGGCGCACGGAACATGCCGGGCCGGGCACCTTACCGGTCCGGCTGTGGCGTCATGCGCAGGTACGGACGCAACGCCTTATAGCCCTTCGGGAATTTCAGCCTGATCAGCTCTTCGTCCGTCAGCAACGGTACGATCACCACGTCGTCACCAAGCTTCCAGTTGCCGGGCGTCGCGACCTGGTAGTGGTCGGTGAGCTGCAGCGAATCGATCACGCGCAACACTTCGTCGAAGTTGCGGCCGGTACTGGCCGGGTAGGTGATCGTCAGGCGGACCTTCTTCTTCGGGTCGATCACGAAGAGCGACCTGACTGTGAAGGTTTCGCTTGCGTTCGGATGGATCATGTCGTACAGCTGCGAGACCTTGTCGTCAGCATCCGCGATGATCGGGAAGCCGACAGTTGCTGCCTGTGTCTCGTTGATATCCCTGATCCATTCGACGTGCGACCGGGCGCTGTCGACCGACAGTGCAATCGTCTTTACGTTGCGTTTTGCGAACTCATCCGCGAGCCTCGCCGTCAGACCGAGCTCGGTCGTGCACACCGGTGTGAAGTCCGCCGGGTGCGAGAACAACACGCCCCAGCTATCGCCCAGCCAGTCGTGAAAGCGGATGCGACCGAGGCTCGAATCCTGCTCGAAATCGGGTGCGGTGTCGCCAAGACGCAGACTCATGCGTGTACCTCCGTAAAGGGTGATGTAAAGGAACTACTTGTGATGCCTGATGGCATGCAGGAATTCCGTGCGCGCCTGCATGTTGTGACTGAACTCGCCCGCATAGCACTGGGTAACGACGCGCTCATCCCCCCGCCGGTCTTCGCCCATCAGCAGGCATAACTGCTCCGCCTCGATCAGGCAGGCCGCGCCGCGCGCGAGGCCATGCGTGACGAGTGCGTTCGCGATCCCGTTCGTGATCCATTCCTGGTACGTGTAGCGATGGCTGATAGCATCGATCATCCGCGCGATGCGGCCAAAGCCGTGGAGCCGCCCGCCCGGGAGATAGGCAACATGCGCAACGCCACGGAACGGCAGCAGGTGATGCGGGCATACGCCGTGTACGGCGATGCTGCGGATGATGACCATGTCGCGCCGCGCGTCTTCAAAGCCGCTGCCGAGCACCGCAGCCGGGTCCGCGTCGTAGCCGTCGAGCAGACGCTTTTGCCACAGTTCGCGCACGCGCTGTGCGGTCCTGCCGGTATGTGCCGGATCGATGTCGATGCCGCTCGCCTCGAGCATGCTGGTTACGGCCTGTTCGAACGCCGCGGCATTGAATTCGCGTATCCGTCGAATGCCGGTCTCGCCCGCATCGGGAAGAGGCGGATGAACATGATCATGCTGACCTGCAAAAGACATGAACTCTCCAGAATGCGACACCCTGTAGAAAGGGGGGAATTTGCTTCCCATGCGCCTGACGCAGGCCTGGTCCGCTTCGTGATGTCACCGGGTATCATTCCGTGTCGAGAACCGATGCGGCGGCCATCACGCCAATCAAGGCGCCCGCCAGCAGGCCCACGATCGCTCCCTCGGCTGCGGCGACGCCAGTCCCGATCGCAACGCCCAGGAACATGCAGCCCGCTATGATGCCGAAGTGAAATCGCTCGAATCGCATGGTTTATTCTTCAGGTAAGCGTTTCCGCATGAACGCTGTCTGGTACCGCTGCTGGCAATGCCGTCACAGCTGTTGACTGGCCCTCGGGCCGGGCGCCTGCCGCGCCGTGTCAATGAGCGGCCGCGCGAAACTGACTGGTGGCTCACGACCTGCGAGAGATCGTCGATCTGGACGCGCCGGATCACCGGTAGCGTCGCGTTGATATCGCCGGTCTCCGAAACGAGATACCTGTCTCCGTCCCGGACCCTCGACCAGATGACTGCCGTCGGGGAAATCCGTTCGCACGCCTCCGGGAATACGGACCGAGGTTTCGCCCGGGACATTGACGGGAAATGGAGTCGCCTCGCCTGGCAAAGGCCGTTCCTGGGTTGTGTTGTTTGCACCGGTTGCGTCCTACTCGAACGAGATCACAAGCCGTTTGCCGCAGGCGGCAGCATACTGCCGCAGGACGTGCAGCGGCACGGCATGGCCGGAGGCTATCCGGTTTTCCATGTGCAGGAGATCCACCGTGTCCACCCCCATCCGTTCGGCCAGTTGCGCCAGACTCACGCCGGCAGTGGCGGGCCCCGAGCATCGCGCCAAAGAGCGCCGTATCGTCCTGGCGCGGGGTAACCTGCGGGCTATGGCGTTTCGGCGGTGTGGTGCTTCCGGCAGATAGGTTTGCCGGGTCGAGCAGGACCGGGTCGAAGTATGTCAAAAGTAGCTCCTTGATCAATGAGGGTGCGTCAGGGCGGCAGAGGCATAACTACTAGATCCCCAGCGTCCTGCCGCAGGCGGCGTATCTGAGCGGCATGTCGGGACCGGTGGAATTCAGGCACGCGCGAACGCCTCGTCGCCGGTGCGGTGCGAGCGTCGGACAGCAACGTTGCCGTTCACCCTGTCAGTCATCCGGCCGGCTTCCCGTGTTGTCGTCCGGGCTGTCTGATAGCGGCCGGCGGCTGGCCATGCACGCTTCCTGAAAGCGCCGGTTCGCTGCGTCGTAGCCCTCCAGGACCGCCTCCGACCATGTAGGGAGGTCTGCGCGCCCAAGCCTGTCCGCTTCCTCCGCGGTGAGAAGCCAGTAGACATGCCGCTTGCCGGCGTGGGCTTTCCTGACCGTGCGTCTTGCAACGCATTCGGTCAATAGCGTCTGAACACTCGGGACGCCCCTCTTCACCCGTCGGGCAATTTCACGCACCGTATGGCTCTCGCCCGGCGTCATGCTCGCCAGCACCGTTTCTACCGTGACGATCGCGTGCTTTTCTGCATTGCTCATTACTGAACGGTTCCCTGTTTCCTGCGTCCGTTTGCCGTTTTGAGGCGGCGCGTTCATGCCGACGCCCCGTCACTGCGGTGAATCATCATCGGGCGTAGTGCGGCCTCACTGTAAAATCGCTCGTCACCGTGCTCGCTGCGGATGCGCACACAGCCGCCATAGATCTGGATCACGGCGTCCTCGCCCCATGCCTGGCGCGGCCCGCGCAGCAATGCACGCTGGCGCCGGTCAAGATAGAACGGCCAGCGTTCCCGGTGCACCATCTCCCGGACTGATGGACACCAGCCAGCATGAACTGGCGTCGTCACGACGCGTCGCCCCGTGGCGGGTCCAGTTCATCGCCGCCCGGACGAAAGCGCCAGCCGAGCCGGTATGCAGGCTGGCGCCGATGATACGAGCGAGGATGCTCTCGGTCAAACGCGCCTAGCATCACCAGTTCGTCCAGTGCCAGCACCCACTCAGATCGGGTCAGGCCGCTTTCGGGCTGCAAATCCTGAGTCGGGATCCGGTGCCCCTTATCGAATCCGAGCCCCGGCACGGCAAACAGCGCCACAAGGAACGCCGCGTCACTCAGCGCGCAGCGTGCGAGTCGGTCCAGAAACGCGCGCTGGTCCGGGGAGAGCGCGGCATGGCTCGGGTTCAGCAAATCCGTAACTTTCGCGCTGATAGGCATGTCCACTGGCATAGTGTCGATTCGTTCACGGCTCGCGCTACTGCTGGATCGTCGCGCCCTTAAGGAGGTCGCCGAACAACTGCGCAGCGGCCTTCTCCAGCGCCTGCAACTGCTGGCGAATTGTGCCCTTCGCCTCATCGAACTTCGGCACTTTCGTCGGGCGCTTCTCGTCAAGTTTCACGATCACGCACAGCCCGCTGGTCCGCTGACCGGCTGGAATCGCTGCAGGTGTGACGCCACTGGTTGCACGTGCATCATCTTCGTTTCCCGGCGACACCGGACCAGCAGGCACTCAGGATCATCATGTAAAGCTGGCGACGCTGCGTAAAAGGCCAACCGTTGGCTAACGCCTCCGGCTGGCTTTGGTGCAGCCTATACATCAAGTCTGATCAGAACTTGTGGCGGATGCCGACGCGAGCCGTGAACTGACGGTTGTTCGACGATGCGGTCAGGTTGTTGATCGAAGCGACAGCGGAATTGCCGGTCGAGTCCGTTCCCGAAGCTTGCTGGAACACGCCTACCATGTACACGTCGGTGCGCTTCGACAGGAAGTAGTCGATACCCAATGCGCCCTGGTAGTAATCGGCGTGCTCGGTCGGCACACCGTTTGCGCGGTTCACGGCGGTGCCGCGCGTGTAGTCGAACGCTGCACCGACCAGCAGTGCCGGGGTCAACTGGTACTTGAAGTTGAGTTCGCCGTTGTTGAACGTAGCTGTCGAGCCGCGGTTGAAGATTGTTGCGAACGTCGTGCCGAGTCCGTAGAACTGGACGTTCGAGTACGTCAGGCCAATCGTCGCTGCGCCGAACGTGTAAGCACCGCCCAAACCGGCTACCTGGTATGTGTTCGCCGACGCGTAGCCGGCGTAAACCGGGGCAGTCGCAAACGACACAGCAGACGCGGCCGGAACGGTCGTGCTGGCGGTGTTGAATATACCGCCCGGAGCTGCCGGCGTGCGCGCATTCAGGTAACCCGCGCCGAGCACGACAGGACCGTTCGAGTAGCCAACACCCAACGACCAGATCTGGTTGGCAGAGAAATTGCCAGCCTGGCCGCCGAAGCTGTACGTGCCGCCGAACGTCAGGCCGTTGTAGTTCGCGCTCGTGTACTTGACCGTGTTATTGGTGCGGAACGCATTGTTGAAGTTGTCGAGGTCGTCTGGGTGCGCCGCGATGTAGCCGCCCCACTGGTCGCCTGCTTCCAGCGGACCGACGTAGTCGACGACGGAGTCGTATTGGCGACCCAGCGTGACCGTGCCGAACTGGCTCGACAGACCAACGTAAGCTTGACGACCGAACAGCAGGCTACCTTGATTCAGCTTGCCGGTGTTCACGTCAAAACCGTTTTCCAGCACGAAGATCGCCTTCAGACCGCCGCCCAGATCTTCCGTGCCACGCAAGCCCCAACGGCTGCCCTGCAGGACGCCACTCGACAGGTTGTACAGGTGCTTGCCACCCGCATTGGTGTTGATGTTGAAGCCTTCGTCAATGATACCGTACAGGGTCACGCTGCTCTGCGCATGAGCGACGCCTGTGAACACGCTCAATGTCGCAACGGCGAGAAGTGACTTTTTCATAGAAATGATCTCCGTGAGCTTTGATTGTGGCTGCCCTGCACTACGGGCAGTAGTTCGGTCCAGTACTCTTTGATACCGGCCGAACAATATCAATAACTTCGTTGTACGAATAGATGTATGAAGCGTGTGTGTCAAAATTGTTACTTTTGCACAACAGATTCAGCGCTATCCTCATGGACCCCTTCGTCCCAGTTTTGAAGAATGTAGCCTTGCCGATACACGGATCGAAGACGAAGGCCGTTTTCCCTATAGAGTCTGAGCTTGGTTCTCAGGCGAGAGAGCTGCGTGTCAATTGCGCGCGCCGAAATCTGCACGTGTTTCCCCCAGACCATCTCCCGGATGTACTCACGCGAAATTGGTTTTGAAAAATTTCGGAAAAAGAGCAGTGCCAACTGCATCTCCTGTGGCGTCAAGGATATAACTGCCCCATCCAGATCGACCGTCTGCATGCGCGGGTTGAGCGAATAGGGCGCGACGTGGTAGCTCTCGGCTGCGTATAGCCTCGCTGGCGAAACACGCCGGACCAACGCTTCGCACCGGGCCATGAGTGCCTGAAACTCGATCGGCGCAACGAAGTAGTCGTCAGCGCCGCTCTGCAGCGCCAATGTGACATTGGCCGAATCGCTATTGACCGAAAGAAACGCCACAGCGACATCGGTGGGGCAGCTTTTCCTTATCCAGCGAAGAATATCCAGGCCGCTCATCCCCATTGTCGACCAGCCGATCAGAACCAGATCGGCATCAGGCTGTCCAAGTTGCGCAACAAGACCGTCGCTCGTGTCGACAGCCACAAAACTGTGGCCAAGCGTCGCAAAGGCGACTGAAATGCTTTTTGCGCAATCAGTCGGCTCCAGATATGCCAGTACTTTCATCGATCTCTATGTGAGCGTATTGAGGAGATGCGTCCTGTCGTCTTCATCGACTGGCGTAAACACTACTGCTGGATCGTCGCGCCCTTGACGAGGTCGCCGGCGAACTGCGCAGCGGCCTTCTCCAGCGCGAACGCCTGCAGCTGCTGGCGAATCGTGTCCTTCGCCTCGTCGAACGTCGGCACCTTCGTCGGCCGCTTTGCGTCGAGCTTGACGATCACGCGCAACACGTTGTTCCCCTGACCGGCTGGAATCGCCGCGGGCGTGACGCCGCCCGCCGGCAGTTTTGTGATGGCCTGCGCGACCGGCAGCGGCAGCCCCTGCGTGTTGCCCTCGGTCAGTGGTGCCTTGAAGCTGATCCACGGCAGCTCGCCGCCGGCTGCCTTGCTCGGCGCCACGCTGTACTGCCGGGCGAGCGCGTCGAACGCG
>NZ_JBNDKT010000075.1:0-15553 GCF_050435685.1 Paraburkholderia sp. GAS448
AACAGGCCGTCAACGCATGGTGCGACGAAGCGAAAATTGCTGCGTAGAAAAACCTGTCGCAATTGCTATGAAATCATTTCAGTCAAGGAATCTAGCGTTGGCCTTGCTCATGCACGGTAGTGCCGCTCGTAAAGGGCCTGGTCGCATGGCGCGGCAGACTGCCGCACGTCAAATAGGACCGGTCTTATTCATATGCCGCGCCCGTGAACCTATCCTGATGCCTGATTCGCAGCACCGCTGCATCCTGACGGAGACCTGACATGAGCCCCTCTTACCTTCTCGACATTTCCCGCTTGCACAGCCGGAGCCATTTGCCGGTCCACGCCGATGTCACGGTCGCCGGGGAACCGCGAACGGGCCGTCCTTCCCTGCGCGACCTCATAACCGGGGGCAGCCCTGTTTCGTATTTCACGAAGAGCGCGGCCACGCTGGTGGGCTGCATCGGGGTTTATGCACTGATTGCCTGCACCATTCAGCAACTCATCGCATGACCATGCCGGCGTCAACCGTGTCGCCCGATCGGGGCGCGTCGCGCACACCGATTGAACGGGCGGTTGCGTTCACCGTCACTGTTTCGTGCATGCGTCCCCCCAGCCAACCGGAGAGCTGACGATATGGAAAGTCTTGTTCCTGTTACCTGGCCCGCACTACTGCTCATCATGACGGGCATCGTTGCCGGTGTGCTGTCGATCTGCATCGAGCCCCAGTCGGGGCAAGACACCGCCATCGCCGATTCCGGTGGGCGTCGCCGCTGGTCAGCCGGGATCGGGCTCGGAAGCCTGGCATGCCTGATCGCGCTTTCTGGCGTGCTGATTATGGGCTGTCCCCGTTTTACCGTCTGATGCACTGGCGTGACCGGGCCGTCATGTCATGCCATACGATGCGTTCGCGATCAGTCCGTTTTGCGCGAGATCGCCGCGCAGATCCTGACCGACCTTCGCGCCATCGCGCGGATCGCTTGCGACGACCGTGATCTGCCCGATGTGCGTCTCGGTCTTGTTGTTGCTGTTCACCGTCGCGGCACCCGCATAAGCCGCGCGATTGCCTGCCGCCAGCATCGGCGCCATCGCGGGTCCACCTGCACCCGATGCGCCCGTTGATCCAGGTGAGCCGAGCGAGCCGTACAGCGCCGCAGCGGCAGTGGAGCGCTTCGCGATTTCCTTCTGAACGTTGAGCGGCCGTTCGTATTGCGCGGAGACGATCGCGCCCGCTTCGCCTGCCGATGCGGCCCGCCGTAAAGCACGGCCTGCCGCCTGTTCGCGGCCCCGCGTCAGTTCGTAGTGGACGAACTGCAACTGCTCATCGAGCGTGGAGCCCCGGATGTCGTGACCGAACACCCGCCTGAACTCGACCTAGCGGTCCGCGTGCCACTGGCCGATGCCATACGCGGCGCCGCTGTCGCCCACGATATTGCGCAGTCCGCTTTCGATGTTGAGGTTGGCGGCGAGACCCGCGGCCTGTTCCTTCGACCAGCCCATCTTCATGAGACTCGCGACAGCGTAGCGGTCACGGCCAGAGGCCGGTATGTTCAGCGACGCGGCAGTCGACGCCCCCGACGGCATTTCCGCAGCCTGTGCCGGAGAGGAGACTGCATCCGCGAGCTGCTTCGCCGCATCGGTGAGCGCGCGGGCCGCATCCTGCTGCGCCTTCGACGCATCGGCCAGCGGCTTTTCGCCACCGGCGCCGTGACCACTGAGGTGGTCCCACACCGCTTTCGCGAAGTCCGCCAGCGGCAGGTCCGCCGACGCCTTCAGCCACGCGCCGCGCTTCACGTCCGCCCGGCCTTTCGCGACATCCGTGTCGGGCAGGCCGGCCGCCTTCGCACCCTGCAGTCCAAGCCATGAGAGCACGCCCGCGATGCCCAGCGTGCCGAGCAGACCGCCACCTGCGGCCGCTGTCGCCGCCGTCTCGCCGGCCGCGCCTGCAGCGCCCGCTGCCTCGACGCCACCGAGCCCCAGCATCCGGCCCACTCCACCGAGGATCGTGCGCAGGCCGCCAAGCGCACCGGTGAGCTTCAGGATGCCACCGACGGTCGACGCCGCCGTCAGGTCCGGATGCGTCTCCATCAGCTTGCCCAGTTCCTTCAGTACGCTGTTGAATGCCTTCACGGCAGGCGTGAGATCGGTGAACAGCGTGTTCTTGATGTCCTGCCACGTATTGCCCAGTTCGGCCCACGCCTTGCGGGTATCCTCGGCCTGCTGCGCGCTCTCGTCGGTGACCTTCGAGTTCTGGTACTGCGTGTCGTACAGGTCCTGCAGCGCGCCGCGCCCCTGGCGCAGCAGGTTCAGCGTCCCTTCGTCCATCCCCAGTCGTTGCGCCCACAGCATCTGGTCCTGGCGGTTCGGCATCTTCCTGAATGCCGCCGACAGGTCGAGCAGAATGTCCTTCATCGGCCGCATGCGGCCCGAGGCATCGGTGGCCTTCACGCCAAGCTGGAGCAGCGATGCGACCACCGTGTTCGAGGCGTCACCGGCCTTGAATGCCTCGAGGCCGGCGAGGATCGACTGCACCGATTTGTCAAATCCCTCGGCGGTGCCGCCGAGTGCCGTCTGCGCGCTCTTGTGCCATGCGTCAAGTTCGCGCGCGGACAGGCTGAAATCCTTCGACGTGGCCGCGAGGCGCGACTGGCCGCTCACGACCGAGCTGAAGAAATCCTTGATCGCCGCCGCGCCAAAGGCCGCAGCGGTGACGCCGAGGATTTCGTTGCGCACCTTCTCGTACTGGCGCTCCAGCTTCTTCGCCTCGGCCTCGGCGGCCTTCGCGGCGCGGGCCTGTTCGGCCGCCGCCTTTTTTGCGGCCTTCTCCTGCTCGCTGGCGGCTTTCCTCGCCGCCTTTTCCTGTTCCGTCGCCGCCTTCTTCGCGGCTTTCTCCGCCGCGCTGGCCGCCTTTTCAGCACTGGCCTCCTGGCTGTCTGCGAGAGCCTTGCCGGTCGCATCTACATCGGCCGCGCCCTTGCGATAGGCGGACGTATCGAGCCCGAGCGTGACGATCAGCGCGTCAATGACGGTCGGCATGATCGATCTGACTTTCGTTGAAGCAGTTCACCGCGTGAATCTCGACCAGGTCCCACAGGTCTTCGGTCCCGTACACCGTCTGCAGTTCGTGCAGGGTGGCGAGACCGCTGGTGACCGCAAAGGCGATGGCATACGGCACATTCGCGTAGTCCATGCGTGGCACGTTCCGGCCGTCAGGGATGCCGAAGTCGAGTGCCTGACGGCCATTCAAAAACCCGTGTGCAGGCGGAACACCTCGCGACGCAGCAGCACGCGCGTGGCGACTTCCTCGATGTCGTCGGCAATGAGCGCGCGCACGACCTTCGGATCGGCGGGATTGGGCTGGAACCGCACGCAGCCCATCATCTCGTCGAGCAGCGGCTCGGCATCATGGAAGTCGATGCGCATGAGCGCCTCCAGCCCGACCCGGGCCATCGCGGCCATGCCTTCGCGCTCGATGCCAGGTGGCAGGTCGATGCCCGCGCGTCCGAGCGCGAGCAGCACACGGATCGCCCATTTCTCGGCCTGGTCGGCCGGCATTTCGGTGAGCTGGAACACCTTGCCGTGGTCGCGGCCTTCGGCGCTGACGGTGTAGATGATCTGCTTTCTCATGTCGTCATCCTCACGACGTGATCTCGCCGATGATCCGCTCGAACGCGATCACGAACGACACGTATTCGAGGAACTTCTTCGCGTTCACGATCGGGTTGCCCGACTTCAGTATCCCGTTCTGCAATGTGTACTTGCGGCTGATCGACGGAATAGCGATCGAGCCGTTCGCGTAGAACACCTCGCGCGCGGTGCGCTGGAACGTCATCCAGTTCTCGAAGATGGGCAGCGACGGCGAGTCGGGCATGATGGCGACCTTGAGCATCGCCGGGTTGAAGATGAAGCCGCCGCTCATGTGGCCATCCACGCCCATGACGATCTCGGCGATGTCGAGCGCCTCGGCGCTGAATGCGTCGTCGGCGGCATAGCCCTGGACGTTCTGCGGCACAGGGTACAGGTTCGTCACCGCGATGCTGAAGGCCGAGTTGGCGGAGGTGATGGTGGCCATGATGCGCTCCACAATGCTGCTGATGCTGCGGATGTGCCGGTGCGGGCGTCACTGGGTGACCGTGCCGCCGTTGTTCAAGATCGGGTTGGTGATTGCGAAGCCGTTCTTCGCGAGCGTGCCGCCCGCATTGACGGTGATCGGCCCCGTGCCGAAGGCGGCGACGTTGCCTGCCCTGAGCGTGCCGCCGTTGATCGTTGTGCCGCCCTGATAGGGGTTGCTGCCCGAGAGCGTCTGCGTGCCGCTGCCATCTTTGATCAGACTCAGGCTGGCGCCGGCAGCCGAGTTCTGCAGCACACCGGAGAACGTGCCCGCGCCGTTGTCTTGACCGATGGATAACGCAACGCTGCCATCGCCTCCGGTGTCAGGGATGTCGACAACGCCGTTGCCCAGCAGCGTGCCGATACGCTTGACGGGCGTGCCATACAGATTCAGGCTGGCACGCGGGCCGCTCAGGTTCACGGATGAGGTCATGTCGATGCCTGCGTCCTGCAGCCAGAAATTCCCGTAGTCCGTCACGGTGATTGGACCGGTGGTCTGCGAGATGGCAAAACCAAAGCGGTTTGACCATGGGTCCGGCGGAGGCCCGGGGCCGTTGATGGTCCACGCACCCGCTCCGGAAACCGGCCCCGCGAGCAGGATGCTGCCCTGTGACGCGACACTGACATAGCTGCTGAACTGCAGCGCCGCCGCATTGACGAACGCACCGGTCAGGCTGTAACTGGCGACCGTACTGATCGCCAGCGTTCCGCTCTTCACCGTCGTCGTACCGGTCCAGCCGTTGTGGCCGCTTATGTACACGGCGCCGCCCGTATCCGTGGGGGCGTCGTCCAGCGTCAGGCCATTGGCCTCGATCACCAGATCACCCGGACCACTGACCGCATTGTCGATGTACAGGAAATGGCCTGGCAGGCCGGCGGTGCCCACGGTCAGGGTCGCGTTGCCGTCAATTACGATCCCGCCCGTCAGGTGCGTATCGCCGCTGTCGTGGGCGATCGTGCTGTCGGCCGCCACTTCGAGCGCATTGCCGACGATCGAGGCGATACTGGCGCTGCCGGGATTGAAACCTAGCCCTGCGCCGCTGAGCGTAACCTTGCCCGGGCCCAGGGACCCCGTCAGTCCCGTGGCTGGCGTGCCGCCGAGGATGATGGCGCCACTGGCGATGTCCGTTCCTGCGGACCAGCTATTGGCGGCGGTGAGGGTAACCACCCCCGCGCCCGTCTTCGACAGGCTGCCCGCGCCGGAGAGCAGGCCGGTAACTGTCCCCGTCACGCCCTGCGGCACACACACAAATGCACCGGTTGCCAGGGTACGGGCCAGTGCGTCGCTCTGGCCGTTCGCATGGCTGGCCGCTGAAGCGCCATCCGAGAGGATCCAGCCGTTTGCCAGACCGACGCCCCTGGGCACCAGGCGGGATGCACCCATGAGCGCGATGCCCATCACGCCACCGTCGAAACCAGCAGGGTCGTCCCCACGGCGCTGTACGCGATCGCGGCGAGCGTGTCGCCATCAGGGGCGTCGAACGTGACCGCGTAGCCCGGCGGCAAGGTACCGCCAGCCACTGTGGCGTTCGCCGCGCCGCTGTTGGCGAAGCTCGCCTGCGTGCAGCCGGCCGGCACCGAACCGGCCGTCGTGACGCTGGCAAGCGCTGCCGTGCGCGTGACCGGTGTGGGTGGCGGAACGTCCGGGCCACCCAGGCCCGGGAGGTCAGCCGGCTGGCCGGTCGTGGCATCGATGATGACGACGCCCAGCGCAAAGCGCGGGCTGGTGCCATCGGCCGGGATGCCGGAGACGGGAATTTCCATGTTTGATGTTGCTACACTCGGGTGCCGGGAACGTGTCAATATCCGGGCGATGCGTTACGCGTCGTTCCGTAACCGTGGCGGGGCCGTCAGAATGCCATCCGGGCCTCGCAAGGGAGGCGTCATGAGCAGTCCCTTGAATGCTGTCGTGCAGGCATTCTTCGATCGTGGTGGCCTGAGGGCCGTTTTCGATCACACCCGAAACCTGGTCGTGGCCACCATCATCGTCGCGGCAGGCGTCGAGACGTTCAGACATTTCGATACCATCGACCTGCCTGGACTGCCCAATCCACTGATGACGGGATATGTGGTCGCGGCAGCGGGTTGCCTGCTGATCGCCCTGAACTTCGTCGATGGCCTGCGAAGGCTGGCGAAACTGCGGCGACACCTCATGCTGCAGCTCGCCCTGAGCCTCGGCTACCTGCTTTTTTCGTTGCGCATCGTCCAGCTGATCATCCATTTCAGAACCCACACCTGCTAGATCGGCGGCAGCAGAAAGGATATTTTTGATCGGACATGCGAATCAGACACGTCCTGCGTAAACGGTTGCCTTCGCAACGGATAATGCATGCCGTCATTCAGGAGTCCATCCGGCTTGATATCACAGGTCCGTTGTGAATTCCGTACTTGATCCCGCCCTTCAAACGGCGTTTTTTTGCTTGTCGCCGCGGCGCTCACGCTGGCGGCGCCGGTTTCTTCCTCACCCTGTGTTTCCTGCCGCACTGTTTTTCCTATGCGTACCGCATAGGTGCTGCCTATACTGGAAACTGATCCGGCACTTGTTGAGCGGTCCTGCCGGATTAGCGCACGGGAGCCATGCAGAATCTTCCCCGGTTCTGTCCGTGCGTGCCCTCGACGCCCCGGCTCGCATGTGGCGGCCGGGGCGCTTTTTGGGTGACGACCGGCAGCGCTTTGCTCTGTCCTTCGCATTCCTGACCGGTTTCCAGGTTTCCACGTCACTTTGCGCAATCATCTGTCAAATCACACGATCGCGATGCTGGCGAGCGTGAGCTGCTGGATGCTGCCGCCATCGGTGTAGAAAAGGGTCATCGGCGGGCTCGCGCGCGCCGCACGGATCGCGGGTGTCGCCGGCTGGATCGCGAGGTAGTAGCCCTTCGCCTCGATCGCGGCTGACGCATCGAAGCCGAGCGCGTTCTGCACCTCCGCGACCTGCGCGTCCGACAGCGCGATGCCGGTGCGGATCGCGCCGAAGTTCACCGCCGCGCTGATCGGGTCCATGCAGGCAGCCTCGATCATCGAGTACCCTTGCGCGTTGTAAGGCAATGAGCCCACCGCCATGAGCAGCTGGATCATCGCGAGCTGCAGGTTCGCGTTCAGCCAGATCTGGTCCAGATAGGAATCGAGCCACGCCCATTCGCCCGACACGCAGCCCGGATACGTGAACCTGAACTGGCTGGTCGCGTTCGCGTAGGCGCCGAACCAGTTGTAGCCGTTCGCCTTGAGCGCGACCGCATCCGACGCGTTCGTGACCGAAGGCACCAGGCCTGCCTGCGTCCTGAACGCGAGCGTGGTGCGGCCATTCAGGCGGGCGAAGTCGAGCGACGCGGCAAAGCCGAGCACGAACGCGGCGTGCGACCCATCGCCATAAAGCGGCACCGAGCCGTCGAGGTTCTGGCTACGCAACCCATAGCCCCAGCACGCGGTTGAGCCTGCCACGAGCGCCTGCGGGTCGGAGTCGAAGCCGGCATAGCCGAAGCGGTACGTGGTGCTGCTGGCCCACTGCGAGAACGCGGTCTTGTCCGCGAGATCCGGCTCCCAGGTGGTCGTGAACAGCGCCCAGTTCTGCGTGAGGTTCGCGATCAGGTTGTCCGTGAACGGGCCGGGCGTGGCGGGATCGGCGCCGGGCGAGGCGGTGGCGCCCGAGGCGGCATCCATGGCAAGCGCCGTGGCGGCGGCACCAGTGGCGGCCGACATGACCGACGTGGCACCCGTCACGTTGTCAGTGATGACGAACGCCTGGTGCTGCGCATCGAACGTGACGTCAAGCGAAAGATCCGCAGCGAGGATCTGCGCCGCGTTCGAGAAGCTGGTCGCGGCCGACAGGTCGACGGTTGCGCTGTGCGCCACGCCATCGACAACAATGCTGAATTCGCCGCTGACGGCCTGAAGTTCATCCAGCGTCATCGCGGCGAGCGACGCGCCGCGCAGCCATGCCGGCATAGCGGTCAGGCCGTACTGCGCGAAGTACAGCGCGCCCGGCGTCTTCGTGCAGTTCTGGAAGCCCGCGAAGTAAATCGCGGCCATCTGCGCCTCGGCCGACTGCGCGCCGAAATACGCGGACACGTCACCGGCATCGGCGAACAGCAGAGCCTCGCCCACGGGCGGGTAGGGGGACGGTGTGAGGATCAGGCCGTTCAGGTCGACGGCGTCGCCCGCCGCGGCGAGCACGCCCGGATTGACCCTCACGATCTGCGAGATCGGGATCGTGTTGGGCATGGATGCTCCGGCAGAAAGCAGAAAGCCGCCTGAGTGAGATCAGCGCGGCGTTCGTGAAGGTGAGGGTTTTCGGGAGGCGGTCAGGCAGAAAACGATGAGTCGACTTCCTTCGGGCCATTCCACCGCTGCACATGACGGGTGGCAGCCGTTACGGGGTTCCCCGCCGTGCCGATTTCGAGCGACTGCGCGAACTCCTGCGGCACGGTGACAACGGGATTGACCTGCATCACGAGATCGACGCTCCAGCACGTCTCGACCTGCTGCGCCTCGTTCAGGAACGGCACCTGGCGCGGCTCGCTGGCAAAGAGCGGTGCGATATCAAATCCAGACGCCGTGAACGCGTCGCACGCACACGGATCGCGCCACAACGTCGTGATCGTCTGCGTGTGGTCGGCGCCGGATGGCCCGTGAACGTCAATCTGCACGGTAAGTTTCGTGGCCTGCAGCACGTCCCGCACGGATGGCGCATCCGGATAGCCGTCACGCCAGGCGTCCACATTTGTTTCCAGCCGCTCGCGCAGCACCGGCGTCATCACGACGAAGTTCGCGCCGGGCGGTTCCGGCAGCCGGTTGTCCTGACCTCGGATTGCCTCAACGCCTGCGGGCAGGACCGACAGGAGGAACGCGCGCAGCGCGGCGAGCGTCTGGCTTTCCGTTAGCGACAGCGATGCGGCGTCCACAGTCGTCTCATTGCGAAAGCTGGCCAGACGGCATCTGACGGGTGACGGCCACCTTGCACCAGCCGCTGGTCATCCGCCAGTTTTCAAGCACGTGCGCGATCAGCCACAGCGAACTGTCGGGCAACGTGACCAGATCGCCACCTTTCACCTCGGCTCGCAGCACGCCCTGCCAGTTGCCATCGAGATACAGCGCGCGCCGTTCGCCCTGCAGGTTCAGGCCATCGAGCTGCACCCAGATCGCGGAACGTGAGTGACTGCATCTGCGCGCGCATCGGCACCGCCGGCGCATAGGCCGGGGTGCGCGTGCCGTCGGGCGCGGTCATGTAACCGGCCGACGCCTGGATCGAGGCCGTCACCCACGGGTTGACCGCCGCCACGCACGGCCCGGCAATCGCGTGCAGATCCATCCGCCTGGTCCGTCCGAAGGTCCTACGCTATGCGGTGCGTGACGCTCTTGAGCATCGTGCCGCTTGCGATGAGCGGATCGTCAAACCCTTTCTTCGCGATGGTCGACCGGGCATTGGCCGGTGTCGAGCATTCGCGGATCGACTGCTGAAGTTCACCCTGGATCGATTCGCCCATCTGGTCGAGCGTGCGGGGCACGTCGTAGCCGTTCGCCACCAGCAGCCTGCCGAGATCGTCGCCCCAGTGGCCGCTTTCGTTCGCGATCATCGAGCGGAAGAACGGGCGGGGGGGAATCGTCACCGTGTACGCGGGCACCGTGTGCGTGGTGGCAAAGTTCGACCGGTCACGCCGCACGAAGCGGCCGCCCCGGTTGAAGTCGCCGGTCCGCTCGTTCAGGCTGCGGTGGATCGTGGTTTCTCGCGCGGGAATGGTCACGGTGCCGCCGAACTTGTTGATCGCGGCGATCATCGGCACCGGCGTCCCGTCGGCCTTGGTCGCGCCAGCCATGAAACCCACTTCGAGCGTGCCCGGCCTGTCCAGCTTCGCGGCGAGTTCACGCAGCAGGGCTTCGAGCCGGTCGCCGCCGGACAGCACGCCACTTGCCATCGCTGCCTCGTCATTGCGTTACCAGCGCCGCTACCATGGCGAATACGGGTCCATGTCGCGCGGCGGGATGGGCACGTAACGCATCGTGCGGTACGCGGCGGTCGCGGCCCAGAACTGCGCGCCATATGGCGTCTGGTTGAACCATTGCGCGCTGCCTAACGGCAGGTCCATCTGCGTCTGCACCGACACGCTACCCTCGGTCGCGTTCGTGATGCGACCCACGAGCGGCGAGGGCGCTGCCGCATTCGTCCCACCGGCACTTCCGTCACCACCGCCTGCGGGCAGGTTCAGCTGCGCGAGATGCGCGACCAGCATGTTCAGCAGCGCGGCGCGCACCGTGGTGTCGAGCACGGGGCTGAAACGCGTGTTGTCACAGAAAAGTCGCGCCTCATTGAAGTACGCCTGCGCGAGCGGTTCGGACACGACGGCCGCGAGCGACGGATAGCGCACGGCCCACGCGCCGTAGTCGAACGTGACGATCCCGGTTGGCATCGCAGTGGTTCCCGTATGCAACCCTGTCTTCAGTCCTTCGACAGTGGCGCGAGGTCGCGGCCGGGCTTCTTCGGATCGAGCGGTTCCAGCCCGCTTTTCAGGTCCGTGCGCTCAGTGGCCCTGGCCTCGACCGAGTCCTTCTTCTCGTGCGCGAAGATCAGGCCATTCTTCACCGCCGGCAGTTCGCGGTGGTCGGCGAGCCACCTGTCGAAGAAGTCCTTCGGCACGTGCTCGGTGATGCCAAAGCCGGCGACCGCCTGCGTCGAATTGCTGCCCGCGAGCGTCACGCGCTTGCGGACCTCGCCATGCTTGACGATATCGAGGTGCAGCCCCTGCGGCAGCCGGCAGGCGACCGTGACGGTTGCGCCGGTGTCCGGCGCGCGTGCTGTCTGGGTTGCCATGTTCGTGCTCCATCAAGGACCGCTACACGCCGACCATCGACGCGATGGCGAACGGCTGGAAGATCACCGCGCCCCACGAGCCCTGCGACTTCTTCTGCTTGAAGCTGCTGGTGTCACGCACGATGCCGTGCGCGCGCAGCTTCTCGGTGAACGCGCAGTAGCCGGTCTTCTGGCCTTCGACCGCGTCGGCGATCAGCTGCAGCATGTTGCCGCCCGTGGGGTTCTGGTACTGCACCGCCGTCTCGACCCGCAGGGCCGGGAAGTTCTTCCTCAGCATGTCGGACCCCCGTGGGGTTCTGGTACTGCACCGCCGTCTCGACCCGCAGGGCCGGGAAGTTCTTCCTCAGCATGTCGGACACGTTCACGTTGTACGTGTTGGTGGTCGTCAGCGCCACGCTCGACGAGGGCGCCATCGCCAGCGTCATGCGCGCGTCCATCTCGATGTTGCCGCCCGACTGCAGCACCAGTTCATTGAAGAGTGTCTGGATGTCGGTATAGATCTCGTTGGCGGTGGCGGTCACCGCGCCGTTGGTGATCCACGGTCCCGAGGCACCGCTGTTGAATGCCTTCGGACCGGGCGCGAGCGATGGCGACAGGCGCGGGTCGTTCAGGAGGCCATAGTTCTGCAGGCCAGAGACGCCGTAGAAATAGGTGTTGTTCTGGAACTTGTCGAGCACGATCGCCGAGGCGATGTTCACGCGCCCGACGTAGTCGATCCGCGCGAGCGCGCTCATCTCCAGCTGCCGCTCGCCCCACTGCGTCATCGTCTGGTAGTGGTACGACTGCCGCTGAGGAAAGTCGGCGTTCGCGGATACCGACCCGTTCTCGTTGTAGTCGCCGTAGCTCGACACCTCGCCGGTGCTTTCGATCACGGGGAAGGTCGCCGTCATCGTGGTCCAGTCGCCTTTCTTCGCCTCGCCGAGAATCACGGCGGCCCGGTTGGGCGCGGTCAGGATCTGCACGAAGTCGGGATCGATATAGTTCGCGAGCCACGCGGGGATGCCCGCGTTCGGTGTGGTCACCAGCGGCGGCTGCGCGTCCATCGCGATCAGGTTCGTCGTGTAGTCGAGCACGTCGGGCATCACGATGCCGAAGGTGCGCTCGAGCTGGTCAAAATCACTGTTACGCATGATGTGCTCCGTCGCGCGCGCAAAAAGGAAGACCCACGCCGGTTTCCCGTGACCGGGAAAGAGCGTGGGCCTTCAACGGGGTTACCTGCCGGAATCGTTCAACCCAGCGGCCAGGTCGACATCTTCATCAGTTCGCCGGGCGCGGCGGCCGACATCACGGTCCACTTCGTCTCGACCGCCCCGGCGACCGTTGCGCCCGCATCGGCCGGAATCGCCGCGCCGTTGCCGAGGTCCGCGAACACCTTCTGGTTGACCACGGTCGCGGCATTGCCCGCGTTGCGTGCCCAGAAGTCGCCCGCGCTGAAGAGCGTCACGGGCAGCCCCCCGGGAATCACCATCGTCGCCTCGGCGAGCCATTGCGTGATGAGCGCCTGCTGGTTGCGATGCACGAAGCCCGAGGGCGGCCCCGTGCCGCTGCTCGACACGAGGTTGTAGAAATCCACCTCGCCGGAACTGATGTCTTCCTGGCCGGTGGAAGTCGCCCACGCGAAGCGGCCAACGGTCACGCCGTTGGGACCCGCCACCAGCGAGCCGGGGCCGGCCAGCACGCTCGCGCGCGGATTGACGGAGGCGAAATCGCCCTCGACCGCCGGGGACGGCTGGTAGTAGACCTGTGTCTGGAAGCCCATGGTTGTCTCCTTACCCGAGCTGCTTCACGCTGGCCGCATGCGGATAGCGCTCCGCGAAGCTCTTCAGCGCCACCGAGTCCATCGCGATGCGTTCACGGCGCATGCCCGGTTTCGGCTGCGCTTCGAGAATCGCGCGGAACGCGCTCGGATGGATGCCGCTCACGTTCACGCCGAGCGTCTCCAGCGCCGCGCGGTACACGCCCTCGGCGCTGTCCTGCGCGAGCGCGAGTCGCCCGACCCACGGCATCACGAACGTCTCGGCGCTGGCCACCGCGCGCATGCGGTGGATCGCCGCCGTCTCGGCATCCTTCGCGGCCTGGCGGACCGCTTCCTTCATGGCTGCGTCCATCGCGGTGCGCGCCTCCTTGCGGACCTGCTGCATCGCGCCCCTGAGCGCGGCATCCATGGCCGGTCGGCTCACGTTGTTGTTGTTGTCGTCGTCCTTCCTGACGACGGTTGCACCATTTGCGCCGTTTGAAGTGGCGGGTGGCGTGGGCGTGCCGGGTGTTGGCGGCGGGGTGTCCTGGGCGGTGTCATCGTCCTCGTCGCCGGCGAGCTTCAGGCTCTTCAGCTTCGCCTCGATCTCGGCGAGATCATCAGGATTAAGCTTGCCGCGCAGCGCCTCGAGAATCGCGTCGATCGGTCCGGCGTCGACACCATTCGCAGCATCGAGCTGCTGCGGGTTGTCGAGCGCCACGTCATCGTCATCGGTGTCCTCGCCGTCCAGGCTGTCGAGCAGCGAGACGAGGCTCTCGATGTCTGCGTCGGTGGCGAGCCGGGGTTTCAGCGCCGCGATGATCGACGCCTTGCTGGCGGGCCAGTTCGCGCGCGTGAGGCCCGCAAGAATGGGGTTCAGTGCGGTGGTGAGGACAGGCTGCGCATCGGCGGCCAGCTTCGGTTTCAGGTGGCCGAGCAATACGCCCCTGACGAGCGTGGCCTGACGTGACAGTTTCGGCGAAAGTGGTGTGCTGCTCATGGTTTGGCTCTCCAGTGCTGAATCGCCGGGCATTGAATCTCCCACCGCCACATCGGACCCGGCGCGGCCCGCCCGCACCAGCGCGACGTGGTTGCCGCGGATGTCGCGCATCACGCCGTCGTAGCGCTCGCCGGCGTACGTGCCCGGCGTCATGTCCGCGCGGTAGTAGTAGGCCGACGAGATCTCGCGGCGCGTGTCGTCCTCGATGCCGCCGATGGCCTTCGCGTCCCACACGACCAGGCTGTTCTTGAGGTAAGGCGCCTCGAACACCCCATCGGTGCCGGTGCTGCCGACGACGATTTCCTTTTTCGGCGACGCGGCCGATACCTGGATATGCTCATGGCCGGTCTCGTCGAATGCGTCGATCAGCGGGATGCTGTTGACGGTCGGCGCGGCCTTCGCCAGTTCACCAGGATCACGCAGCAGCCGGTAGGTGCGCTGCGCGTCGAGCCCCAGTTCCGCGCAGTCGGGAATCTCGCTGCCCAGGTACGGGCAGACATTGGCCTTGCTGATCGGGGTGACAGCCACGTGCAGCCGGCCGTCCTGGTCGTAGCTGCGCATCGACGCGCGGTCGAACGCAAGCCGGCGATCGCCGGTATAACCGCCCGCATGCGCGGCGGCGGCCTGCCGTTCGGCATCGGCGCGCGCCGCGTAACAGGTGTCGTGTCCGCCCCAGCGCCAGCCCGTACCGCCACCCGGCAGCGTGCAGGACTGGATGGGCATGGCGTGTCTCCCGCTATGGGCCGTAGCGACCGTCATCGAGCGCGGGAATGATCGAGCGGCTCACGCACCGGCAGTTCGGCTCGCGCCCCGGCCACGTCCACGCGCCGTCGAGATACATGCCCTCGCTGATCGTGTACCGTTTGCCATCGGCCTCGATGTGCGACTTTCGCGGGTGTCTGCCGCCGTGGCTGTGTAGCCAGATCGCCTCCGTGATGCCCAGGTTCTCCTGCCGCACGCGTGTCACCGTCGCGGTCGCCTTGCTGTTCTGGTCGCGTGCGATGAAGGCCGCGCGCCGCCGCGTGATGCCATGGCGGTCCTGCAGTGCCTGCGTCAGGCCACCGATATCGCGGCCCGTCTGCACGCTCCTCATCACCAGCCCCTGGACCTCGGCCAGGTGCTGCGAGGCGATCGACCTGATCAGCCCGACGTTCTCGCCAATGGTCGCCTGCAGCGCGTCGTTCGCCTCGCGCGTGAGACGGAACTCGACCGCGAAGCCGGCCTTCTTCAGTGAGGCACGCATCGCGCTGTCGGCATGACTCATCGACGCCGCCGCGAACTGGCGCGCCAGCACCGGCGCGGCTTCATCAAAGCGCCGCTGCCAGCGGCGCGCGAGCCGGTTCATCGTGTCGCGCAGCGTCATCGCGGGACTCGAATCATGTGCACCCGCCTGCGCAAGTTCCGGTTCGTTCGCGCGGTAGCACGCCCGCAGCCAGTACACCAGGCTCGACTGCATGGTGTCGACCAGCCGCTCCAGACGCCGGCGGTACGCCATCGTGATGCCTTCATTGGGCCGCACCGATGTGAGCGTGACCGCGCGGCCCGTCGGCGACACGATGCCGCGGCGGGCGGGTGGTGCATCAACCATCACGTCCCGTGCTGCCATTGCAGTGTTTCGCCGGTCCCGCCCATTTCAATCTCACGCAGCGGCGGAGCAGGGGGCTCCACATCGAGATCGAGCGACGCATAAGGACCGTCTTCCTGCGCCGCGAGCCGCACGCGCGACTCCTGCGGACTGATCACGCCCGCGTTGATGAGGCCAATGTCGGTCTCGGCCTCGACCTTGCGCGTGTTCGCCAGCTGCTCCTCGTTCAGCGTCCACAACGGCACGAAGGTAAAGCCGATGTCCGGATCGATCTCGCCGAACAGCGACAGCTGGATCACGTTGATCACGCGCGACAGTGGCGCCGTAAAGAGCGCCTCCTGCT
>NZ_JBNDKT010000076.1:0-15134 GCF_050435685.1 Paraburkholderia sp. GAS448
CAATATGCCGATCCTGCACTGGCTCGATTACGGCGATCATCTGGTGGCTCGATTACGCCGATCCCGGAATGGCCTCATTACGCCGATCCGTGACAACAGGGCGAGGATCGATGCGCTCGCCAGGTGCGCCGTCACACCGGCGTGAGACCGAGCGGCGATTCTGGGAGCAAATCGCAACAGGCATTACAAGTGAGAAGGCTGCAGAGGCGGTTGGCGTGTCGCAGGCAGTAGGCACTCGCTGGTTCCGTCATAATGGTGGCATGCCACTTTCCATGTCGAGCCCGATATCCGGGAGGTACTTGTCGTTCGCGGAGCGAGAAGAGATTGGACTACTTTCGTTCCAGAGTGTCGGGGTACGAGAGATTGCTCGCCGTATCGGACGCAGCCCATCGACGGTCTCCCGGGAATTGACACGTAATGCGGCAACTCGTAGCGGCCGGCTTGAGTATCGAGCTTCGGTTGCGCAGTGGAAGGCGGAACTGGTCGCCAAAAGACCCAAGCCTTCGAAACTCGTGACTAACCCAAGGTTGCGCCACTACGTGCAAGACCGTCTGGAGGGCAAGGTTCGCGACGCTAATGGCCGTGACATTTCTGGACCTCGACAAGCGCCGTTCAAAGGGAGAAACAAACCGCATCGCGGCGACCGTAAATGGGTCAATGACTGGTCGCCCGAACAGATTTCCAACCGGCTGCAGACCGACTTCCCGGATGACGAATCCATGCGCATCTCTCACGAGGCCATTTACCAAGCTCTCTATATCCAGGGCCGAGGTGCTCTCAAGCGCGAGCTGGTTAGCTGTCTGCGCACTGGGCGGGCGTTGCGCGTGCCGAGGGCCAGGGCACAAGCCAAGGCCTGGGCGCACGTTAGCGAGGATGTGATGATCTCTAGCCGGCCTGCGGAAGCGCAGGATCGTGCTGTGCCGGGGCATTGGGAGGGGGACCTAATCATCGGTCTGAACCGGTCCGCGATCGGAACGCTGGTCGAGCGATCAAGCCGATTCACCATGCTTGTGCACCTGCCTCGCGAGGAAGGCTATGGGCTAATGCCCAGGACGAAGAATGGTCCTGCGCTGGCTGGCTACGGAGCTGTCACGATGGCCAATGCGCTCAAGAAGACCGTGACAGACATGCCTGCCCAGTTGTGGCGGTCATTGACCTGGGATCGCGGCAAGGAACTATCCGATCACGCTCGCTTCACGGTCGAATCCGGGGTGAAGGTATTCTTCGCCGACCCGCACAGTCCATGGCAGCGCGGCACGAACGAGAACACGAACGGCCTCTTGCGGCAATACTTTCCAAAGGGCACAGACCTGTCTCGGTGGAGCGCTCGAGAAATCCAGGCCGTTGCCAATGCACTGAATTCCAGGCCCCGGAAAACGCTTGGTTGGAAGACCCCGGCCGAAGCTCTGGACGAGTATCTAAAATCTGTTCAACAATATAGTGTTGCGGCGACCGGTTGAATCCGCCCTCCTGATCGGTATGTTGGCTGTCGCGAAAAGCGACCTGAGTGCTGCCGATGATAGGCTTTTCCGATATCTAGTTACGCGGCTTGTCCGGCCCTTGGTGCGGGGCGCCTGGTAGTTCGCCGAAACCCGGCCAATGACGCGCCATCTCACGCTCCATGTAGTTCCAACAGTCAATCAACTCTGGCACTTTTTCATAGGGTTTAATTCGCATTTGGCGTTCGATCTCTTGCAACTTGGCTTTGTGCTCGGAATGCCAATCAGATTTTCGGTTGAACCGGAAAGACGCCATCACGCTCAACGCAATCGCTGGTAACAAAGCAACGACCGCACCAGTTTTGCGGGCACCATCACCCGTAGCAAGAAGCGGTACCAAGGTCCCCGCAAGGCTTCCGAGGAACGCAGCGATATAAACCGCGTAGGAAATGCGGTAGTTCAGCTTTGCCTTGGAATCTGCATCCTTGATCGCCGCGTCGAGCTGATTCAAGTAATCGTGTCGCATTTCCATAGTGATGGCTTTTCCGGTCAATCAGCAGACTTTTCAATCTGATGCTGGCTGTAGGTCCAGCCGTAATCGTATTGATCCCTTGGTAACTCGCTTACCTGCAACGCCTTATGCGCCGCAGTCAAGGACAAGCGAAGCCAGCCGGCTGCGTGCGCCGCACGAGCCAAACCGAGTTCTCTGCGCTCCCACGGTCCAAGGTCGGCATCTGTGTTCATCGCGGCAATCTCGCATCGCTCGATCAGTCCAGCAACGAGAGCGCGCTGTTCGTCTTCGATCCTGCCGTCATGCGCGGCGAGTACGTCAAACGCATTCTGGATTGCATCGTAGAGTGCTTCGTGCTCCATCGCTTCTCCTTGCGCCGGCTGCACCGGCTTTTCCGATTCAAATGCCGCAAGTTCGGCTGTGATTCATTAAAGGTTCTAGATGTCGCGCAACGAGACACCCTACGCGTCGCTCCCTGACCCCGGAGCAGCAGGGTCTGGAAGGAGCTGAATGGCGCGAAGGTCATTTCGAAAGCCACCTTGCCCCGGAGAGTCATAGGGGTAAGCATTCGACCAAATTCGACGGTTATTTACCCTTTCAATCGCTAGATCAAAGTCTGGGCCAGGTGCAACAAGCTCGATCACTAATCCGCCGTCAACGGCGACTTCAACGATCTTTGTAACGAAGGGCGCCGCCACAACATGATTTGCGAGCCAATCGGCGGCGCAGTCGTTGGTCTTTTCATAGGAGTGTAGTAGGAGTTGCAGCACGCCAGCAACTTCGTCGGTGTGGGCATCTAGCAGCTCCTTCTCCTTGGCGTACTTAGTCCACTTCTTCGTTTCATCCGGACTGTGCGCGAATCGGTACCAGCGGATTCCGAGGTCGCGAACGCAATTCACTTCCTTCAGATTGGGACATTTTTGGCTCTGGAACGCTAGCGCGCGCTGCCGACGCGGTCGGTTAGCTTTCGGGTGCTGGGACAGATCGATCAGAGATTCGCTGACGACGGCGCTGCGGGGAACGACCGCAAATAGTCCGTGCGCTTCATCCCCTCCGCGGCCGGCCGCGAACGACGCTGCCACCTCTGGCGAAGTCGTCAGGTCAAGCATCTTGGTCGGGGCCTCATAGTGTTGAAGGAACCCCATCGCCAGATCGGGGGGCAGGCCGAGAAATAACTGCAAATCCCGGTGCAGCCATTGGACCCTTTCTTCGATCGCGTGCCGGCACTTTGGCGGAAGCCGCAAATCGGAGACGACGCGATCGTGAGTGGATAGCGTCGTGCAATAGCGATCCGAGCTTTCGCCCCGAAACAGATATCCTTCCGAGGATGACAACGTCCGCGCGTATTTCACGCAGGCGGACAGGTTCGGAAACTCACCGACGACAGGTTCATATCGTGCGTTCATTCGCCTCTCCACGCTCTCATACGCGGTCGCGCTCAGTTTGCCGTGGCCGCCCGTCACGCAACCTTTTCCTATTCGCCCTTGAACCGGTAGTCAGGATGGGTCGGCACGTATCGCTTCCACGCTTCAATCCAGTCCGTTGCCATTTCTCGTTGCGCCTGCTTCAGGGAAATTTCCTCGCTGCATACCATCTTGTAAAGTACAAACTCAAGCTGATCTTTCTTATCAGCACTCCATTCGCTATTGCGTGGCTGCGGCCACAAGTTGCGCTCGTCGGTAGGTGCGCCGCCAATAGAAAGCGCCACGAGGTCTTCCTCGTAGTCACGCGCGTTTCGGTCAGCATAGCCGAACTGCTCTATCTGGCGCTTCTTCAGGGCATTTGTGAAGTACGCCGGCGGGCGGATTGCCTTGGTGTAGCCCTTCGCGCACACCGTCTGATGAATATTGGTTTGAGTTACGTCGGAGTTAATCGCGCCGGGTGTGAACCGCGGATCAGGAAGATCCCCAGCACGCGCGATTGCCGCAGCAAACGTGACCATTGCCGTCATGGCGACTTTATGGAATGAATGGTTCGGCATCCGTGGCTTTTCCGATTTACGGCGCGAGTTCATCGCGCTTCCATTTCTTCCAGAGCTCAGCCGCCATGTAGCAGTCGAGCCAATTGTTGGCCTCGTACTCGCCAGTGAAGCTGCAGGGCCGCGAGGGCTTACTCTCCCCGAAGTAGTGGGTATACGTCGCACACAGGCCCGGTCCGTTTATTGGGCCTGTACCGGGGTCCGGTGCCCAGCGGATGGTGGACGTGATCACCAACATGTCGTCGTGCGTCGCCTTGAGCGCACACTCGGTCTGCTCGCGTTGAAGCAACTCGAACAATCTCGGAAGATCACATGCGTTGCCATTAAAACTGACGATGGTGCCTTCCACCGAGAGGACACGCTTCGCGCCTTCGATCATCTCACCTTCCCCGCGATACGCCATGTAGAGGCCTGTCTTAACGTCTAAGACACCGACTATTTCCGTACCCCAATCGAAAGCAAGAACTTCATTCATGGCACGCGCTCCGCGCTTGTAACCGACGCACCGGCTTTTCCTATTTCAGCACTTCAAAGCGCCGCTGGGCGAGGCCCGAGCGGGGGCAGTGGAGTGCGGATGTTATGCAGGTCATGTACCAGTTGTCGGTAAGCAACGTGCGCGTTAGGACCATCCGAAAGGTCTACATACATCCGGCCCGATAAATCGTCGGGCAACGCAGGCGCTACGCCGGTGGTCTGGCGTACGACCGGGATGAATTTGTTGGTGCCGACGTGACGCATGATCTGACTGCTTACCAGCATCTGCTCATAGCCCACGCCCCCCTGACGCTCTTGTCCTTTGCGGACATACTGCTCTGTGCAGATGACCAACACGCGATCACTCTCGCGCACTCCGTTGACCATGAAGGCGCTCAGCTCCTCACCCAAACCAAGGTGCCACTGATCGAGGATCACGTCGATTCCGTCGTGGCGGAGTGACGACGCCAATTGAGCAACCCACGCTCGATGTTCAGGAGAGTCCCACGAATACGAAATGAAGACCCTTGGCGGACGAGCCTGTGGCTGAAGCGTCGGACTCGACGTGAGACCTGCGCCATAGAGTACCCGTGCGAGATCAACGTTTTTGACTGCCCAATGACTGCGATTGACTTCCCTCTTGGACTCGATATCCAGTTCACGTAGGAGAGCCATAAACGTGTCGTATGGAATCGGTGAGACGGTGGGGTCGAACGCAAAGGTGAACGCAAACTCGCTTTGCCTGCGGGTCACCTCGGTGATCCTGCCGACGCGCGCGGAAGCACGCAGATACTTTTCGTAGGCGAATATCGTCGGGAAACTCATTAGCGAACCTAGCGCTACATCATCAAGCGCTGCAAACGGCCGCTTCACATCGTCGTGGGTGTGTTCGAAGACTCGACTACATTCCATAGCCCACGAGGTGCCCGTCCACGCCTCCTCGTTACCGGACATCAGCAGGTTGTAGTACGTGTTTTGCATTTGCTTTCCCTAGACAAATCGCTTCGTCGCTTGGCCCCACCGGATATCCATCAACAGGGCCTCGGCCTCATCCAGCAGCGACTGCTCGATAACAGGTTGGGAATTGATCTCTTTAATCGCATCCCAAACGATACCGTGACTGCGGTTAGCGACCTCGTGAGCTTCCCGCTTCTTGCCCTTCGCTATTGCCTCGTTATATTCCCTTGCCACCGCTTGGAGACGTTCGCGCAGTTCCATCCTTTCCTCGCTTTTCCTAGTCCCGCCTTTGTCGAAGTAACTCAATATCTCGCTCGTCGCGAGTGATGCCACGACGGGCTTCCTCTACGCCCGCCGGATTCCATTCGCCGCTTGCAATGCGTGCTTCTGTGGAAGCGATTGCAATCTGCTTGCAACGAATCAAGTCATCGGAACTTGGAACCCTCAGTACGATCGTTTTCCAAACCACGTCGCGCGCCGCGCGATTCACATTTTCGAACTCCATTCCGTCGATCGAGGTCAGAATGTCGATCTCGGGATTTGCCTCGGTCGGGATGGGCACACGAACGTTTGGCGCGCGTAGCCGCTCCCGGAACTCGGCTGGAGCGCCGCAAAACTTCTGTAACGCCGCATAGACTCGATCGGTCGTGTGGTCATCCCGAGATATCCAGAGGTCGAGGTCGTCGGTCGGCCTGTCGAGTTCGAAGGTCTGCATCGCCTTTCCGCCGATCACCAGGAACAGTGCGCCCGACTTTGCAAGTTCGACTACAAAGTACCCTTGCATTGGAGAGAGTTCGAGTGGCATATAGAATCCCTCTTTTCCTTCTTAGACATCGAGGCGTGGCGTCGAGGGCTTGTCGGCGCTCGCGTCGTTGGCGTCTTGCTGATGCCCGACGCGCGTCGCCAGAAAATATTCAAGCACCGGCAGATGCGTCTTGACCGTCTCACACACAATCTCAAGATCCGTGTCGAAGTAGCCATGCGCCATGCGGTTACGCATACCGATCATCTTGTGCCACGGAAGGGCCGGGTTCGGATTGGCGCTCAGAAATTCCGGGTATTCATCACGAATATGCGTGGCCGTCTCACCCACGATGACAATGTTCATCATCACCGCCTGCTGGATCATCCGGTTGCCAAGGAACTCGGCCTTGTCGACGCCGGCTAGATACTGCTGCGCCAGACGTGACGCTTCGAGCATGTGTTCAAGGTAATCCGGCAGGCGCAACTGGCGCTGTTTCGCGTTCATACGGGCACCGCCTCGGCCAGCACCTCGGCCCGGAACTTCACTGAAATATCGCGGGGTGTCAGCAGGTCTACGCGCACCCCGAGCAGTTCCTGCAGCTCATACTGGATCCCGCCCAGGTCGAACAGTGTCGCCCCCGGTAGTGCATCGACCAGGATGTCGAGGTCGCTGCCGTCCTCATCCTCGCCACGAACCACCGAGCCGAAAACACGCGGATTCGCTGCCTTGTTGGCCTCGACGATCCGGCGAATTTCGGCGCGGTGCGCGTTCAGTGCGATCGAAGGTTTCACGGAAATCTCCTGGTTCATACGTTCGAGGGTAGGCACATGCGCCTATTCACGCAACGACTTTCTTCAGCTTTTTGAGCCGTCGTGCGAGCGCCTCGACGGCCCAGTCCGGGCAGGGTCGGGCGCTCGGCGTGCCGGGCGCAGCCAGCCACGCGCGTACGGTGCGCGGCGAGCAAGGGCGCTGGGTCTGCTCCGCGATCAGGGCGGCGCTCCCGACCTGCGTCACGCCTGCCTGGGCCAGCAGCGCAAGGTATTTCTCTCGATTGGTCGTCGTCATACGAAGTGGGAGTTTGAGGATAGGCACCTGTGCCTATCATAGCACCGCCCTGTTCCACCCGAATGCGCTTGTTAACGGCAAAAAAGCCTAGACCTTGACAGCCAGCGGCCCGCTGCGGCCAGGTGTCATATCACTCCGGACACAAGGTCCGCGAGCTTCACCGGATCACTGTCGATTAGCTTTTTGGTTGCCGTCAATGTTCCATGCCCGAGCAACGCTGAAATGTGCCGGAGATCATAGCCCTTGCGGTGCAGCCGTACGGCGAACGTACGTCGTGCAGCTAGAGCATGCCCGCCCCGAATGCCGGACTGTAGATGTAAACGGCGAAACACTTGGCTCAAGGAATCGCACGAGTAGCTGAGTGCACCGCTGCTGGACTCGCGGGCAGTAAGTACGTACGGCTCACCGTCTGCTCGTCGAAAAAGCGGGCCGTCCGGGTCGAGTCCGCGAAAAGCTGCTTTGCGAACGGTAACGCCGTGACGTAGATTCACGCGCGTTGCGAGGTAGGCGTCGAGTGCTGAAACAACTTTCGGGTTCACCCAAAAAACTGGCCGCTCCTTGCTGCGGTGTGCGATCGCAGCGCGAATTGTGCTCTCCTCTCGAATAGAACCATCCTCTCTGAGGTAGTCCCGGACGGTGATGGTGGCCACCTCGGTCAACATCATGCCGGTCCCGTAGAGGACATAAAGAAGCGCGACGTCGCGCGTGGGCGACTCGCCCGTCACTGCCGCAACCTTCAGCATATGACGCAACTGTTTTTCTTCGATCACGGGTGCTTTAGCCATACGTGAACTATTCAAAATGTGAACTGTTCAGAGAGTATAGCTGCGAGGTCCGCGATTTTGCGATTGCTGGGCCAGCATCTAGTGGGAACCTCGGAAACTTCTGGAAGCGCGGACACCGGCCGCAGGACTCTCCACTTGCTTACATGCTGCGCGCGGGTAGACACTCGACGCACCGTCCAGGAGAGCAGCCATGCAAATCTGGTTCCCTTATGCTCGCGTCGGCGTGATGCTGATGTTTGCAACAGTGCTCACACCCGCCTTTGGTGGTTACTATGAGCGCTGCGGCGTCCATCCGTATGAGCCGATCAGGAGCCAACGCATTGCGCTCACCGGTCCGACGACCGAGATTCCCACCCTCCATTTCACCCGAGGCGCATCAGCGCTTTGTCCTGCACAGCCGCTGTTGGTTCTCGATGACAACACGCTCACACTCGCCGATGCACCTGGCCAGCAAACCATCTATACGTTCACGACACAGCATGTGCGACCTCGCTGCGCATTAATCAGTGCCGCCCATAGTAATCAAAGGGCAGGCCTGGGGTTCAGCCTGGTCGACAAGGACGACAAGCCCCTCGACGGCCTGCTACTGCGAGAGTTTTCCCAGGGGTCGGCCGATACGCGACCGCATCCAGAGACCGCTCACGTGCTGGGCAAGAAGCTCGATCCGCCGGCCGCCTATCTTTACTTCTACTTTACGGGCACCTGTACCGGACAGGAGTGAGCGCGGCCGGACCGTTTTCCGATGTGACGCGACGACATCGGAAAATTCCGCAAGTTGGGGGCAAGGCCCGCGGCACACCTCTGGGATGCACTCGGTGAGCGTGGTCAGCTCACTCTTCGGGTCAGTGCTCGGAAAGCGCTGACCGGAAGCCGCCATTGGGCGGGGCGTTGCTGGGCGCCACAAAGGCGCCCGTTTGGAGACGGCTCGCCCTAAAGGGAGAGCCCGCTGACGCTCCCGAAATCGGGAGGGCGGCAGGCGTGTATTACGAGTTGAAAGATTAGATACCAACCGATGGGGCCGAGTTGATGCGCTCGCTCACGGAAACCTCACGCATCCCACCCTTGCCCATACCGAGCCACGGATTGAAAACGAATCGCGTAGGCAGTTCAGCGAAGACGGTGTTCATTGCCGCATCCGGCACGACGCAATCCAGCACAGCGCGAAAGGTCTGCTCGTTCAGCACGAGACGGACTGTCAACTCGCCTGCAATGCCGCTTCCACACTTGCGAAAGACGCCCGCGGCACACCTCCGAAGAGGGTTGCGCTGGCCATATTGCTCACACCATCGACACCATCCGGGTGAACATCCCCCGGCCGTGGTTCTTTCCGCCACACCTGCATTCGCAAGTGCCTTTATGGCTACCATTCAGGCACTTCGCGTTGCATTCGTGGAAGCTCGGATGCGCCTTGAACTCGATCACCCGAGTCACTGGCAGTGGACCGCCAGCGCCTTCAAGCGGGTAACCTGCAATCCTAGTGTATCCGTCATAGCGAAGGCCTTTGATTCCTGGAAACTTGGCTTCGAATTCCTTGTTCGGCATGCCATACGGTGCCTTCAGCTGCACAACCTGATCGCCGATATCGCAGAAATATTTCATGTCGGCCATTTCAACCTCTTCCGTGCTTGACGAGGTTTGCCTCAACTTCTGGCAGTTTCCGATCTACGTGGATTGCGTGTAGCTGATCGCACTCGTGATACTCAATTGCGCATCCTGCCTGCTCAGCGAATCGAACGGCCTCGCCACGGGTTCCAAAGCCGTTGACCTCTTTACGAAATGCGTTCTGATAACTCGCTGCGTGACACAGATACCACTTACGGTCCATATCGACATAACGGGCCACGACAGGCACTTCCCGTTGCGCCGAGGCATCATCCGCGCCGGCTGGCGCTTCGAATGTTGCGCCAATCGAATCTGCCCAGGCGTTAAACATTGCGTTGAAAGCTTCAACCACGTCTGAGGGATCTCCGAGCGTCGTTTGCACGACGAACGGCGACTCGCGCCCGACTTCCAGCGCCAGGAACCTTCCCGTCTTGTTGAACACGGCGTGAATGGTTCCGTCATACGCAACCTTGGGAGAGAGTACGACTTTGGTCGCGCAGCGCATCGAGACCCCTTCGAGCCGGCTCCATCCGTGCGTCGTGAGAAGAGCGAGAATCAAAAGTTCGCGCTCGACGGTAGGTTCATGGCGGACCGGCAGTTTCCCGTCGATCAGCGCCTGCTGAAGCGTCCCGCTTGCACGAGCCGCGTTGCATGCCTCGAACGACGCACCTTCCAACGTTTTGCCAGTCGGCCCAACGTCGGTCGGCTCGATCACAAACTAGCCTCGGGCTGTTACAAGAACGGGTGAACCCGCATACCCCCGCATCGCCTCGGGGCCATCCACCACGACGCCCAGATCGCCTTTATCGGCAATCAGAGCATAGGTGCGTTGCACGGTGACGATAGCGCCGTTCTGCAACTCCCCCGTCAGCGAAGGATCGCTGCGAAGTAAACGAATGGCATCAGCCCACGCTGCGGCTTCGGTGTCGAAATCGCCCTCACTGGCCTCGATTCCAGACCAGCGCGGCTGCGTGAGCGTCCACCACCACCGTCCTCGCAGGTTCTCCTCCGGACAGTCTGCGGCTCCCAATTCGACGACAAACCCAGCGGCTTTCGCATCTGCCATGTCCGCATCGGTGACATCCGCCAGTTTCCCAGCTTCGTTGGTTTTCTGATTCATGACTTCTCCTCGTGTTCTGCCGTCGTGACGGCGTTTAAAAGACGGGAGATCGAGCGACGCTCGGGGCAGCGGCGGGTGGCGCTGGCCGGAGGGTGCTGGGAAGAGAATTGATGTCACCGCCGACGTGTTGCGCCGGGGCTAGTTTGACGTGTGATGCTGCCGATCGAACGGCTGCCGTTAGTATGCATCAAAGGGCTGGCGCGCGACAAGCCGACCCGGATTTCAACGTTTTCCGAGGCGTCGCGCGGACATCGGGAAATTGTGAGACTGGACGGGCGAAAAAGAGCCCGCGACACACCGAGAAGAGGGTGGCGCGGGCGGGGTTGCAGGTTGAATGGTTACGTGTCCGGCGACGACAGATTACTTGTCGACCCCGAAATGACGATCATTCGCGAGATGTTCGCGATAGTCGCTGTACGCGTTACGGTCCAGCTTTGCAAAGTCGAGTCCCTTTGCATCGCAGTAGTGGCGATAATCTGCGAGCATACAAACGACAGCATGCTCTGCAGACAACGGACCACTCGCGACATCCTCGTACGTCTCGTCCGCAACGTGCCACGCCTTGATAGCCTGCTCAAGTCGGGAAACGTGCATGGCGGCTGTGTAAGTATGTTCGGACGCGAATTCCGGGGCAAGCCCCGGTATCATCACGTCGACAGACGTAACATGCGGTAGCCGCCTTTGCGCGCACGCCGCCAGGGCACTTCGTCCATTGCACACCCAGGCCGGCTCACCGTGCTCCGCAGCCCGCGAATCGGACGGGCCACTGACCAAAAAGCCAGACGCCTCGATTGCCTGGATCAACACGTTTTCGAGCTCCGATCGCGCCGGTTGTCCCGGCAGTTTCCGAGTCTCGTTTTTGATTTGCGGCGATCGGACGCTGGACAGAATTCGCTGTGCGTCCTCATTTCCAGCGAAGCGAGACTGGGCCAGTGAGCGTTCCACGGCTGCGAACGCTCGCTTCACACGCGCCCTCTGGACCCGTGGGAGCGCCTGCGCCATTGCGTCGAGCGCAGCGCTTCCGCCCGCCACATTGACGTAGTCGGCGCCAGCGGGGTCTTCGCGATCCAGCACAAGGCAACGAATCGAGCCGTTTGACGTCAGGACATCCTGAACCACACCGTTGTCAACGATGATGACGACGCGCTCATCCTGTGCTTCCCGCATTTTCCCCTGCTGCTGTGCGTCGAGCTTTCGCTGCAGACCCTGAGCTACGTCGCCCCATGGAGCGAACAGATTGTCGTTGGTCGTCATTTTCCGTTCGGTGCTGCACAGTAACTGACCGTGCCGAACCGTGTCGATTTTCTCAACGTCTTCGACAAGCGCATCGGTGTAGTTCATCGTGCCGGCGACGATCGCCTGTACAAACCCAGCGTCGGCGCGACCATGTCCATCATTCCCCCACTTGCGCAAAACATGCAGCAGTCGGATGGACACCCTGCCGTTCTTCGCGTTGCCGGGCACAGTTCCGATGACTTGCTCGAACTGTGCGTTGGTAGTCTTGGTCGCCAACACCAAGTCACCGTCCTGCAGCAGTTTCCCAGCTTCGTTGGAATTCTGATTCATGATGATTTGCCTCGAGTTTGTTGCCGCGTTTGCGGCGTGGATAAACACGAGAGCGAGCTACGCTCGGGTCAGGGCTGCCGCGCTGGCCGGAGGGTGCTGGGAACATAATTGATGTCGCCGCCGACGCGCTGTGCCGGGGCCAATTTGAGGTCTGATGCTGCCGATCGAACGGCTCGACGTCGATTCTAGCCCTGTCAGCAGCTCGGCCGCAAGCAACAGCGGATCTCAACGTTTTCCGGTTCGCTGAACGCAGACGAAAAATTGTCGGCGGCGCTGTCAACTTCGTACCGGGGCAACGCTAAAGAAAAAGTCCGCCGACACCCTCTGTGAGGGCGTACAGCGGACTTAGTTTTCGGTTGATGCCGCGTCAGTCGATCGACACACGCAGATCGACCCGTGCAGCTACTGCCCGGACGATCTTGTGCATTCCGTGCCCGGCATTCGGCACCGACTCGACAGCAACGAGCCCGGCCTCGCAAAGCGCATCCACATCACGCTTGACCGCGCTCCGGTCGCGATGCAGACGTGTCGCGATAGCCGTGATTGACGCCGGCTCAGCCTTCACAGAACGGAACACCCCGATACGAGCCTGCGTCAGCAGCTGCGCTACGTCAGCAGGATCTTCGAAGGTGATGATATGAGTCTCGGGAATGGATTCTCCGCGATCGGCTGCACGCGCTATGCGTTTGCCTCGCGCAAAGAACTCCACCTCTGATCCGGTTCCGACGTGCAGCTTTTTCATGGTTTACTCCTCAGCGCGTTCCAATCGCGTGCAAACGCGTCCTCGATTTCCTCGAAACTCACAAAAACCACCGGTTCGATTTTGCCGAAGTAGTGTCGATGGTGGAAGCCGTGCGCGTTGTCGTAGCCGATAACCCTGCCGTTGTCGCCCTGATAGATGTCGTGATTGATGTAGGCAAGGTTGTAACGCGTCCCCCGGCCCGTTTTATCGACCCACACCTCGCGCCGCAATTCGCCGTTGCCTCTGCGTTTCGAGATCACATGGCGCTCGTCGGCGCTTTTTCTGTCAGCCATGATGTATTATATCACGCCTGATTGCCGCGGGTCGGCCGGACTTCTGCCAGTTTCCCATCCGCGCTTCGCGAAGCGACTGCGGCTTCTACCACGGATTTCTCGCGCCACGCGAACTGGTACTCTTTGCCGGGCTCGGCACAGCGAAGCTTCACGGTGTCTCCCATGACTTCAATCGGATCGACATAGAAGTTCATCGTGTGTCCGTTGTAGCCGTCCGGGAGAATCACCACGTCCGCTTGCGGCATTTGCACCTGTTGATTCATTTTGCTTCTCCAAGAATTTTGCGAGAAGCTCCCCCGTCGGGGAGCGCGTCCCCGCGAGGGTGAAAAGTTACTTTCTGCCAGCCGACCTCCCCGAAAAGGGCAGCGCAGCGGGCGTCGTTTCAGCTTGATTGAGCACATTCCCGGCGAAGGAGCCTGGTACTTCGACTCCTTTTCCGGCGTGGACATCTTTCCTATTAGGCAATTCGGCCTTTTCGGTCTTGTGTATCCCGGCAGTGAGGGCAAAGTTGAAGCTCGATGCCGTCCTTGATCGCAGTGTAGAGATACCGCCCCCGACACACAGGGCAAGTACCTAATGCGTCACAATCGCCACGATCCTTTTTGATCTCGAACCCATCGGATACCAGGGCACGGACGAACGGAGTGATCACGGGATCAGTGATGGCGGCACGTCGCTCGAAATGCGGCAAGCCGGCAGCTTCTTCGGCTTGCACAACCGCAGCAAGCGTAGAGCGTTCGCGCTGCAGGCTTTCAGCAGCAGGAACCCGTTTCCCGTCTGTCGCAGACGGAGCCTTTGCCGCACGCCAATCGCTCTGATACTGGTCACGCACCGCTTCTGCCGCCGTCAATACTCCTGAATACGCTTGCATCAACGCTGCCTGAAGCTCCGGCGACTGTTGCTCAATGAGCCTTCGCATGTTGGCCGACGCCTCATTGAAGTTGCCGTCAGCCCGAAAACGCGCGACAACCGGAGCGACCGTCGTTTGAGTCATTTTTCCAGCTTCGTTGGTTTTCTGAATCATGATGATTTGCCTCGAGTTTGTTGCCGCGTTTGCGGCGTGGATAAACACGAGAGCAAGCTACGCTCGGGTCAGGGCTGGCGCGCTGGCCGGAGGGTGCTGGGAAGATAATTGATGTCGCCGCCGACGTTTCATGCCGGGGCTAGTTTGAGGTGTGATGCTGCCGATCGAACGGCTAACAGAATGGTACTACGGGCCCTCGATTAGGAGCAACCGCACTCGGATCTCGACGTTTTCCGGGGTGTCGCGCCGGCATGGGAAAATTGCGCCGCGCAGAGAAAAAATTTGCCCGCTGGCACCCCGTTCAGGGGCACGCAGCGGGCGGGTTTCAGGTTGATGTGTCCCATGCGCCAGGCGGCGGCCCGCTATACGATCGCGTGGGCGCCGCAGCATTCAATCGAGGTCTTTTTGCCGGTCGGAGCCTTCGTACGGGCTGCTGCGGGTTCGTCGAGCGAATACTTCTCGAAGAACGCGATCAGATCAGCGTCAAGTACCTTGCAACCCAATTCCCAACGCTTTTCGAAGTCAGTGCCGCCGAAGCCTGCGGTCAGCCGCGCACGCACGCTCTTTTGGGTTGAGAAGAACTTTGCGGCGATATCGGGTGGATCGGAAGGATATAAGGTAATGCGGGCGTAACGCTCATCCTGAAACTCCAACGTCACGTCGATTTTGTTGCACAGCGTCGACGCCTGGTAGCCTGCAATTGCAGCATTTGCCTCGCGCACCGTGTGGTACTCGCTGTGAACCGCCTCCGATTTTTCTGGACACGAATTTGGGGTAAAACGTGTGTCTGGAAATGGAGTTGAACATGCTGAAGAAGTCGAATGTCGATGAGG
>NZ_JBNDKT010000077.1:0-14663 GCF_050435685.1 Paraburkholderia sp. GAS448
TCTGATTGCGGTCACACTCGAAATGCAACCGCAGCACTTCCCTGATTTTGCGCATGGTCAACCTGACATTTGCCATTCGGCACTCCCGACAAAACCGTCGATCGTGCCACCGTTGACCCGCGTCGCCGCCACCTCAAATTCCTGTTCGCGATGGCGTGGAAACCCTGTTCTTTTTGCCGTGGAATTCCTGTTCACTTTGGCGTAACCGCGAATTTAAGCACACCGTATCGTGAAGCGTTCGCGCTGGATGGTCGAGCATAACCGCATCGCGGCGATCGAGATCGATCAGCGATGTCCTGGCTTTGGGAGATGTGAGTTTGATGACGCACGGACGGATGGCCTGCGCGTCATCGCATGCCACTCAGACGGTGGATGTCACGGATTGTTGTTGTTTCGCGTAGTTGAACGGCAGCAGGTCCGAGACGTCGTCGTCCGGTGCGCGCTGCGGCAGTTCCTTCAGTACGTGCAGCAGGTACTCATAGGGCTCGACGTTGCACGCACGGCACGTGAGCATCAGGCTGAACACCATGGCGCTCGCCTTTGCACCGTCAACCGTGTCGCTGAACAGCTATGATTTTCTCGAAGTGGCAAACGGCCTGATGTCGCGCTCGAGAATGTTGTTGTCAGCGCCGACGCGCCCGTCCGTAACGTAGCGACTGAGGTATTCCCACTGGTTACGCGTATAGCTGATCGCCTTGCCCAGCAAGCTTTCAGGCAACACCAGCGGCGCCTTTCCATCCAGCCATTTTTTGAACGCTTCCAGCAACGGCACACTATGCTGCTGTCGCAACCGGTACCGGTAATCTGCCCAGGCTTCGTTCTGCGGCACATCGGCACGCGCAAGCGTCTCGACCTGATACAGCGCCCGGAAGTATTCGAGCGCCTGATGAACGAGGGTGCCGGTTTTCTTCTTGCTGCCCTTGTGCGCATCGACGAACAGCCTGCGCGCATGAGCCAGGCATCCGAAGTGTGTCACGCCTTCGAGCGTGCGCCACGCGGCATAGCCATCGGTCAGCAGCATGCCCTGGTAGCCGGCGAGGAAGGCCCGCGGGTATTCCTGGCCTCGCCCTGGCTGGTAATCGAACAGCACCACCGGCTGCTCGCATTCCTCGGCGCTGCGGTAGACCCACATGAACGACTTGCCCTGCGGGGTCTTGCCTTCCTCTTTAAGGACCTGCACCGTCGTCTCGTCCCCGTGGATCAGCGACTGTGACAGCAAAGTCTGAAGCAGCGCCTTATAAAGCCGGCTGTAATGCAGTTGTGCAGGCCGGATTATCCATTTCGCCAGGGTACCGCGCGTGACCGGAATGTGGGCGCGCGCGAGTACGTCCTCCATCCGGTACAGCGGGGTCCCGTCGACGAATTTGCCGACCGTGACCGCCGCAATGATTGCCGCGCTCGCGTTGCTGCCAGGCAGTGGCTGCGCCGGCATCGGCGCGGTGATGATGGGCGTGTGCTCGGCGTTGCGATCGCAGTGGCGACACGCGTATTTGAAACGCACGTGCTGCAGCACGGAAGCCTTCACTTCATAGTGCAGCTGTTCGCTGATTTCCTCGCCCATGCGATGCAGCGAGTTGCTGCAGCATGGGCAGACCTTCTGCGCTTCAGGCAGGTCGTATTCAATACGCTGGCGGGGCAGATGAGCCGGCAGCGGCTTGCGACCACGCTTGCCCTGCACAGGCGTGCCCGTTTCCGGCAGCCCCGTGTCCGGCAGTGCGAACGCGTCGTCCACCTCGTCATCGGCGCACTGCGTTGCGGCAATCTGCTCCGCCTCGTCGAATACGCGATCCTTGAGCTTCTCGCTGCTGGGCGCAAAGCGCTTGTCCTGCGCGAGGCGGAACAGCTCTTCGAGCTGCTCGACCCGTTGCACAAGTTGTCGGTTACGATCCTCGAGTTCGAGAATGCGTGCGATCAGCTCATCGGACGGGAGCTGTTTGAGATGGTCCTTGCTGGACGACTTCGGGCGATTGGCTTTCATGTGCAGCACGATACTGAAGTCGTCGCCGCAACAGGTTTACGGACAATCGTGAACAATTGTCAATTTACGTGACGTGCCGGTACCGGCGCGCGGGGTGGCGGCGTATTGCATTGATGTCGATGCCATCCAGCAGCCAGTGGAGCTGCTCGGTCGTCAGTTCGATCACAGCCTGCTGCCGGCGTGGCCACACAAAACGGTCCTCCTCAAGGCGCCGCAGCATCAGCCAGAAGCCCGTGCGGTCATACAACAGAAGTTTGATCCTGTCGCATCGACGGTTGCGAAACGCGAAGACGGCTCGAGCAAAGGGATCGAGCTTCATCTCCTGCGCGACCAGCGTGATCAGGCTATTCATGCCGAACCTGAAGTCGATCGGGTCGCGATGCAGATAGACCCGGAGGTCAGCGTCGAGCCGGAACATCAACGTGCCCTCAGCGCATCAATCATCGCCCTCACCAGCGTCGTGTCCTGTCCCACGCACTCCAGCTCGAGACTCACCCCGTTTGGCAATTGCGCTACCAGGCGCGACGGTAGCGGCGGACGCTGCGATGCACGCACAGGTTCGCGACGGGCTGGTGGCTGCTCGGGCTTTGCGCAAAGATCGGCTCGCGTCCCGGCATCGTCGACTTCAACCACAGCAACAAACGCCGCCGCCTCTTCGCCCACCGGCGTCGCAGAAGGGGCATCGCACTTCGCCTGGTGTTTGCGGACCCACTTGCGCAGCAGGTTCGCATTCACGCCGGCCTTCAGCGCCAAACCTGCAAGGGATGCACCCGGCTGCAGGCAGGCCTGAATCAGTGCCTGCTTGGCCTGCGGGTCGTAGTAGTGCCGCTGGCCATCATCGCTTAGCCCAACGGCCTCAAGCTTCGGGAAGTCGGAAGTCTGACTCATGAGGTGTCCACCTGTTCAAAAGAGGTGGACGCATGTTGCACTCCGGCGACTCAGGAAACCATGTGCGGCAAATCAACCGCTTACACTTTGGCGTGGAATATTCAACCACGGAGCGCAGCTACTACGTGTCCAGCTGCCGCCCGACGCGGTGCTCATCGCCCGCGCGGTGCGTGCCCACTGGCGCATCGAGAATAACCTTCACTGGGTGCTCGATGTGGCCTTTGGCGAAGACCAGTGCCGGGTGCGCGTGGACAACGCCGCACAGAACTTCGCGATCCTGCGCCGCATCGCGCTGAATCTGCTCAAACGTGACACGAAGACCAAGGTCGGAATAAAAAACCGCCGGCTCAAGGCCTGTGTCAGCGACCGCTATCGTGCCGAAATCCTTGCCTGGTAAGGCCCTTCATGCGATTGCCCTGCGCTCATTGGCACGATTTTTTTAAAAACGGACAGGTCAGGTGTATCTGGTCGATGAAATAGTGTCTGTCAGATATGCGTGCGGCAGTACGGAATGTATCTTCTTGTCAGTCGGACTTCCAAACTATATGTAGGCTACTGGTCAAATCGTGGCCAAACAACTTTTTATGAATAAAATCATCTTGATTAAATTGTCGCATCTGGCACTGGTCGCCGCATGCGCCGGCGGCTTGGCCGCATGTACTACGCAATCCGGGCCGACTTACACAATGCAGGCCATAGTCTTGCCTGACCAGCCAAAACCTGTCTATCGGGTTACCTGTACTGGTCTGATGGAAAGCTCAGACTCATGTATGGCAGCGGCGGCCAGAAAGTGCCAAGGGCAACCGGTCACGCCGCTTGAGCTTGTCGATGGTGTGGATGCGAATGCACGTAAGAACGATCCGCGTCAGATCACCTTTATGTGCGGCGTTTCCGAGGCGGAAAAGCCTGCGGCACAACAGCAACCCGTTGCGCAACGTCAGGTGTTGCTGCAAGGAGATGCCTATTTTGCGACCGACAGTTCAGTGCTGACCGAGGTGGCCAGACAGGGTCTCGACAGCTTCATACGTTTCAATCAGGGGCTTGCTTTTAAGGATATCGTCGTGATTGGCTATACGGATTCGACAGGCTCAACTGCGCACAACGATAGACTGTCCCGTGCACGAGCAACGTCAGCAATCGCCTATCTGCGCAGCCAGGGCATACTTGCCGACAACTTCTCGGCCGAAGGGCGCGGGGCTGCTGACCCGGTAGCATCGAATGCGACGGCTGAAGGTCGTGCACTAAATCGTCGTGTGGAGGTGCGTGCCGCGATGCAGTAATTCCGTGATGAGGCCGTTTCAACGCGCAGCCAAAGAGGTGGCGTCAGGAATTCGGGCAGGACGATGCGTGGAGTTGCTGAAATCAGGGCATAAATGCTGGCAACGGAAACGCCTTTGTCCGCAAGGCTTCCGGGTTTCTCTGTAAGAGGCCAGTTCAAAAAGCCTGCTCTGCACGTCTGAAGATGTTCCAACAGATGAGAGAGCAGCCGAGTTTCAAGAACGCTTCGTGAATGTCGGCACGACGCTCGAAGCGAATACGAAGACGACGAAAGTTGTGGAGCCAGGAGTGAGTTCGTTCGACGACCCACCGAAATTTGCCCAGCCCGCTACCCTGTTGACTGCGGCGCTTCGCGATCACCGACTGGATACCGCGATGGCGCAGTTGCTGACGGTGGGAATCGGAATCGTAGCCGCAATTGCCATAGAGAACCTTGGGCGTTTAAAGCGGACGACCGCGCACGCCGCGAACGGGCGGGATCGCATCGACGAGCGGCAGCAACTGCTTGAGGTCGTGTGCATTCGCACCCGTCGGGATCGCGCTGACCGGCACGCCGTTGGCGTCTACGAGGATGTGGTGCCTAGAACCGGGTCGCGCACGATCCGTGGGGTTCGGACCAGTTTTTCGGCCGCCCCAACAGCTCGCACCGACGAAGAATCGACGGCGGCACGCGAGAAGTCGAGCTGGTCTGTCTCGCGTAGTTTCGCCAGCACAAGCTCGTGCAGACGGTCCCATACGCCGGCCTCCTGCCAGTCGCGCGCGGTCGCCGTCAACAAGTTGCGCCTGAGCCGAACCCCAACCGCGTCGGCAAGTGGTTCCAGCGTATTCTTGTCTTCATCACGAACAGGATGCCGTTGAGCGCCGCGCGATCCGAGACGCGCGGGCGACAAGGATCGCTCTTCCCCGAGGTCTCGGTCGAGTATGCAATACTCGACGTCTTGGTCCAAAACTGAAAACTGTGGCCCTCTCCCGAATGTCCGGAATTGTTTGGATTTGTAGGATGCCTGCCCAGGACCACAGGCATGGGCGCGCGCCACAGGCGCATGCGGGCAGGCGTCGTATAAACCTCAAGGGAGGAAACCGCACGGGGTGCAGGTTGGCGAAGCGGTGCGGTCCACGTTTGTGACGGCAGGCAGAACGGGGCACCGGTTGATCCGGGCCAGGGACGCAAGCGTCCGCTATCGGGTCCCGTTGCCGGAGAGCCGACGGTCGGTTTGAACGTCTCGAAACACCTGTGCTCATGCTGCGGCTCGCTGTACGGGTGGCGCGCGGATCGGTGCGCTGCGCTCGAGGACATCGATGACGATCATCGGTGCACCGCAGTGCCGGCAGATGAAGGCGGGACACCCAGCGGGATCGGTGTTGTCGGGTTGCGTGCGCGGTGCTGGGAGGACGTGCAGCAACTCACGCACCTTGGCGAGATTCGCCTGGCGCACCGGATTGGCCAGCAGGCCATAGTGGCGGATGCGGTGGAAGCCGCCGGGCAGCACGTGCAGCAGGAAGCGCCGCATGAACTCCTGTGCATCCAGCGTCATCGTCTTGTAGCGGGTGCGCCCCGTCGCGCGGTAGTCCTTCCATCGGAACGTCACGCCGCGCTCATCGAGCGCAACCAGCCGCTGGTTGGAGATCGCGACCCGGTGGGTATAGCGCGACAGATACGCGAGTACGGCCTCGGGTCCAGCGAACGGGCGTTTGGCATACACGACCCATTCACACGCGCGCAGCGGCGCGAGCCACTGTGCGAAGACGGCCGGATCGGCGAGCGCGGCGTACTCGCCGAAGCACCGCAGCTGGCCACGACGATGCACGGCTGCGAGTTCTTCCAGGAAACGGCGCCGGAACAGCCGTGAGAGCACGCGCACCGGCAGGAAGAAACCGGGCCGGCACGCGACCCACCGCTGACCGTCGGGTGACAGGCCATCACCGGGGACGATGCCGTGGACGTGGGGATGGTGCGTGAGTGACGAGCCCCACGTATGCAGCACCAGCGTCGCGCCAATCTGCGCGCCCAGATGCTTCGGATCCGCAGCGATGGTGCGCAGGGTCTCGGCGGCAACATCGAACAGCAGCCCGTAGATCACCACCTTGTTGCACCAGGCGATCGCGCTGATCGCGGCGGTCATTCAATGCCCATAGCGGCCACCGCCTGTGGAGCGGTTTAGCACAAACATTTTTTTGATTACCGGTCGCGGATCAGGTCCGACGACATGGCGATGCGCTGGTTGCTGCGACCGCCAACCAAAAAAATCTCTGCCAAATGCACTGCATGCTCAGGGGGGAATTGCCGCCGCCTCGGGCAGGCGTCGGTTCAGCACACGAACGGCATGGACAAAGGACAGGTCTTCAGGTCGCTGCCCGCTGTCCTGGGCAGCCTCGTACATCAGGCGGCGGATCGCCGCGTGCGTGAGCATTAACGCATAGAACTCCTGACGTACCAGATCAGGCGTCTTGCTGCGCAGCACCTTCTTCCCATCACACAGATGCGTCTTGATCTCATCGAACATCTCTTCTATTTTCCAGCGCCGGTGATACAGCGCCGCCAGCTCGACGGCAGGTGCTACTACCGGGTCCAGCAAATTGGTGATCAGGCGATACTGCGGCTCGGCGTCAGGCACGCCTTCCAGGCGGTACTCAATGACCCGTACCTGCATGCCGTTGCGCTGGTGTCGCCGGTCGGTGTCGCTGGCATATACGGTACTCAGGTACGAACCGTCTGCCAGCGGCACCTCGCACGGCAGTCGCACATTCGACTTCACGCGCCACAGCAGCTTCGCTCCGGTGGCCACCGCGTCGCGCCACATGTCATACCCATAGAACAGGCGGTCGGCCAGCACCAGCATCTCGCTCGAGAACGCCGCAAACAGCTGCCGCGTGAGCGCCTGTTCGCTGTCCTCGCGCACCCCCCGCCCATCTGGACCTCGCACAGCGCGTGCGTCGCACATTCGGCCAGCGCCACAAAGCGGATCTGTGGATACGCGCCTTCACCACGCCCGCCCTTTGCATACCCGAACGCCTGCGCATTGACCTGCTCATCAGGCATATCCAGCGTCGAGCCATCCACGCTCATGACCCGATAGCCCGCATAGTCCCCAACTGCAGCCCGCGGGCGTCGCGCTGCCTGTCGGGCGAACAGCTCGCGCATCACCTGCCAGCCCAGCCGTGCTCGCCCCTGCGAGATCGCCGCCTTGCTGACCTGCGCGTCGCGCACCTGGTCGCCGTAGATGCGCCGCAGTCGCTCGATCACCAGACGAAACACTTCCTCATAGGCCACGCGCGGATACAGACACATCGCCATCACGAAATACACCAGCACTTCACGCGGCATGTCGCGCCGCACACGGTCTGCACGCCGCATGTCGCGAGCGCCTCCTTGACCTGTCCCAGCGAACAGTTCAGCGCCAGATACCCCACCGTCAGATAGTCCGCCAGCCGCGCCCCGCCGGGCAGCGTTGCTTCCGTTCTTGCCATCCTTCAAGCTCTTCTTGTTGTTGCAGAGACTTGAAAGTTAACAGAAATTCGATCTTGTTAACAGTATTGGTTTTAGAAGGAGACATTCGTGGGGCTGTTTCGATAATTTTAGTCATGACTGGATTCTTCAACACATTCCGATGGATAAAGCGGTCCTGCGACGATGGCTCAAGGCTGGATTTATCGATGAAGGAACCCTGTTCGCAACTGAGGCGGGAACTCCCCAAGGGGGTCTCATTTCGCCCGTCATCGCGAATATGACGCTGGACGGACTGGAAGCGGCAGTAGATGCAAGCGTGGGACCGACGGAACGCGCACGCCGAAAGTTCAAGGTCAACGTCAATCGGTATGCAGATGACTTCGTTGTGACCGGAGTATCGAAAGAGATTCTGGAGCAGAACGTACTCCCTGCGGTCAAGCAGTTCCTGACCGTTCGGGGTCTGGAACTCTCGGAAGAGAAAACCAGGGTCACCCACATCGCCGATGGGTTCGATTTCCTCGGGCAGAATGTACGCAAGTACGGCGGTAAGCTGCTCATCAAACCGGCCAGCAAGAGTGTGAAGTCACTCATGGAAAAGGTAAGGAAAATCGTGAGGCAGCACAGGAGTGCCACACAGACGAATCTGATTCTACAGCTCAACCCTGTGATTCGAGGTTGGGCCATGTATCACCGTCATGTGGTCTCCAAGGCTCATTTTACGTCGATAGATGCTCACATCTGGCAACTCCTATGGAAATGGGCGATGCGTCGGCACCCCACAAAAGGCACGGGCTGGGCGAAAAATAAATACTTCCACGTAGAGGGGAATCGCACCTGGGCGTTTACTGCCCGGACCAGGGCCCATGAAGTAATCGGGCTGTTTCGGGCTGCGATGGTTCCAATTGTTCGACACGTGAAGATACGCGGTCAGGCAAACCCCTTTGACCCTGTGTGGTCGTCTTACTTTGCCCGTCGTCGAACCGCGACTGACGATTGATTGCCCGGTTCTAACGCCGGTGCTGACGAATGGCTTGAGCCGGATGCGGGGCGACTCGCACGTCCGGTTCTTAGGGGGCGGTGGCGCAGCAATGCGCTACCGCTACCCGACATCGGTGTGGATAGCCAGACGGGTCTGGCACACGGCGCGGTGGTGACGGCGGCGAACGTGCACGACAAGCATCCGCTGCCTGATCTGCTGCACGGCGCCGAGCAGCGTGTATACGGTGACAGCGCCTATGCGAGCCAGAAGGAACTCATCGCCAGCAAGGCGCCGAAAGCGAAGGACTTCACCAACCAGCGCGTGCGCAATCGCAGTGGTGAAGTCGATGACGCCAGACGCTCGAAAAACCGCAACAAGTCGAAGATTCGTGCCCGGGTCGAACACGTCTTTGCGGTGGTCAAGCGGCTGTGGGGTTTCGGCAAGGTGCGCTATCGCGGCCTCGCGAAGAACGCCACGCGCGCCTTTACCGTACTCGCGCTGGCCAACATCTACATGAGCCGCACGCGGCTGATGGCACAGGTGCGTCCATGAGCAGCCAAAGTGGGTCGAGAGACCCGCTTGCAAGGCCCTTCAGGGCCAGGAAATCGAACAAGTCGGGTCGCTGATCTCGCATTCCGAAATTCAACGGCAAGCTGTTGGCGAAAACGGTGGCTTCTTCAGCGTAGCCCTAATTTCCTCGGGCGTTGCGACAGGCGGTGCCCTCGTATTTCCTCACGCCCGCCGTGCGGATTGCCGGACATTCAGATCCACATATTCTGGCAATCCGCCATGCAAGCATTTGCGGCGGCCATAGCGACCCGTGGAAATCCCCCTTAAATCAATTATTTGCGGGTGGCATCCAGATCATCCACATTGGCACCGAAATTGCGGTGAATAGGCCCGTCGCGCGTCCACGCGGCGTCACGCAAAACCTATAGGAGACACCATGGAACCAACCTATCCCGATGCAGCCAATCATGTTCGGCCCTCTTCCGATTACCCCGAGGACCTGCCAACCTCGAGCGCGAAAAGCAAACGGCACCGGCTGCGCTCAATCTTTTCCGGTTCGGTCGGCAATCTGATCGAGTGGTATGACTGGTACGTGTACTCGGCCTTTGCACTATATTTTGCCAAATCCTTCTTTCCGGCAGGCAACCAGACCGCACAGTTGCTGAATACCGCGGCCGTCTTTGCCGTGGGTTTTCTCGCGCGGCCGATCGGCGGCTGGCTGATGGGAGTCTACGCCGACCGTCACGGGCGCCGCTCCGCTCTGTTTCTTTCGGTCGTGCTGATGTGCGCCGGCTCGCTGATCATCGCACTATGCCCAAGCTATGAGGTCATCGGAGCCGCGGCCCCGGCGCTGCTCGTCGCCGCGCGATTGTTGCAGGGACTAAGCGTGGGCGGTGAGTACGGAACGTCAGCGACGTACCTGAGCGAGGTCGCAACTGCCCGCGACCGCGGCTTCTATTCCAGCTTCCAGTATGTCACGCTGATCATGGGCCAACTGATCGCGCTTGCCCTGCTGATCTCGATGCAGCAGTTTCTGCTTACCACGGAACAGCTCGAAACCTGGGGCTGGCGCGTGCCTTTTTTCATCGGCGCTGCCTGTGCCCTCGTCGCAATGCGCCTGCGCGCCACGATGGAGGAGACTGGCGAATTCCAGAAGGCGCGCGTGAAACGGGATGCGCGCGGCACGCTGGCGGAGCTGTGCAAGCATCCCCGTGCCGTGCTTGCCGTGGTCGGCCTGACGATGGGCGGCACCGTCGCGTTCTACACCTACTCGATCTACATGCAGAAATTCCTCGCCAACACCGCAGGAATGACCCGGCACGACGCGACCCTCGTCTCGGGAGCCTCGCTGGCATTGTTCGCACTGCTACAGCCGATTGTCGGCGCGATTTCGGATCGCATCGGCCGGCGACCGATCCTGATCGCTTTCGGCGTGCTCGGCACGCTCTTCACGGTGCCCATCATGACCGCCGTCAGCCATACGCACAGCCCGTGGAGTGCCTTTGTGCTCATCATGGCCGCTCTTGTCATCGTATCGGGCTACACATCAATCAATGCGGTCGTCAAGGCCGAACTGTTCCCCGCTGAAGTGCGTGCATTGGGCGTCGGCTTTCCGTATGCTGTCACCGTGTCGATATTTGGCGGTACAGCCGAATACATCGCGTTATGGCTCAAGCAGGCGGGACATGAACAACTGTTTTACTGGTATGTCACAGGAGCAATTTTCTGCTCATTGCTCGTTTATCTCGGAATGCGCGACTCGCGCAAGCACTCCCGCATCGAAACCTGAGCGGCAAACCGGGGGCGTGCGGCGTCAGTGCGTTTGGCCCATCCGCGTGTCGTGTTGAAACCGCGCGACATGCGCCGTTTGCGGCACGCCACGATGGCGCTCATTGTTGTGGCATGCTGCGCCGCGTCCGCATGGCTCGCCTATACGATTACGCTGCGCTATTACCTGCGCGTACACGCGTCCGAGTCCGCCCGGCGTGCGTCGTTCCATGCGCTGTCGCTGGAATCGCAAATCGCTCGCTATGAGTCGCTGCCACGCATCGCAGCGCTCGAACCTGTGCTGCTGGAATTGCTGATGCAGCCTGAGAGCGTAGTGAATCGAACCAAGGCCAATGCGTATCTGAAGTCCGTGCAGGTGAGTGCCCAATTGGCCGCCGCGTATGTGATGGACGCGAACGGTGCAACGCTCGCCGCGAGCAACTGGAATGAGCCAGGCAGTTTCGTCGGCTGGAACTATGGGTTCCGACCTTACTTCATCGATGCCATGCAGCACGGCTTCGGCCGTTTCTACGGGGTCGGCAACACCACAGGCGAAGCCGGCTATTTTCTTGCCGTGCCGATTCGCGACTCCACGCATCCCGAGCGGCCACCGGTCGGTGCCATTGCGATCAAGGCGCCGCTCGACGGTTACGAGAGTGCACTGGTAACGAGCGGCGACCTGGTCGTCGTTGCCGATCGTGACAACGTGGTTTTTCTCACTTCACTGCCAGCATGGCGCTACCGTACACTGGCACCATTGCCCGACGCCGCGCTACGTACCCTGCAAGCTGCGCACCACTACGGCGAAGCCACGCTCCCGACCTTGTCGAGGTCGCCTCCGCGCGACGCACATACCGGCGCCATGGCACCGGCCGGCAACAACCGCGCAACTGCTCCGCAATCGCTCTACGTCGCTCCCACCGGGGGGCAGCCTCGCTGGTATGGCGTGCAATACAGGCCGGCCGGCCCGCTTGGCTGGAAAGTTGCTGTCCTCGTCGATCCCGCTGACGATCGGAGTACCGCAGCGCTCGCTGCCATCGGCGCAACCGCAGCGAGCGCACTGCTCTTTTGCCTGCTCGCCGCCGTATGGCTTCGGCGCAGCCGGGAGCGCGAGCGTCACCACGCATGCATTGCGTTACAGAACGCGCAACGCGATCTCGAAGCGCGGATCGTCGAGCGCACTGCCGAACTGACACAGGCAAACGCCGCGCTGGCACAAAAAGTCGAAGCGCTCGACGACGCCCGCCGTATCCTGCGCGACACGCGCGACGACGCAATCCAGGCCGGCAAGCTCGCCGCTCTTGGCCAGATGGCTGCCGGCATTACACACGAGCTGAACCAGCCGCTCGCCGCATTGATGACGCTATCGACTAACGCGGTCAGGCTCGTTGCGCTGAACCGCCCCGCGGAACTGAAGCACAATCTCGATCTGATCAACGAGCTCGCGGCCCGCATGGGCAAGATCGTTGCACATGTTAAAGCGTTTGCGCGTCACGACGCGCTTGAGCGCGAACCGGTAGCGATCGCCGAGGCGCTGCGTCAGTCGCTTGCCCTCATCGAACCGCACCGCAAAGCGGCCTGTGTGGTGCTCCGGGTAGGGACGGTGCCGGACGATGCCATTGTGCACGCAAGTGCAATCCGCATCGAGCAGGTTCTCGTCAACCTGCTCGCCAACGCGATTGACGCTTCCGCAGCGGCCAACTTGGCGCGTCACGTCATCGTGACGACCAGTGTGACCGACACAGCTGTGCGAATCCGTGTACAGGACAGTGGCAATGGCATCGCGGCGCACGCTTTTCCCCGCCTCTTCGAACCTTTCTATACCACCAAGGTCTCTGGCCGAGGTCTCGGGCTAGGCCTTGCCATTTCGCAGGCCATCATCGACGAATTCGGCGGGCGCCTGGACGGGTGCAACTGCAACGATCGAGGCGAAACATCAACCGGCGCGATGTTTACCGTCGAATTGCCACGAGTAACCCAAAGGAGGTTCATTCCATGAGCGTGTTTGCTGTCCTTGGTACGCAACCGGTGTATGTCATCGAGGACGATGCCACAGTGCGCCTCGGCTGTGCTCAGTCGCTCCGCCTTGCTGACGTGCCGGTGCGCGAGTTCGAAGATGCCGAAAGCGCACTCGCCGCGCTCGCGCATGCTCCCGCAGCCGCAATCGTGAGCGACATCCGGTTGCCCGGCATAGACGGCCTTACGTTGCTCGACAGTGTGCTCGCACGGCCCCAAGGCACCGATATTCCGGTCATTCTGATTACCGGCCATGGCGATATCGCCATGGCGGTTGCGGCCATGCGTGGAGGCGCATACGACTTCATCGAGAAGCCGTTCCACCCGGAGCGGCTCCTCGAGGCCGTGCGTCGCGGGCTGGAGCGGCGCAAGCTCGTCACCGAAAACCAGAGCCTGCGGGCACAGCTGGATGCGGAAAGGAATCTGCTGGGTCGTTCCCCTTCGATGCAGCACGTCCACACGCTCATTGATGCAATTGGCCCGACCAACGCCGATGTGCTGATCACCGGCGAAACAGGCACCGGCAAGGAAGTGCTCGCACGCGCATTGCATACGGCGAGCCGCCGCAAAGGGCCGTTTGTCGCGCTCAATTGCGCCGCGCTGCCGGAAACGGTGTTCGAAAGCGAGTTCTTCGGCCATGAAGCGGGGGCGTTTACCAGCGCACAGCATCGCCGCATCGGCAAGTTCGAATACGCGAGCGGCGGCACGCTGTTCCTCGACGAACTCGAAACCATGCCGCTCGCGCTTCAGGCCAAACTTTTGCGTGCGCTGCAGGAGCGCAGTATCGAGCGCCTTGGTGGCAACTCAGTGGTGCCCGTCGATGTGAGGGTGATTGCCGCAGTGAAGCAGGATCTGAAACAGCTCGCCGAGCAGCAACAATTTCGCGCCGACCTTTATTATCGTCTGAATGTCGTTTCAATTGAGTTACCGCCATTGCGCCAGCGCGCGGACGATATTCCGGAACTGTTCGCCCACTTCCTGCGCGGCGCCTGCGCTCGCTATGATCGGCGGCCGGAACCCACGTGGAGTCCGGCGGACATGATGCGCTGGCAACTGCACGACTGGCCGGGCAACGTGCGGGAACTGAAGAACGTCGCGGAACGGTTCTGTCTCGGGCTCGACGACGGGCTGCAGCAGCCCGCCGATGGCGCCGATTCGCTCTCTGCGCGCATGGCGCGTGCAGAATGCGCGTTTATCGAAGAAGCGTTACGCAGCGCGAACGGTCAGATCAGCCGGGCTGCCGATTTGCTCGGCGTGCCTCGCAAAACGCTCTACGACAAGATCGCGCGCCACGCCATCGATAGCCGCGCGTTTCTCGCTCAAACCGCTCCACTGCGCCGTCACGAGACGGTGGCAGGCCTCACACGGATCCGGTAGTGCTGGCATGGACGAGTGCCGACAGCATACTGATAGTTCTACTTACGCCGCATTCAGGAGACCTGATGCCTTTCGCAGATCAGCATGACCCTGTTCATCCATCCCTTCCAGATCCGCACAAGACTGGCATTCAGCAGATACGTGAATACTGCGGATTTCGGGGAAGGCGAACGCTCGTTTCGGTGAAGTCGAACAAGCTGGAGGGCGGTGCTGCGAGGTGCATGGATTGTAGCGTGAGTGTTCTGGATCAGGCTACGCCGTCATCGGGCTTAAGTGCACCTGGTAAAACAGTTTGACTTTCGCTAACCTGGCCGCTTCATGTTGCCGGGGTAGAGGATGAAGTGGACGAAGTGTGTTGTTGAACTGAGCGAAGCCGAGGAGGTGACGTTGCAGCAGTTGTCGATCAAACACAGGCATCGAGA
>NZ_JBNDKT010000078.1:0-14629 GCF_050435685.1 Paraburkholderia sp. GAS448
TGAATTGAGCGTCGATTCGCTTCGTCATCTGGAAAGTTCGACGCCATCTCGCCTGCAACTTGGGCAGTTGGTCCATTGATCAGCGTTTCCCTAGTGGAAAAACAGAAGAATTGGGCGTAGCCCTGCCGCTTATTGAAGAATACCTGGAATTGTCGAAATGTTACTCGCTCAATGGACCGAGATCCCGCAATGCGGACGACGCGAGCGGTTGCTGCGGCGAAAAGAGCTGCCTGTCAAGGAGAAGGCGTGAATGTCGCGAGTGGGCTGCCGCTGGTGGCAAGGTAGAAGTCGATCGCACGATGATCGGCAAGCTTCGGGCCAACAGGAGCCATTCGACAGCGCCCCCTTGAATCATCGACAATCGGACGACGACAAATCCCCTTACGGGCCGCGCCTGGGAGCGGCATCGGCGCGGCCTGGTGACTGTACGGGGTCGCTAATATGGAGAGCCGACTCCGTTAGCTCATCGACTCCCCGTCGCGTCCGCACAGACGTCGCCCTTCTTCAAATCCGCAGGCCGGGTATGTGCCCGGGATCAGGCATTCATCCCGCCATCCACCGTAAGATTCGCCCCGGTGACGTATGAGGCCTCCGGTCCGGCGACGAAAGCCACCATTGCGGCGATCTCCTCAACGCGCCCATAGCGGCCGAGTACGGTGGCGGCCTTCTGCGGCACGGCCCAATCGCCTGAGGCGGGATTCAGGTCTGTATCGATCGGACCCGGCTGGACGTTGTTGACCGTGATGCCCCGGCCTCCCAACTCTCTGGACAGCGCCTGGGTGAACATCCTGACGGCTGCTTTCGTGGCTGCGTAGGGCACCAGCCCTGGCGCAATGGCACGCTCACCCACCGCCGAACCGATCATGATGATGCGGCCACCGTCACTCAGGTGCTTCAGCGCAGCCTTGGTCGCAGCGAATACGCCGCGGATGTTGATGTCGATCACTCTATCCATCTCCTCCAGCGACGTATCTTCGAACGGTTTCGGAATGGCCGTGCCGGCATTGTTCACCAGCACATCCAGCCGGCCGAAGGTCGCAAAAGTTTTTTCGACCGCAGCCTCGACCGCTTCGACGTCAGTAGCGTCCGCCTGAATCGCAATAGCCTTTCCGCCATTGAGTTCAATCGCTTTGACCACGGCCGAAGCCGCGCTGGCGTCCTTCGCGTATGTCAAGGCCACGCTCGCCCCATCCGCCGCCAGACGTTTCGCGATTGCCGCACCGATGCCACGTGAACCACCGGTAACGAGTGCCACTTTTTGAGCTAACTTGGACATATGATTTCCTAAGGTTTCCGTGAGCGATTCACCGCGTCACTAATCCAGTTGATGATTGACTGCTGTCTTTGCCCGGACCATTTTTAGAACCGGAACCTGCCCGGCTTCGCCACATCACGAAGATCGGCGATGACCAGCCTGGCGCGCTTCCTGGCGTCGGCGACAGTACAGCTTTCGCCTGTGAGGGTTTCTGCAGTCGAACCAACGAACTTCTGCATAGCGCCACTCTTGATCCATGGCGGTGCAACGACTATAGGTCTCGGTGGGAGGTGCGACAAAGACCTTGTATGCAGGGGGGCATGCCTCTCGGGCATACTAGGAGGGGCCCAACGACGAAACGAACGGCCGTCTCCCGACGCCGCTCCGGCGAGCGGAGTCAAGCGACCACATGTTGCTACAATATTTCTCGAAGCCCACCACCCATCCGCAAACGCAATTGCGAGAACCTCTCTGATGTTCCTGAGTACCGATCCCAGCTTCTTTTTCCTCCTTTCCGACAGCTACCGCCGACTTCTGGGGAAGGCCCTCGTTCCCGAGGGCATGAGCGTGTCCGGGAGCGCTGCGTGGCTTTACGAGGCGGCGCCGTTCGGCATTCTTGCGCACAATACTGCGGAGGATCCCATCTTCGTCTATGGCAACAAGCGCGCACAGGCAATATTCGGATACGACTGGAATGAGCTCACCGCGCTGCCCTCGCGTCTCTCCGCGGAAGCGCCCGAACGTAGCGAGCGTCAGGCATTCCTCGATCAGGTCACGGGCAACGGCTTTGTCACCGGATACCGGGGCGTGCGCGTCGCCAGGTCGGGCGCGCGCTTCTGGATCGAACGGGCTACTGTATGGCAACTCACGGATTCGGCGGGAAACTACCGAGGTCAGGCGGCCATGATCCCTGAGGTGAAGTTCATTCGCGATAATGGTTGAGTTCATCGCGGTACCGCGTTCGTTCGCGCCAGTACCCGCCTGTCACTCGAAGAGCACGTCGGTACCCGATCCTCTCTACACAGCGGCATCCTTGAAGCTCCCCTTTTCGGGGGATGGCTCCTCTCTCCGAACAATTCGATGATGGCATCACCTGTCGAAGGCAACCTTGCTCTACGGCCAGTCCGGTTACGTCAACAACCACGGAACGATGCATACCGGCCTGTCGACGAATGGCGCATTGTTCGCTGCGTCGGGGACAACATTCGCGACCGTGGTCGGCATTCGTCACCTGTTCCGACGTGTGTCTACTGATTGTGAAACGAGGGAAAGCAGTATGCAAATCGATATCGATTTCGGGAACTGTCATGTGTTCGTCTTCGGCGGCACGAGCGGCATCAACTACGGCATCGCAGAAGCGTTCGCGCGACGCAGCGGGTATGTCAGCGTCGCGAGCCGCAAACGTGAAAACGTTGATGCGGCAGTGGCCACGCTCGCCCGTCATCGCGCGCAGGTGCGGGGGATGTGCGCTGACGTGCGCGACTTCGACGCGGTCGGAGCGGCGTTCGACGATGCAGTGAGCCAGTTCGGACCGATCGACGTGCTGATATCCGGCGCGGCAGGCAACTTTCTTTGCGACGCGCGTTCGATGTCGGCAAACGGCTTTCGTGCCGTCGTCGATATCGATCTGATCGGATCGTTCAACGTGATGAGGCAGGCGTATCCGCATCTGCGCAAGCCCGGCGCGTCGATCGTGAACATCAGTGCACCGCAAGCGACCGTGCCGATGCGCTATCAGGCGCACGCGGCCGCCGCGAAAGCCGGCATCGATCAGCTTACACGCGTGCTCGCACTCGAATGGGGGGCGGACGGCATCCGCGTGAATGCCATCTCTCCTGGTCCGATCGACGGCACGGAAGGTTTTCGCAAGCTGATTGCGCCTACGGAGCTCGCATCAGCCGAGGCGGCGGTGCCTCTGCGCCGTTTCGGGTCGACCGACGACATCGCAAATCTCGCGCTGTTCCTGGCGTCGCCCTATGCATCGTATGTGTCGGGCGCAGTCATTCCGTGCGACGGCGGCGGCGCGATCGATAGCGTCAAGCCGGCGCTCGAGCACGCCGGCGCGCTCACGACGAGCGGGACCTGATGCACACGCGGCGGTGCGGGCAATCCCTATCTCATCGCTATCCGGATGGTGGCGGTAGTCGGCCGGCCCGCTGCCTGGGCTGATTCCACGACGAACTCAAGCAGACGGGAGACAACGCGCATCCGCTTTGCTTTCCATCGCGGCACCTGGTTGTGGCGCAAATGACGGGCGCAGGCGAAACCCGAGCGTAACCCACCGGCTCATCCGATTTGCACGAGAGCCGTCATTCCCCTGTCTGGCTGTCTCGCAATGGCAGGAGTAGACTCGCCGGGGTTGCTCCGTGATACCACGCCGATCGTCGCTTTGCGCCGATGCATGCGCGTGAACAGGAGGAGTCGGAAATACAGTTCGAGTGGCGTCGGGGAATTCGAAAATGGGTCTGTCAAAGGTTGATCTGAATCTCTTCGTTGTCTTCGAAGCCGTCTACAGAACGCGAAACCTGACGCGCGCATCGGAGATGCTGTTCATCACTCAGCCAGCTGTCAGCAATGCGTTGGCGCGGATGCGCAAAGCATTCGACGATCAGCTTTTTGTCAGTACGTCGGCCGGCATGATACCGACGCCCGTTTCGGAAAACATCATCGGCCGGGTTCGTGAAGCGCTGCAGCTGCTTGACTCGAGTACTCACGTTGGAGGACGCTTCGACCCCGCCTCGTCCGAGCGTACGTTTCGGCTCAGCATGACCGACCTCACGGAGGCGCTCCTTCTGCCCCCACTGGAGGAGGTGCTGCAGCGACTGGCGCCCGGCATCCGCATCGAAAGCTACTTCACGACGCGTCGAGAGGTTCCGGAAGCGCTAGCCAGTGGTGCGGTCAATCTCGCGATCGACGCGCCGCTGATTGACGACCCCTACCTCGAGCAGGAGCCGCTGGGCCGCGACCGGTATGCATGCATGCTGCGTCACGACCATCCGTTTACAAAGAAGAAGCTGACGATCGATGACTACCTCAGCTTCGGTCATATCCACGTATCCAGTCGCCCCCAGGGACCTGGTCTCGTCGATGCAGAACTGAACAGGTTGGGCCTCAGGCGATCGATTCAGACGCGGGTTCAACACTATCTGGTCGCCCCGTTGATCGCGATGCGAACCGATCTCGTCCTCACGGCCCCCCTCGTGCTCCTTCAGCGGTATGACGCGCGAATCCTTGAGCTGCCGTTCGATCTTCAGGATCTCGAGTCTCATTGCTACTGGCATCGAAGCGTTACGGGGGACCCGGCTCATCGTTGGCTGCGTGAGCAGGTTGGCCGTCTCATGCGGGAAATGAACCAGTAGCCGGGGCCTATGGGGGCACACGCGTCAGGTGTCACGAAAACTTATTGCCGGCTATCACAACAATAAATTTCCTGAATGATGCGGCGCTGGGTATTCTGCTAGTCATATTGAAACGAGGATGGCATGGCAGAACTCTATCTCGTACGGCATGGTCAGGCGTCTTTCGGCGCCAAAAACTATGACGAGCTATCACCTTCCGGTCATACCCAATCACTTTGGCTCGGCGAGTACTTCGCGCAGGCGAAATTGCGGTTCGATCGCGTTGTGGTCGGAACGATGCAGCGGCATCGGCAAACTGCCGATGCAATTCTCGCCGCAATGGGTGGCCCGCAAGCCGAGATCGCGCAAGACGCGGGTTTGAACGAATACGACTTCCAGGCATTGTTCGCAGCCCTCGGCGAAGAGGGCTTGCCGCAGGGTTTGTCGGCCGCAAGTTCAAAGAAGGACTTCTACAAAGGGCTCCGGCAAGTGCTGCAGCTTTGGGCCGATGACCGCTTGCCCGGTCGTGTTCCAGAGACATGGCATCAATTCCAGACGCGTGTCCAGCGTGCGCGCATCGAAATCCAGCAGGCTGGCGGCAGGCGCATTCTGGTGGTGAGTTCGGGTGGTCCGATCGCGGTAACTGCCCAACAGGTTTTACAGGCGCCTGCCGCGACTGCGATTGCACTCAACATGCAGATTCGAAACAGCAGCGTTTGCCAATATGTCTTTAACGACGGTGCAATGTCGCTAGTCAGCTTCAATTCAGTGCCTCATCTCGAACGTGCCGAGAGGCATGAATTTGTCACCTACGGCTGACCTCAATCGGGATTCCTGCTACATGAACCACCCCCACGCTCACTTACGTTCGCTGCCCCCCGGGGGGGCCGTTGCCTCCCTTGGGGCCGCCCGGCGGGAGGCAACATGAACCACCCCCACGCTCACTTACGTTCGCTGCCCCCCGAGGGGGCCGTTGCCTCCCTTGGGGCGGCCCGGCGGGAGGCAACATGAACCACCCCCACGCTCACTTACGTTCGCTGCCCCCCGAGGGGGCCGTTGCCTCCCTTGGGACGGCCCGGCGGGAGGCAACATGAACGCCAGCCTTCAATTCGACATCGAAGATCTCACACGTTATCTGACGGCGCACGTGCCCGGGTTTCAAGGGCCGTTGTCCGTCGAGAAATTTCCCGGCGGACAATCCAATCCGACGTTTCTTTTGAAGGCGCAAAGCGGCGGCTACGTGCTGAGGCGTCAACCGCCCGGCGCATTGCTCAAGTCCGCACATGCCGTTGATCGTGAGTTTCGCGTGCTGTCGGCGCTCGGCCGGACATCGGTCCCTGTCGCCCGTGCATATCACCTTTGCGAGGACCGTGACGTCATCGGTAGCCTGTTTTACGTCATGAGCTACGAAGACGGGCGAATCTTCTGGAATCCGGCGCTGCCCGAAGTACCCGTCGAGGAGCGCGGCTCTATCTACGATGCACTGCTTGGCACGATGGCGGCTCTGCATGACGTGGATATCGACGAAGCCGGATTGTCGGACTACGGCCGCCCGGGCAACTATTTCGCGCGTCAGATCGACGTCTGGACCCGGCAATATCGCGCCGCGCAGACCGATGTATTGGAGGCGATGGAGTCGCTGATCGAGTGGCTGCCTGCCCACTGTCCGGCGGAAGCCGGAAAGCCTTCGCTCGTGCACGGAGATTTCCGTATCGACAACCTCATTTTCATGCGCGGTGCGCCGCAAGTTCGCGCTGTTCTCGACTGGGAGCTATCCACGCTCGGCAATCCACTGGCTGACATCGCGTACTTCTGCATGTGTTTGCGGCTCCCGCCCGACGGTCATATCGCCGGACTCGAGGGCCTGGATCGAGAGGCGTTGGGGGTGCCTGACGAGGCGTCGATTGTCGAGCGGTATTGCGAGCTTCGGGGAATTTCGTCGATTGAGAACTGGAATTTCTACCTGGCGTTCAGCTTCTTCCGGCTCGCAGCTATCGCACAGGGCGTGAAGAAGCGGGCCTTGAGCGGTAACGCATCGAATGAAAAGGCGCGACAGGTGGGGGAGATGGCTGGGGTGCTTGCGAAGATGGGCGTTGACCTGATCTGAAGACAGGCAAGAGGAATTGGAACGTAGACATATTGGGGCTGATTGTGACTACTAATTTGTTTGACCTGAAAGGAAAGATTGCTCTGGTTACCGGCGCCAGCCGGGGTATCGGTGAGGAGATCGCCAAACTACTCGCCGGGCAGGGTGCCCATGTGATTGTGTCGAGCCGCAAGCTGGAAGATTGCGAATCTGTGGCGCGGGAGATCAAGGAAGCGGGCGGGAGCGCTGAAGCGCAACCGTGCCATGTCGGGCGTGTCGAGGACATTCTCAAGATCTTCCAGGATATTCGTGCACGGCATGGTCGTCTGGACATCCTCGTCAACAACGCGGCGACGAATCCGTATTTTGGCCACATTCTCGACACCGATCTGTCGTCCTTCGAAAAGACGGTGGAGGTCAACCTGCGTGGTTACTTCTTCATGTCCGTGGAGGCGGGCAAGTTGATGCGGGAGCACGGCGGCGGTGCGATCGTCAACACGGCTTCGGTCAATGCATTGCAGCCTGGCGACAGGCAGGGAATCTACTCGATCACCAAAGCCGCCGTTGTCAACATGACGCGGGCATTCGCGAAGGAGTGCGGGCCGTTGGGGATTCGAGTGAATGCGCTGCTCCCCGGATTGACCAAAACCCGATTTGCGGGGGCACTGTTCGAAGATCAGGCCACCTACGAAAACTGGATGTCGCGGATCCCGCTGCGGCGCCACGCGGAACCTCGTGAGATGGCAGGCACCGTGCTTTACCTGGTGTCCGACGCTGCGAGCTATACCAATGGAGAGTGTGTCGTCGTCGACGGTGGACTGACGATCTAGTCAAGCGGTCGAAGCGCGCTGTTGGCCGATGCATCGACGACATTAATCAGGATTCTGGAAGCGTAAAAATGGATTTTTCATATAGCCCGAAAGTCGAAGCGCTGCGCACGCAGGTGCGTACGTTCATGGACGCTCACATCGTTCCGCGTATCCGCCAATGGCACGAGGAAGTGAGTGCAGGTCAATATCCGGTTTCCTTTATGGAGACCTTGAAGGAACAGGCGCGTGAAGAGGGACTCTGGAACCTGTTCCTTCCGCATCTGCGCGATGACGAGCCCGGTACGCGCCTGACCAATCTCGAGTACGCGCCCCTGGCTGAAATCATGGGGCGGGTGTCGTGGGCATCGGAGGTGTTCAACTGCAATGCGCCGGACACGGGCAATATGGAACTGCTCCATATGTTTGCCACGCCTGCTCAGCGCGAGCAGTGGCTCAAGCCCCTTCTCGACGGCAAGATCCGCTCGGCGTTTGCGATGACGGAGCCGGCTGTGGCCTCCTCGGACGCGACCAATATCACGACGTCGATTCGTCGTGACGGGGATGACTATGTCATCGACGGCCGCAAGTGGTTCATCACGAATGCATCACACCCGAATTGCACGCTCTTCATCGTGATGGGCAAAACGGATCCGGACGCGCCGAGCCACCGTCAGCAGAGCATGATTCTCGTGCCCCGCGATACACCCGGCGTCAAGGTGATCCGCAATATCACGGTGGTCAATCACCTGGCACCGGAAGGACACTGCGAGATCGAGTTCAAAGGGGTGCGCGTACCCCGGACGAATCTCCTCAGTGAAGAGGGCAGCGGTTTTGCGCTCGCGCAGGCGCGCCTTGGGCCGGGACGGATTCACCACTGCATGCGTTCGATCGGCGCCGCGGAACTGGCGCTCGAGTTGATGGTGGAACGGGCTCAGGCACGCACGGCATTCGGAAAGATGCTGCATGAGCATGGGTCCGTCGCCGAATGGATCGCGAAGTCCAGAATCGAAATCGATCAAGCGAGGCTGTTTGTTCTCAAAGCCGCGTGGATGATCGACAACGTCGGTGCGAAAGAGGCGCGCAAGGAGATCTCGATGATCAAGGCGCTCGTACCGGGTGTTCACACCGCCGTTTGCGAGCGGGCGATACAGGTGTTTGGCGCGATGGGGCTGAGCCCCGACACGCCATTGGCCGATAGCTGGACGTGGGGCCGTGCGTTGCGGTTCGCAGATGGCCCGGACGAGGTTCACCTGCAGGGCATTGCACGAATGGAAATCAAGGCGCAGCCCTATGAGCCGGGGAAGGATAATCCCTACCTGATGGCGTCGGTGTAATGCATCGCGCCAGTTTCAAAGCGTGACCTTGCGGGGGGAGCCCAGGCGGCGAGCGGCGTGAATACTCTCAACGAATATTCTCAACGTTAAGGCCCGCCTGGGAGGTCGATCCCCCGCACTGCCTTGAGCTTCCACCGCCAGACGCAAGATGTGCCAATGCGGTTTCCGGTGCGTTGGCGAGACGACTAGCACTCGCCGTCAGATCCCCCCAGCAAGGACCGCGTTTCCTCCGACGGCTCTGCGGTGAGTATGCTTTCAAAGGTGTCCATCAAGCTGGACACGGCGTATTGCGGAGACCAGAGCCCTCCCGAATCGCCATTGTCCCGACTCGCTTCCCACGCTGCCAGTGCGGCATTGCCGTAGATGCCGACGAGCGACAGTCTGTGATCGACTATTGCCGGCGGAATAGGGGAAAGCAGGTTTCGGAGCTGGGCGTTGCAGCGCTGATAACCCAGATTCCACCTGTTTTCCAGCGCCTCCCGCAAGAACGCGCGGTTGTTCAACTGCAAGTTGGCGATCATGCGGATGTAGGTCGCCTGACCCGTACGATCCGCCAGCTCAAGCATCGGATAGAGCAGCGCGCCCAATACCGCCCGCACGTTTATCCCTTCCTCTGCCTCCAGTCTGTCGAGCCGCGCCTGACGGTCCTCGTCTATCAGGCGCGCGCCGTCCACTACCAGCTCACGTGCCAGTTCAAGTTTGTTCCCGAAGTAGTAGCGCAGCGAGGCACTGTTTCGCTGCCCTGCGGCGGAGATGATGTCCTGCACGGACACTCCGTCCAATCCGCGCAGCGCGAACAGGCGTTGGGCTTCTTCCTTTAAGCGAGTTCGCGTCTCCGCCCCGTCCGAGCGAAGGGTTTTCCCTGATGTCATCATTACTTTACCGTTTCGTGTTAATTAACTACACTGCAATAACTAACCGAGTAGGAGAAACTTAACATGAAAGTCGTAGTTGTTGGAGGAGGCATTGGTGGGTTAACGACCGCTCTGGCGCTGCTGCGCCACGGCATCGAGCCGATTGTACTGGAGCGCGCCCCGCAATTGACGGAGGTCGGAGCGGGCGTCCAGATCGCTGCGAACGGCACGATCGTGCTGCGGGAACTGGGGCTTGAACCCGCGCTGGCGAGCATTGCGACGGTGCCCGAACGCTTTGACTACCTCGAGCTGTCGACAGGGCGTCTCCTGTACGTAGCTCCACTGGGCAAGGAGGCAGAGGCACGTTACGGCGCACTGCTCTATAACGTCCACCGCGCCGACCTGATCGACCTGCTCGCGAAGGCCGTGCCGCCCCATATGATCCGGCTGGGGGCGGAATGCGCGTCGGTTTCCCAGGACGACGAGGGCGCCTGGGTCACGCTGCAAAATGGCGAAGTGATTCGTGGCGACGCCGTGATCGGCGCGGATGGCATTCACTCTTCCGTCCGGACGGCCCTCCGGGGACCCGAGGAGAAGCAGTTCGCCAACATCCTGATGTGGCGCTCGCTCATCCCTGCCGACCGGCTCACGGGCCTGAGATTGCCGGTGGCGGGGAACAACTGGTTCGGCGTGGGCAGGAATATCGTCTCGTACTGGGTTCGCAAGGACCTCTACAGCATTCTTGCGTCGGTGCCGGCAACCGAAGTGAGCCGCGAGTCGTGGACGCAGTCGGGGGACGTCGCGCAACTGCGGCGCTCGTTCGAGGGTTCCGAGCCGACTGTCCAGAAAATGCTGGAAGCCGTGGACTCGACGTTCATTACGGGGATGTACCACCGGGATCCGATCGAACACTGGAGTACCGGACGGATCGCCCTGCTCGGCGACGCCGCGCATGCGATGGTGCCCTACCTGGCGCAAGGCGCCTGCCAGGCGATCGAAGACGCATGGGCCCTCGCCACCTGTCTCAAGAACCATGGCCGGGCCGGCGTACAGGATGCGCTGCTGGAATATGAACGGCGCCGCCAGCCGCGTACTACGCGAATTCAGGCGGGCGCGCGATTCGTCGTCGATTGGGCACACGAGCCCGACGAGGCGCGTGTACGCCAGCGTAACGGACGACTGAGGGGACTCTCGCGTATCGATCCGCTCGCAGAGGCTTCATGGTCGTTCGCCTGGGGGCACAACATCCTCGAGGCCGCCAGGCTGCCGCCGGGCGAGGTCGTAGGCTTGAGCGCGGCACGCGAAGGAAAGCGGATGGCGCGCCCCGAGAGCCAGCGCGCTTTCGATCTCTGGAAGGGCGTGTTCAAGCCGGATGACATTGCTCGTGGCGATCGGGGGCAGCGTGCAGCCTACGAACGGTTCCTTCTGGAGCAGTTCCCGGCGCCCGCAAGCACCGAAGTGACGGAGGTCGATCTTCACGGGGTGAGCGCGTTGCGCGTGGCTGCGGCGGGAGCAGGGCAAAAGGCGACCGTGCTGCACTTCCACGGCGGCGGCTACGTGCTGGGCTCGGCGAAGAGCTCGGTTGAATACGCAAGCCGGCTGTCGCGCGCCCTGAACGGTCCGTGCTACACGGTCGACTATCGCCTCGCGCCCGAGCATCCGTATCCGGCCGCATTCGACGACGCATTCAGCGCCTGGCGCGGCTTGCTCGCTTCGGGTGTCGATCCGTCGACGGTGTTCCTGAGCGGCGAATCGTCCGGGGGCGGCCTCGCCCTCGCGATGGCTGCCGCATTGCGTCGCGCGGGTCTGCCGTTGCCGGCCGGCGTCATTGCAATCTGCCCGCTCACTGACCTCACGCTTGGCGGCCCTTCCGTCATGGCGAATTCGGGAGACGACCCGGCCGCGAATCGCGAGACGCTTTCCAACCTTGTCGCGTCTTACTTCCAGGGTCACGAGCCGACCGATCCGATGGTGTCGCCGCTGTTCGCGGACCTCGCAGACCTTCCGCCGGTATTCCTTTCGGCCGTGGAGGGAGAGGTGCTGGAAAGCGACACGACTCGCTTCGCAGAGCGGGCAAGGACAGCCGGCGCGAACGTGACGCTGAAGATGGTGGGCGATTCGGTTCACGTCTTCACGCTCTTCCCGTTCCTGCCGGAAACCGCTGGGACGCTCGAAGAAATCGGCCAGTGGAGCCGCCAGCTCCTTCAGAAGTAGAGAGACGCATCCGCCTCGCGCATGGCGCCAGGTAGGGATGCGACAAACCTGCTCACGCATCGCCGACGTGGGCAGATCCTGCGTGCGCCGCGGGCGATTTGCCCGTGACGCAGGTAACCGGTTTCAAGGCGCTTCGCCCTATCACTGCATTTCGTTTCATGCCCGGAGTAGACATGACGGCAACATCAACGCGTCGGCTGGTCAACGTGCCGCGGAATATATCCGCGCCGCCGACATCGCTGTACACGAATCTCGAAGTCTCCGCGAACCACCATCCGGAAAAGGCCGCAATCCTTTACTACGGCAGTACGGTGAGCTACCGGCAGTTGCAATACGAAGTCGAAGCGATGGCGGGATTCCTGCAGCAGCACTGCGGCATCGCCCGGGGTGACCGCGTCGTCCTGTACCTGCAGAACGGTCCGCAGTTCGTCGTCGCCTTCTATGCGGTCCTGCGCGCGGATGCGGTAGTCGTGCCCGTCAATCCGATGAACCGGACTTCGGAGCTGCAACACATACTTGAAGATAGCGGGGCTAGAGTCGCCTTCGTCGGCGAAGAACTCATGGAGCACGTAGGGTCGCTGTCGGGCCGCCACGTGGACTATGTGATCCCCGCGCGTTATGCCGACTATCTTTGCGACCAGACCGATCTGCCGCTGCCCGACGTCCTGACATCGTCCGGACCGCAGCCTCATGCAGAATCTGTCGGCGGCCATGCTGCCCTCATCGGCTGGAACGACGCGCGCTCTCGCGCGTGCATTCCGCGCGACCACGAATCCCGGCCCGAGGATCTGGCGGTCATTCCGTATACGTCCGGCACGACCGGGCGCCCGAAAGGGTGCATCCATACCCATCGTAGCGTGATGCATTCAACGGTGTCGTGCGCTGAATGGCCGAGCCTCGCGAACGAGAGCGTGATGCTGTGCTCCGTGCCGTTGTTTCACGTCACAGGCATGCAGAACTGCATGAACATGCCGATATTCATCGGCGCCACGATGGCGATCATGACCCGCTGGGACGCGAAATGTGCCGCGCACGTGATCGAACGCCACCGCGTCAGCGCATGGGTCACTGTTCCCACGATGCTCATCGACCTGCTGAACCTGGCTGACGTCGACAGGTTCGACCTGAGTTCCATTGCGTACCTGAGCGGCGGCGGCGCCGCGATGCCGCAGGCCGTCGCGCAGCAGATAGAGGAGCGTTGGGGCATCCCGTACGTCGAAGGGTACGGTCTCACCGAGACGATGGCGGCGACCCACATCAATCCGCCGAAGCACAGCAAGCAACAGTGCATGGGGGTGCCAGTCTTCAGCACGGATTCACTCGTCGTCGATCCAGAGACGCTCGAGCCTCTCGGCGAAGGAGAAACAGGTGAGATTCTCGTCAGCGGACCTCAAGTATTCGGCGGGTATTGGAAGTCGCCGGAAGCCACGCAGGATGCATTCGTTCTGATCGATAGGAAGCGATACCTGCGCACGGGAGACCTCGGCTATGTAGATCGGGACGGGTATTTCTTCATCGTCGACCGGCTGAAGCGCATGATCAATGCCTCTGGCTACAAAGTCTGGCCGGCCGAGGTCGAGGCAATGCTGTTCGAGCATCCTGCCATTCAGGAGGCGTGCGTCATTGCGACTCACGATCCGCGTCGAGGCGAGTCGGTAAAGGCGGTCATCGTGCTTCGGAACGGCGAGCACGCGACGGAACAGGAAATTGTGTCGTGGGCCCGCGAGCGCATGGCCTCCTATAAGGTTCCGCGTGTCATTCAGTTTGCCGCCAGCTTGCCCCGTACGGCGAGCGGAAAGATCCAGTGGAGACTGCTGCAGGAAGATGAAACGCGGAGTCGAACCACCCAATCCGAAGACCGCCGGCTGGATTGATCTGTTGCCTGCCGAAGCGCGCGATGCGTAGTCGCAACAGGGCGGCCTCGGTTTACGGCTGATGTCAGCAAGTCCAGCCGGAATCATGGTCCCCGATCGAGACGACCGGAGCATGTTGCGGTCGCGGCGAGTGACGCACCAAGAAGAAATCAGGCGCTCGTACTCAGCTGGCAATAAATAAGTCTTAGATTTCATTCATATAGTTCGTAGTGCGACAGAATCATAATATTGGAGTTTAAATATGAGGAAGGTAAGGAGATTGTTCGGAAAAGAGCGGCATCGACGCAAGGCAGGCCTGTTGGCTGCCATCATGTCTACTGCGATGCTGTACTCCGTCCCAGCAGCCGCGCAGTCGTCGGTGACGCTTTACGGCCTCGTCGATTCGGGAATTCGCTACACGACTCATGCGAATCCGCAAGGCGATTCTCAAGTCCAGCTCACCAGCGGCGCAAGCGAGAGCCACTTCGGATTCAAGGGAGTGGAAGACATGGGTGGCGGAACGAAGATCGTATTCGATCTCGAGAATCGCTTCTTCCCGAACTCCGGGGCGACCGACCCCGCCTATCCGTTTTTCAATACGGCTTTTGTCGGCGTGCAGTCTGACAGGTACGGGAAGTTGACAATGGGGCGTCAGATCAACCCCCTTGCTGACGCTGTTCTGAGCGCCTTCGTGACCAATCTATGGCTCCCGACCTTCTACCGGTTCCGGCCGGAAGTCATGATGGCTCAGGGCGTATGGACAAGCAACATGGTCAAATACTCGGCAAGATGGGGCGCGATCAAATCTGAAGTGCAACACCTTCCTCGTGTAAGGTGCGCACATGCAAAAAAGAAGAACGTATCAACAGCTTCAGCCTGAAGAGCG
>NZ_JBNDKT010000079.1:0-14379 GCF_050435685.1 Paraburkholderia sp. GAS448
CAGAACATCGTCGTGCATCGTTTCGCCTCGCAAAAAGATGCCAGTTAACGCGCTTCCGCCTTTGTTTACAACCCTCACAAGCAGTTTTTAACATTCGTAACGTTTCGTGCGATGGCCCTGCTCTTCCGGATTTCGCCCGACGGGGGACGGATGCCTGTCGAGCAGGCATCGCAGCACGTCGCTGTGCACGCGCTGGAAGGCTTCGACATCGGCCTGCGCATTCATTTCGAAGCCGATCACGGCCTGCATCAGCAGGGCGAGTCGGGTAGCAACGGCGCAGGAACTTGATTTTCAACTGGATACCCGCAGGCTGATCACCTTTGCGGCAATCAGGCCGGAGCTGGCGTTACCGTCGAGAGCCCACGCAGAAAGGGCGTCCCACACCGGACCAACGTCGGCGTCCGGAGGCGTCGTGAACTTCAGCGACGCCAGGTTTGTGCGCGCCTCCCGTTCCACCTGTTCGCATGCCTCGCGCAGGCCGGCGGCGATCGCGGCCCGGTCCGCCTCGGACACTCCTGGCCGGGCAGTCGCACGCGCCATCGCGCTGATGCGCGCAAGCATGGCAACCTGACGGTGCGCCGACGTGAGCGCGGCACGCCTGACGCCCTCCAGCAGCACGTTTTGCTTCGCGAACCGGATGTTCTGCGTGCTCAGATCTTCAGCAGTGACGGGCAGACGCGATTCTTCATTCATAAGGATTCCTATTTTATGTCTTCAAATAAATGAAACGATTTTAATCACGCATCAATGCCGGGAGTCGGTCGACGGCGCGATACGGCAGGCGTGGTACAGCGACCCGCTGTCGGCATCCTGCCCGGGTGCCCCGGCAAGATGACGTAGCAACCGGTTGCGGATACAACGAAACGCACCGACGTTGATATGCTCGTTCAATTCCAGGTGCACTGCCGCTTCTTCCATGCGGGCAAAAAGCGCATCGCGCTCGGGTTCGGTGATGTTCTCGCTGCCTAGCGACTCAACCAGGGCAACCAGCGACACGATATGCTCGTAGTGCATTCGATGGGCCACGCGCACGCCCTCGATAAATTTGCCAAGCAGATCAGCCAGGCATTCAATGTTCCCCGATTCAGTTTCCGCATTCGGAATGGGACAGCTCATACAGCACTCCTATGTGTTGACGGCTCGTTGCGTAGTAGTATCGGGCGCCTCTGTCGTGTGCCGGCGTCGCGCTATATCATCTCGCCATAGCGTGGGCGTCCTTTCAGGCTGCTGTTATAAGCTTGAGCCCAAGATCTGCATTCGGGGTTGACGTGATGCTCCGCGTGAGGCCGCTGGAACGAGTAAAACCAACGGCCGGACGATTCGCAAGGTTGCAAAAAACCTAGCCAAGCTCATCCGCGTAGAATACCGGTTGACCGATATCAACGTCAATCGGTTAACCGATATTTTTGAGGCGCTCACGCGCTAGTGTTCTTCGATGGAAACCCGGAAAGAAGACGATGACCGCAGATCCGCTTTTGGTATGCGGCTGCTAGCGGCACGCAGAGCCGCAGATCTTTCTCAAAAGCAGGCAGCAGCACGCGTTGGCATAACGCAAAGTACCCTGGCCGGGCTGGAAAAGGAGGGGGCCGGCTCGACTTTATCCGTCGCCTTTGCGCTGCTATACGGCGTGAATCCTGTATGGTTAGCGATGGGCGTCGGCCCTGTGCGTGGGGGACTGCCAGCACCGGACTGGCTGCTGGAGCTGCGCGATGATGAACGAGAGCGAGTGCAGCAATTCGCCGAAAATCTTATGTTTGCCCGAGCAACGGCAACCAAACGGTCTCGCTGAGCCGGCAAATATCGAGACTGCGGAGAATCGGAATACCGATATTTATTTCATTTGCCGCCACTAACTTCCTTACTGAGTAGCATGGCGTCAAGCTCTTCATGAAGAACGCACGCGTCCGTCAATGCTTGAGAGGCAATTCGCCTCGCGTGGGCGACAGCCTTCAGATCCATGTCGCCCTGCTCGTAACAATTGAGAAGTGTCCTTACGCCGTTAACCAGAGCTTCCCAATTCATGACTCTATCCATTATTTTCAGGATCTGATTCTCAAAGTCCTCTCCAACTCGATCGTCTTCTGTATCGCGATTGGCTGTATCGCTCGGAACTTCGACACCGGAGCAGACGAGAAACTGATCCTCAGCCCCGGTGGCATGTGATACCAGGCTATTTTTGAACAAAAAAACACGAGGACCCTCAACCGTATTGATAAGTCGCTCAACGTTATGCGCCCTTCCTGCGCTAAAAAAACCAGCGATGTTCTCACGTGATTCACGAGCTTCCCGAGGCGACATTAAACAAGTCGTGAGCATTTTGCCCGATAACATCCTCCTCCTTGTATCCGGTGTACTTCTGTGCCAGTTCGTTAAATCGCTGAATAAGTCCGCCGCGATTTATCACGACAACAACCGAATTTACCCCTGAAACGATTTCACCAGAGAAAACCTTCGTATCGGAAAGATTATGCGCCACTGATTCAGAATTCGACAGAACTGCAGCAACCCCTGCCCACTCTGCGATGTCAATTTTTTCCCAACAAGATGCAGTTGCACCGGTCGACTGCCTATCCGTGTCGCTATGACTGCGATCGTTGCTTTAGGACTAATTCCACATACCCGGTTTGCCTGACCTGCTTCAAGCCGAATATTAATTTTTCTGCCCCCATCCTTTTCGTAAAGTGTCAGCACACTGTTGAGTGCCGAGAACGTCCAGAACGGGCTAGATGTGCCCAATTGAGAATCGATTGGAAACATTTCACAATTCCTTTGCGGTCGCTTAGCGTAGTAAATGTTTTAGCCAGATCATTAGTGTGCTGAGGAAAAGTTGACTCGAAATCCCTGTCCTGTATCCGTCTTCTGAGTTGGCAAACTCGGCATCGCTGGTGATCCGTCGTCCCAGTAACAAAGCGGCTCCAGTGGCACTCGAGAGGCTTCCGGACGATTTCGATCACACGGGGTTGTGTACTATACGGCGACGAATAGAAGCGCCGTGCCTTGTGCCCAGTGAATCAACCGTCCGTGCTGACCTGAAGAGATGGTTAATACCGAAAGCTGCTGCAATGTCAGTTCCTCGGCTTTGTTTAGTGCCACGGGATTTGATCTGCGCCCTCCGGCAGCATTCATGAAAGTGCCAGGTTAGTAAGATCAGCGGATCTACCGAAATCACTTAGTAAGTTTTCGAAAGAAACTGACAATATTGTCTGAATTGAGGTGGTGGATTACTGCTTTTTCATCATCTCGACGAGCAAAAGTTATTCCATCCCACATATGCTGTCCTGTTTTTCGACCATAAAGATAGACAGGAAAATGTTCGCCCGAAATATTTAGAATCACCATGACAATTCCGGGTGCATCGGATAGCGCTTTTACTTGAGTAGCCTGTCGTCTATCCAAGACTACAACGAGGCACGGGGTTCCCCGTCCATCAAAAAAGTGAAGGGCGTTGCTGTCTTCCCACATGCTCCAGCGCGGATTGCTTATTCCCAGCCGAGCGTCTAAAAAAGCTTGAACGTCTTCATGCTTCATTATTGAGGACTCTGGATGCTTCTTATCGTAGTTCCGATGGGGCAATTAAATCTAGGTTTACCCCATCCAGTACGGAAGAATTCTGAAAAGACTATCAAGGGCGGCCTGAAATTCTGTTGAGGTGTGCGTCGTTACGGTGCGTGCGCGTGTAGGCAGAAAATGGGAAATTACGGAACAATATGGAAAACGTCAATGAGACTCGTCCGAAATATGTGTCAAATATGGTTAATTTTGTCAAATATGGTTAATAATGCTTTTTTTGGCTCGTTTCGGTTCTGGAAAATATTCAAGATGGTATTCCCGCTATACGGGCTAACTGTTGATGGTCTTGGGGCGCGGTTGCGATGCATCTGCCCTACGAGGTAGCTGCGGCGGCACAGAGGATGCCCGGCTTCACCGAATGGTCCGATGCGGTGATCAGGACGCCGGCGTTCACGATGGCGGGTTGCAACGCTGGCGTCGTAAAGCCAGTAGAGCCGTGAGATGTCAGCAGGGTCTACCTGCCTGTGGGTAGCGCAATCTTGGCGTCGTGCCCGCCTGTATCGCTGATGCTGTTCGAATTACCTTCGACATAGATCAGTGTGCAGGCGGCGAGCGAGTTAAACGCCAGCACGATAGCGATGACGCGAAAAGCTTTCACGACCGTCCCTAATGTTTTGGCGTGAAGCGGACCGTCAATCCGCCACTGGTTGCCGAAACCGCGACGGTTCCATCGGACGGGTTAACGCTGGTGGCGTAATAGGACAGCGACGCAGACTGGCTTGTCTGTCCATTGACGAAATAGGCCACCATTCCGTACTGGACCAGCGGGTCGGCGACAATGACAACGTCGTGAAACACCGACCGCTGCGCGACCTGCTGCACCGTATTGGCATTGGCGTAAAGACTCTGGAATACCTTCATTGAAGTAATGGACTGGACCGTCGTCAAGTCGGCACCCAGCGTGAACTTCATCAGGTTGATGTGGGACCCGGCCGCGTTACCTGCCGTCACTCCGCTCAACCATTGCCAGTTCTGCTCCACTTCAATGTCGTACGTTCCCGCCGCGATGGTCAGCAGGGTGAACGGCTCAGTTCCCACCGTTACCGAAGCGCCGAGGGCGACTTTTCCCGGACCCTTCGTGATCGCGGGGCTGCCCATGCCCCAGGCGACGCTCCTGATTATCGTCTGGCCGTTAGCGCGCAGATAGTTCACCACATCAGCGGCGGGTACCGGTCCGGTCGCAGGGACAAACAGGCCATGGTCCGAACCCACGGTGAGGACGTTTCCCGCATCGGCGGACAGTGCAACGTCGATTTCGATGTTGTTCGAGTGGTCAGTCAGTGCAACGCCTGTGCCGCTCGCCAGAGACTTCAGCAGGATGGAGCCGGAGGTGGCGCCGCCCTGGTTGATGAGCGAGACCTGCTGGCCGGTAATCACTGCCGCATTCTGCGCCTGGACGATGCAGTTGCCCTTGCTGTCCGGGTGCTGTGAGCAGACCGTCTGCAGGAGTCCCGGCGCGCTGAGCGTACCGTCCGCCGCAACCGTCGTGCCGGCACCTGCGATGATGCCGCCCAGGGTGGTGGTCGTCGCGGCAGGCAGTGTGTAAGACGCCGGGATCGCGGGCTTGTTCAGGATCTCTGCGGGACCGGACGCCGCATCCCAGTCTGCGTTGACCTGCGCAGCGGGAATCACCGGCCTGTTGAGAATCTGCGTGGGGCCGGTGTTCGCGTTCCAGTCCGGGTTGAGCGACATCCATCCGGTCGCACTGCCATCGGTCGCGTCCGGGTCCGTGGTGTTGTTGTCCGCGAGGTTGAACCAGAAGCCCGACAGGTCCGCGCGCAGCAGCACCGCGCCCCTGGGATAGCCACCGACAGCCGGATCGTTCGCAAAGCCCGCGTCATAGCAGAACGAGCCGCCCGCCTGCACCCAGCGGATCGCCAGCGAGAGCAGGAACAGGATGCCGTTCATATCCGTGCCGAACGGTGGAATGCCGCCGGCCAGCGGATCGGTCATCGTCAGCGGCGGGAACCCGTCGTTGAACGAGGCCGCGCCGCGCGTGACGCTCACCTGCGAGGCCTGCGGGATGGCCGTCTTCTGCCGGTTCAGCGCGAAGGGCACCGGCATCGGCCCGGGCTTCTGCGTGGAATCCATCGTGCGTTTCTCCCGCTGCTCACCAGGTGACGGCCTGCACCGCGCCGATCGTCGTTGCCGCCATCACGTCGCGGATTTTCAGAAGCAGGTCCTGATAGTCCGGAGCGGGGTGATTCGCGATCGCCTGGACGAGGCCTTGCAGATCGGCGTAGCTGAACGGCGTAACCGGCAGGCCGGATGCATTCAGCCACAGGCCGGATGGAAAGTCCTGCGTCTTTGCGCAGGCCGCCAGCACGGCGTCAAGGTTCGCAACGCTACCCGTGTCCGTCGCGAAGGCATCGGTCATGCCGGCCTGCGTCGTGAAACGGACTGGCTGGCGGAGCGCAGTTGCATAGCCTGCACGCAACATGGCAATCCGGTCCGCTTTCGCTTCATCAAGCGTTGGCGGTGCCGGGGCGGGCGGCGCTGTGGGCGATAACAACGCGTCGGCCGGCAACGTCTCGCCGAGCGCGACGATCGTGTGTTTCGTCCCGTCATCGAGCCAGTACGTGGTGCCGCGCCAGTCGGTCAGGAGTTGCCATTGCCCGTCCACGATGACCGCGATCTGGTTGGGGCCGGCTTCGGGCCGGTTGGCTTCGGTCGCGAGTTCGATCGATGTCACCGGTTCAGGCTCCAGCAGCGGCGGCAACGTTTCAACCCGCCAGCCGCCATGGGCGAAGACGGGCACCTGCATCGCGGCGTCGAATGCGGGCGGCGGTTGCAGCGTGCAGCCGGCCGGCAGCAGGAACGTGCCAGGAGCAAAAACATCTTCCTGCACGAGGGTCTCGCCGGTAAAGACGCCCTCCGCGCTGCACTGGTAAGCGGTCGTGGTTCGGGTCATGGCGTCAGTACCGGATGATGAAGTTCACGGCGAGGTTCCTGCCGCGCGTCTCGGCACCACCCGATGCCTGAATCGTGATACCGGTCGCGCTGCCATAAATGCCGATACCGGTGCGCTGGCAGCAATGCTGATGCCGGTCGCGGCGGGCAACATGGTTGTCCCCCTATTGACAGTATTGCCGTTTGTCAGGCCTGCGCCGCCGCCGGAATAGGCATAAACCTGGGCGGATCCGTCAGACCATCCATGGACGTGTTGAGGATCATTGACCCCGTGCATGTGAGACGGATCGGCGACACCGTGTGCGTGCTGGGGATCATTGACGCCGTGCACGTGCGACCCGAAGCTGTCGGCCTGATACGAGCCCAGCGTGCGGCCGGGGTCCAGTCCGCGGCCGTTATCGAGCCCACGCAGATAGATGCCGCGTGTGTCAGGCAGGTTGAACGTGGTCGCGCCATTGCCTGCCCCATAGATCGTACCGATTGCCGCGAAGAGAGCCGCATACGCGCTACGCGAGACCGCCGCGCCGTTGGCGAGCAGAAAGCTGTCCGGCACGCTTGCGCCTGCGTACGCGAGCAGGCTTCCCGCGGGCACAAACCCGGCCGGCTGGTTGGCGAGATCGTTGTAGTCACCGCTGGTCGCCACTGCGGCGAGATCCGGACGGTTCAGGATCAGGCCCGGGCCACTGACCGCGTTCCAGTCGGCATTCAGCGGTATCCAGTTTCTCGCCGCATTGGGGTCATTCGCATCGGTCGCGTCGGGGTTGGTCGTGTTGTTGTCGGCGAGACTGAACCAGAAGCCCGACAGGTCCGCGCGCAGCAGCACCGCGCCCCTGGGATAGCCGCCGACGTTCGGATCGTCCGCAAAGCCCGCGTCGTAGACAAACGATCCTCCCGCCTGCGCCCAGCGAACCGTCTGCGCGAGCAGGAACAGCACACCGTTCATGTCGCGCCCCGCAGGCGGCACGCCACCCTGGGTGGGCGGCAGCATGGTCGCGGGCGGGAAGCCGTCGTTCAGCGACGCCGCACCGGGCACGCTGCCCGTCCGCGAGTTCTCGGGAATCGCATTGCGCAGCCCGTTCTGCGCGAACGCGATTGGCGTGAGCGTGGGGGTCTGGTCAGCCTGCATGGATGGCCCCGCGATAGAACACGCCCTGGTCGAACGGCGCGTAGAAGTGCGGGCTGTCAGGACCGGGGCCGGCCTCGGAGAAGCCGAAGAACGCGCCCGGCGTCGCCTCGACGATATTCGCGAGCACGCCGGTCGGACGCGGCAGCACGCCCGACTGCGTGAGGATTGCGGTCTCGGTGACGGTCAGGTCAAACTCGAAGACGTACTGCATCGTCATCTGCCCGGTGTCGAGCGCATAGCAGCGGCCCCGGCCGGCGAACAGGTACGCGAGCAGCGCATTGAGCGAAGGCGCCGTGCAGTCGGTGATGTTCACCATCGCCTTGGTCATGACCAGCGTGCGGTACGTATCGTTATCGAGCGTGACGTTACGCGCGACCGGCGGCGCCCCGCTGTTGAACACCCCCACGTCGAACGGCAGCACGCCGGCCAGCGGATCGGCGGCGTTCCACGCTTCCTGAAACCCGCAACACGCGGGCGGCAGCACGACGTTGACCTGGCGCGAGACGTTGACGATTTTTCCCCATACGTCGAGGCCGTAGCCGGTCGCGGTGAGCACATTCCAGATCGTGTCGTAGAAGCGCGCGAGGTCGCCCGACGCTTCGAGATCCTGATCGAGGCACGCGAGGATCGCGGTGAGCGTCGGGCCGTTCGCGTACTGCGACAGCAGCGTCTGCCGCCAGTCTTTCACGGCGTCACCTGGGTCACGAGAATGTCGGACGCGTCGAGCGTCGGATACTGGTCGATGCCGAACGACAGGGACGTTTGGTCGATCGCCATCGCATCGGTGCCCAGCAGGATCGACAGCACGTTCACGCTTTCGCCGGTGGCACTCACCACCGCGTAGTAGCGCCCGGCGTAGGTGGTCGAGCCGATTCGCGCCTTCGGGCCTCCGTCCTCGCCATTGAATGCCGCGAGGATCGCCTGCCGGATGCGTGCGGTGATATCGGCGGGCAACTGGCTGTTCGCCTCGATCTGCACCGCGAAGTAGCACTGCACCGGGTCGGGCGTGACCCACCGGACCACGTAGGCGGGCTGCGGCTGCGCGTAGCTGGTGTCATAAACCACAAAGGACGTGTGGCCGTTGTAGTCGCAGCCTGGGGCCTTCTTGCTCCAGATCGCCTGCGCGATATCGGCCGCGTTGCCACCGATGGCCGAGACGAACAGCGAATGCGGCAGCAGCGGATAGTCCGTCGCGCCATACAGCACCACCGCGCCGTCGGGGTTGTCGAGCACGAAGGCGTCGAGCACGTTGGCGACCGCGAGCACCGCCGCGTAGACCGACTGCACGCTGTTGACCGCGTTGATGGCGACCGACAGCCTGCGGCGGGCCTCGAACTGCGCGCGCGTCTCGACGTTCTGGCCGGGCGTGCCGGCGGTGGCGTTGGTGATGCGGTCCCAGCCCTGCACGGCGATGTAGATACGCGAGAGCGCGCCGATCGGACAGGCGATGGGTCCCGTCGTCTGGCACTGGAACGGGATATCGACGCGACCCGAGGCGGCAATGGTCGCGGTCAGGGTCGAGCTGTACAGATAGCCGTTCACGTCCTGCGCCACCGAGCCCGCTGGAATCGGCGCGCCCACGAGGCCGCTACAGGTGGCGGTCACTACCGTACCCGAGGCCGCGATGCGGTTCAGGAAGTAGATGCGGCCGATCGCGTCCTGCCAGCGCCCGGAGGCGAAGTCCGGATCGACCTGATTCGCGACTTCGAGGATGTCGTTGTTCTTGTCGCCGATGATCGCGGTGAGCGACTGCGCGAGCTGCCCCTGCGGGGTGGTCAGGCCCGGATTGACGCCGCCGCCGAACGCCGCGTTGATATCGGCCAGCACACCCGCGAGGATCGCCGATTCTTCAGGCAGTACCACCCCATGATCGGTGAAATCGATCGGCGGGACGTTGGTCTGCATGAAGGTACTGCGCTCAGAACGCCACCGTCTGCGTGGTACCGTCCGTGCCGGTTACATCGACCTGGCCGGACAGTTGCCGGTTATCGAGCGAGAGGCTCGTCACGCTCGCGGCGGTGACGGCCGGCACCGTGAAGGCGGCCCGCACGATCTCCGACTGGATGAACGAGGCAGGCGGCAACTGGCCCAGGATGTTCGACCAGTACGGCAGGCCGAGCGTGGTGTCGTAAAAGCACTCGCCGCGAAACGTGCGGATCGCGCTCGCCACGTCCTGGGCGATCTGGTACGGTTCGGTGGCGCATGCCCAGTTGCCGTTTGCGTCGAGCACCAGATCCCATACCGAGCGGTCGAGCAGCAGGGTTTTCATGGCATGGTTATCAGATCGGTGGGCTCGTGATACCGCCCTGCGGGTCACGGTGTGCGTGCCCATGCACGCTGGTGCCGGCGGCCGTCACGTCCTGCTGCACGGTCAGCGGCCCGGCCATGAGCGCCTCGCCGCCGTTCGGCCCTTCGCCCTGCGAGATCGCGCCGTCCAGTTCGATCGCCGGCGCGGCGTTCACCACCTGCGTGCCCGCCGTCAGGCCGATCTCGCTGTCCGCCTGCAGCACGATGGACGGCGCGGCAAGGCGGATGCGCGACGGCGACACGATGTCGATGCCGTCAGGCGAGAACGCGACGTACTGCTGCGGCACCCCGGACAGCACCGTCAGCACATAGACCGAATCGGACATGTCGTATTTGCGCAGGCTGCCCGGCGCGGACGGTGCGCGGTTCGCACGCGCCGAGGAGCTGTCGCGGTCACATACCGCCACGAGGCCGATATCGCCCGACTGCGGATCGAGGATCACCGCATTCGCGCCACCCGCCAGACGCAGGTACGGGATGTCGTGAATCACGCCATGCGCGATCACGTTGCCCGCGCCGTCGAGCTGGCCCACCAGCGGCTGCACGTCGAGCGTGCCCGAGCCATCAATGGTGCCGTCCTGGCTCACCGCCACCACCTTCGCGAGATACGCGGTGCGCACGCGTGCGAGCAGCTGATCGACGATGCTGCGGTGACGGTCGTATTCGCTGGCGAGCGACCACGGCCGGATGCTCGCGATGGCGGGTGCCGCAGCTGGCGCCGTCGGACTAGTTGGGGTTGACACTCAGGAACCCCGGCGGGCAGAGGTTGAGCACGCTGAACCACGCCCCGTCGGGCGTGAGCGTCGAGAGTTCATGACTGGTGCGCTGGACCTGCCACCGGCCGGACGCCATCGGCACCATCGACTGCACGTCCACCTTCGCGCCAAACAGCAGCGCCGGATTCCATTCGCACTTCACCTCGATACCGGTCGGCGTGAAGGTCGGATAGCCGACCATGCCTGTCTCCGGTGTCAGCACGACAGGCTCGACATCCGGGCCGCCGCCATTCGGCCAGATATGTAGCACGTTCTGGTCGAGCAGCACGATAATCTGCGTGGCGAGCGCGACGCGCTCGATCTGGTCCATCAGCGTGCCGCCCAGGTACTGGCCCGAGATCTTCGCGCTGACGCCGTGATTCACGAAACTGAATCCGGCCTGCGCGGCGAGTCCGCCGATGATGCTGGCCACGTCCTGCGTGCCGGGATAGGTATTGGCGGGCGCAGCCTGGATGCGCTGCAGGAAACCGCTGGTGGCGTTCACGACGAACGACACCTCGGGACTGCTACTGAAATCCGTCACCGCCGAGTAGACCGTGCCGGTAAAGACCTGGTTGAGCAGGCCGCCGGCCGCAGTGCCCACGTTCCCGGCCGTGATGCTCACTTCGTCGCCGTTCACCGCGAGCCCGGTAAGGCCGCGCGTGGCGAGTGCCCCCATGTCGGCGAGCGTCATGCCGAAGATGCGCAGGCTCATGGTCGGCATCGCCATGCCGCCGCCGTTGTTCACCAGGCTCACCTGCACGCGGCGATCGGTCAGATCGAGAATCGTCGTGCCGCCCGGGAAGGTCGTCTTGGCCAGCGCGAACTGCACGTCGATCTGCCGCTTCGCGAAGGTCATGCGTCACCTGCCAGCCATGCGTTCGCGGTTGGCCCGGCAGATCACTTCGGGACAATTCCCTTCAACAAAAAAAGCGCAGCTTCTGTTGAGACGCTGCGCTGCCGGAGATCACCGATGCTGCCAGACTCAGCCAGAGGCGTCGGCATCGATGCAGGCGGCATGCGAGGACGCGGGCCGCCCGGCTTCAGTATAGGAAATGCATACCGGACATGCATGTCATTTTCTGAACGGGTAACGTTTTCCGGCCCGGCGCTGAACCGCGTAGCTCGCCGCTTTCCCGGCCCCGGTCCAGTGTCCTGACTGCTTCAACGCCGTTCGCGCGACGACGCTGAACCTGATTTTCGTTACGCGCTCCACACATGCCTCCCGACGGCTTGCATGACCGGCCTGCAGGCCCGGCGGTAGATCACTTCGTTGATATTGCGATCTTCGTGGGTTGGCTGGCCGCAAAAGCATGTTGAACTGCGAAGTTCATCCTGGCCTGTTACGAGCTGGCCTGACTGGACGATGATGTGATATAGAGCAGCAGCCAGCGCGCCCCGAGTCCGCTGTACTGCGGATCGTCGCCGCCCTCGGTATCCATGAAGGTGAGATCGCCGGTAAAGCCGAGGTACGCCTCGCGCACGAGATACACGAGGTCGCGGCACAGCACACCGCTCATGACGGGGTTGCCTGCAACAAACAGGTCAAGATACAGGCCGGTGCTCTTCTGATAGACGTTCAAACCGCAGCTTTGCTGCGCGAGAGTTACCGAAAGGCTCTGCGATGCCACGGCCGCCAGCGGGATCGTCAGCATGACAATTCAACCGGACCCGGCAATTCAGGTCACGAGTCCCGACACCGCTGTTTCCAGTGAGGCGGCCACGCCCGACATCACCTGCGTCGCCTCATCCGTCACCGCGTTGACGATCGCCGTCACCGACTGCACCGTGTTCTGGTAGGCGGTCTCGATGGCGGTGAGGCCTGTCTGCAGCGGTGTAAGATTGTTCGTCATGCTAGGCGTATTCGCCGCCGTGCACACCCACCCCTGGCTCTGCGGATTGCTGCCCGAGGGTTGCGCGGTGTTCGAATACGCCGCCTGCGCACTCGTGCGGATCTCACTGACGTGGATTTCTGCGACGATCAGCGAGAGGCCTGACGAACTCTTGCGCTGGTAGTCGAGGCGGTCGATATTGAAGCTGCGGTAGGTGGCATCGGGGGTGACCACATTCACCAACGTCAATGATGCCCACAAAAATTGCAGTTCGGCGAGGAACAGGTCGCGACTCATGTTGCGGCCCCCGCACGAGAGGCGCAGCGTCAGTTCCTGCGGCTGCGCGACCTTGTTGTAGGCGGCGAATGATCCCTGTTCAACCGGATAGGTCGCGACGCGCTGCTCGCCCTTAAAACTCAAATCGACGACCGCGTCGGGCTGAACCAGCGCATGACCCTCGTCGTCAGCGATGATCCACTGCGGGACCGCATCGGACAGCAGGTTGAAGTAGTCGAGGCCCTGGATCGCCTGTGTGACGCCGGTGAGCACGCCGACCGCCAGCGGCAGGCGGTTCAGATTCGGCACGCCTGCGACTGGCGGCACGTCGGGGAAGGGAATCAACGGCATGGGATCAGCGGTACGGCAAAGCGCCGGTGTACCTTACCGGGAAGAGACGGGACGCCGTGATCTGCATGATCTGGCGAGAGCAACTGGGCGGCCTGGTACAATGACAGGCGTCACATCATGGCTCCTGCGCCATCCGGCCGCCATTGAGCCCATGGCTGTCCACCGTCGTTGGCAGAAACACACATGCCCCAGTCCAGCAAGCGCAAGATTCACAACCATAAGGGCGCACAGGGCCGCCGCCAGAAAGCACTCTTTCTGCCGATACCGCGCGAGGATGCCGAAAGGCTCATGCTTCGCACGCGAACGATGCTGGAGCGCGTGCGCAATGGCGAGGCGAACAGGGTTCTGGTGAACAGCCTGGGGCAGGTGGTATTGTTCACGAATTTTGTCATCGCAGCGGGTCACGGCGCACTGGAGCCGTCGTTTGTGGACGATGTCGAGCACGAACTGGGCCTCGTGCTGCTGACGGCCGATCGGACTGGCGAGTGGCATATCCCGCCCGAGCTGGTCGAGAATCTCACGCGTGTGGTCAACGAATACGACCGTCAGTTGCGGGAAACGCGACTGGAAATCATCGCGAAGGCGAGCGACCATATGGAGCATTTAAGCAAGGCAGGCCGCGGAACGGGTGAGCGCTCCGGGTAAGCGGCCCTTACAGGCGGCGCCAGGATGTGCACTAGGTCATCCCGTACGAGGCGTTGGCAATCAGCCCGTGCTGCGCGAGATCGCCCCGCAGGTCCTGCCCCACCTTCGCGCCGTCCTTCGGGTCGGTCGCGACCACGGTGATCTGCCCGATGTGTGTCTCGGTTTTGTTGTGGCTGTTCACCGTCGCGCCACCGGCATACGTGGCGCGATTGCCTGCTGCTAGCATCGGCCCCATCGCGGGCACGCCTGCGCCGGATGGCCCGAGCGAGCCGTATAGCGCGCTCGCCGCTGTGGAACGTTTGGCGATTTCCTTTTCGACATTCAGCGGGCGTTCGTATTTTGCGGACACGATCGCACCGGCTTCGCCTGCCGACGCGGCCCCCCGCAGTGCGCGGCCCGCCGCCTGTTCCCGGCCCCGCGTCAGTTCGTAATGGACGAACTGCAACTGCTCATCGAGCGTCGAGCCACGAATGTCCTTGCCGAATGCCCGCCTGAATTCGGCCTGCCGGTCCGCGTGCGTATTCCACGCAAAGAGAACAGCCATTCCAGGGCAAAGTGAATCGTGATTCCACGGCAAAGAGAACAAGGATTCCACGCCATCGCGAAC
>NZ_JBNDKT010000080.1:0-14317 GCF_050435685.1 Paraburkholderia sp. GAS448
ACCTGACGCAGCAACTGGACGGCGGCAGCGTGGGCCTGGTGCAGCAGGACGCGACCAGCAAGGCCATCACGGTGGCCAGGGGCCTGGACGGCACGGCGGTGGACTTCGCCGGCACCGATGGCGTGCGCACGCTGACCGGCGTGAAGGCCGGTACGCTGGGCGACACCAGCACCGAAGCGGTGAACGGTTCGCAGCTGTACGCGACCAACCAGAGCGTGACAGCCAACACGGCTAACATTGCAACCAACACGGCTAACGTTGAGACCAACACGGCCAACATTGCAACCAACACGGCTAACGTTGAGACCAACACGACGAACATTGCGGCCAACACGACGAACATCACCAGCCTGGACAGCCGCGTGACCACGGTGGACAACCGCGTCACCAGCATCGACGGGCGCGTGACCAACGTGGAAGGCTCGGTTACGAACCTGACGCAGCAACTGGACGGCGGCAGCGTCGGCCTGGTGCAGCACGACGCGACCAGCAAGGCCATCACGGTGGGCAAGGACACGGACGGTACGGTGGTGAACATGGCAGGCACGGCGGGCAACCGTACGATGACGGGCGTGGCAGCGGGCGCGGTGAACGCCACGAGCGTGGACGCGATCAACGGCAGCCAGCTGTATGCAAGCTCGGCGAGCGTGGCCGCGGGTCTGGGCGGCGGTTCGGTGGTGAACCCGGACGGCACGATCAGCGCGCCGAGCTACAGCGTGGGCGGCACGACGGTGCATAGCGTAGGCGATGCCGTCACCAACATTGATGGTCGTGTGACGGAGAACACGACTGACATCACGAAGATCCAGAACCAGCTCGGTGATGTCGGGACGGAACTGTCGGGCGCGGTGCAGTACGACCGCAACGCCGACGGTTCGGTGAACTTCAATTCGGTCACGCTGGGCGGAGCCCAGAGCGCAGGTCCCGTGGTCCTGACCAATGTCGCGAACGGCGCGAGCCAATACGACGCGGTGAACTTCGGCCAGCTGTCGGCGTTGCAGGACCAGGTGACGGATCTCAATGGACAGGTGTCGAATCTCAACACCCAGATGTCGAATGTCCAGCCCGGAAGCCCGTACTTCGACGCAACCGATGTTCCGTCGGCGAGCAGCGGCGATGGCGCGGAGGTCAATGCCGCGATACCTGGTACCGGCGTGGGCAGCACGGCCGCCGGTGCGGGTGCGGCTGCCTCGGGCAACTACGCCACGGTGATCGGCGCGAACGCCAGTGCGGCAGCGGACAACGCCGTGGCGGTCGGCGCCAGTGCGGCGGCGACGGGTGTCAACTCGACGGCAATCGGCACGGGCTCGCAGGCTGCCAATACGAACTCGGTCGCATTGGGTCAGGGTTCGTTGACCGACCGCGACAACTCGGTGTCGGTGGGCTCGGCGGGTAACGAACGCCAGATCACCAATGTCGCAGCAGGTACGGCGGCAACCGACGCGGTGAACGTGGGTCAGATGAACAGTTCGGTGGCGCAAGGCGTGCAGCAGGCCAACAACTACGCCGATCAGCGCTTCAACGAGGCCAACCGGGCGATTAACGACGTAGCCAAAAACGCCTATGCCGGTATCGCTGCGGCGATGGCCATGCCGAACATGACGCCGTCCGGTCCTGGCCGTACGATCGTCGCTGCCGGCGGGGCCACCTACAAGGGCGGCAGCGCTGCGGCAGTGGGCGCAACGTACCGTTCCCGGAACGGCAAGTGGCTGGTGAACGGCGCCGTATCGGTCACCTCGACGGGCGATGCAGGCGTGCGTGCTCAGGTCGGGTACGAGTTCTGATAAAGAACCAGGAACGGCAAATCAGGAAGTAAGAAGTCGCAGAAAGGTAATGTTGCACGGTCTTGCCGGTCACGGCAGACCGTGCTTTTTTTTGACACAGTGTATGTGGGTAAATTGAATTGAACGGTCCGCGCAGCGATATGGACAAGAAGCAGCCCCGGCCGCATTCGCAGCGGGGGATCGGAACACCAGTCGCGCGTCTTGTAGCATGCTTCCTGCAGCAGGATTCCTCCAACACGTACAGGTCAACGCATTTTCATACTGCTTCTCCGAATGGCTTCCTGGTTCTGTTCCTGATCGTTGAGCAACCCGGTCGAAGTCGGTGCAATCAGAGCAATGGCAAACTGGCATTGGCGGATGCCCCTGCCTGTCACTATCATGTAGGATGAAGTGTCTGCTTATCGGCGCGTCGATGCGGAGAGTGACCACGCGCCGTTTGCCAGGCCTTATTGGGTGGGCAGTATTGCTGTTTTGTGTCAGCGTGTAAGCAATTGGTAAAGTGATTGGCCACCCCAGCGCCGGGTAACCCCTTCTCATACCGCACGCGGTATACAGGACGTTAGTATGGCTTCTCTCACGATCCGTGTTCTACTCGCAGACGATCACCCGGCCATGCTCAGCGGTGTCGAACACGAGTTGTCGGTGATCAGCACGATCCAGTTGATCGGCTCTGCGCATAGTTCGACGGAATTGATCGCGCTCCTCGATGCAAAACCGTGCGACGTTCTCGTTTCCGACTACGCGATGCCGGCGGGCGAATACGGCGACGGCATCGCGCTATTTTCCCTGATCCAACGGCGCTATCCGTCTGTCAAACTCGTAGTGCTTACCATGCTGGACAATCCGGCGGTGCTGCGCGCACTCGTGAAGCAAGGCATATTGTGCATCGTCAGTAAATCCGATGCTGTCAGCCACCTTGTTCCTGCTGTACATACCGCCTAAAGCGGTGGCAAGTACTACTCACCGAGGGTCGAAGAGATCGTTCAGTCGATCGACTGGAATCGTCGTGGCCGCGGCTCGACGGACGTTCTCAGCCAGCGCGAATCCGAAGTTGTGCGCCTGTTTGCGTCTGGTTTGACTATCAATGAGATCGCAGACCGGCTGTGTCGCAGCAAGAAGACGATCAGCTCGCAAAAATCGAAGGCGATGGAAAAGCTCGGCATTGACCGGGACGTCGATCTGCTGCGCTACGCGATGGAAAACGGCATGGTGTCTTCGTCCGAGCGGACGTCCAGCGGCGAACCCGATATGCCTCTGCCGGAGGGGGGCATGCCTCCTGTTGCCTCGAAAACCTGATTCGCCCCAACCGATGCGGCGAATGACTGCTTACTCGCGTGCCAGATGGCCAGCCTGTCGGCAAGCGGTCATCATGCGATTCGCCTCGACGCGCAACGCGTCGTCAGGCTGCTGGCGAAGTCGCGCAGTGCGCGCGCAAAGGGCAGGGGGACAGGCGGGCGCCGTCATGCTGCGTGAAGTCTGGCGCGGGCGATTGTCGTCGATGCACGGCGTGAAGGACTTGGGAATCTGGCGCCCAGGTAACTCCTGGCTGTCAAAACCCTGCCGCTGACCTGCTATGATGGCTGTACATATATACAGCTATCGTCTGAATGCCCGTGCTGACGGATTCTCCCGATCCTCACTACTATCTGCGAAATTTCCAGCGCGCGCTGGCGTGGGTCGACGAGCGCTACGACGACCTGCTCGATCCGACCGAACAAGCTTTCGTGCAAGCGTTTGACAGCCTGCCGCTGGCGTCGCAGGCGCTCCTCGTGCGCATGCTGATGCGCAAGGGGCCGCTCTTTCGCGCAAGCAGGCTTGTCTACAGCGAAATAGGTTGCCCGCTGGCGGCTGCGCAGCCGCTCGTCGCGCGCGGCTTCATCGATCCGGACCCGCTCCTCACGCTCGACGAACTGTTCAGCGTCTGCACCCGGCCCGAACTGACCAGCATGTTTCCCGACGTCGCCGCCCGATCCAGCATCCGCAAGGCGGATCTGCTCGCGCAGTTGCGCGAACGGCATGGCGAAGCGAGACCCTTCGCGCTCTGGTGCACGCAATCATCCGACCGTGTGCTGCGGGTGACCGTCACGCCGTTGTGCGACCGTCTGCGGCTGATGTTTTTCGGCAACCTGCATCAGGACTGGTCGGAGTTCGTGCTTGCGGATCTCGGCGTGTTTCAGTACGAAACGGTAGCGTTCCCGCCGTCGTCGCGGGCGTTTCAGCAGCGCGCGGATATCGATGTCTATCTTGCGCTGCACGCATGCCGTGAAGCGCTCGATGCCTGGCCGGATGACGAACCGCTCGACCCGCTGCTGTCATCCATCGATACCTGTTCCAGCGCGAACGCCTGGCTCGAGACGCGCCGCGCCAGGCTGCTGTTCCGCATCGGCCAGCATTGCGAGCGTCGGCAGGACTGGGCGACTGCGCTGTCGGTCTACGAAGGGTGTCTGTGGCCGGGGGCACGTCACCGGCGCATACGGGTGCTCGAGCGCGGCGGCCACTTCGAGCAGGCGCTCGCGCTTGCGGCGCAGGCTGTTGATGCGCCCGAGAGCGACGAAGAAAGGCAGCGCGTGGCGCGCATGCTACCGCGGCTGCAACGGCGGGTGGGGCAGACGGTCCCGCGTCCGGCCAGGGCGCGCGCGATTGCGCGCAGCGTGCTCACGCTTGCGCGACCGGCGGAACCCGTCAACGTCGAAGCGGTGGCGCGCGATCATCTGGGCTGCGTCGAGGCGCCGGTTCACTACGTCGAAAACGCGCTGATCAATTCGCTGTTCGGTCTGCTGTGCTGGGAGCCGGTTTTTGCGGCGATCCCCGGCGCCTTTTTTCACCCGTTCCAGCGCGGCCCGGCGGATCTGCACGCGCCCGACTTCCACGCGCGCCGCGCCGCGCAATTCGCCGGCTGCCTCGCCCAGCTCGACAGTACGCGATATCGCGACACCATCCTGCGTCACTTCGAATCCAAGGCCGGTCTGCAGTCGCCGTTCGTCTTCTGGGGGCTGCTCACGCCGGAACTGCTGACGCTCGCGCTCGACTGTCTGCCTGCCGCGCATCTGAAGCGCTGGTTTGAACGCCTGCTCGTGGACATCAGAAGCAACCGTTCGGGCCTGCCGGATCTCATCCAGTTCTGGCCTGCCGAGCGACGGTACGAGCTGATCGAGGTGAAGGGTCCTGGCGACCGTCTTCAGGACAACCAGATCCGCTGGCTGGAATACTGCGTCGAGCACGATATGCCGGTGCGCGTGCTCGACGTGCGCTGGGCTGATGACGCACGCGCCGACGCTCGCGTTGAGGCTTCGGCGTGACGTACATCGTCGCCGTGCGCGCGTTGTGCGAATTCGCGGCGAAGCGGGGCGATCTGGATTTGCGCTTCACGCCCGCACCGACTGCGCAGGAAGGCATCGCCGGTCATGCGACGGTGAGCGGCCGGCGCGCGAGCGGCTACGAAGCCGAAATCACGCTGACTGGCGTGCATCGCGGGCTGACCGTGCGCGGCCGTGCGGACGGCTATGATCCCGCGCTCAACCGGCTGGAGGAGATCAAGACCTATCGTGGCGAGCTGGAGAGCATGCCGGCCAATCATCGCGCGCTGCACTGGGCGCAGGCGCACGTGTATGGCCACCTGCTGTGCCAGCAGCGCGGGCTCGCGGAACTGTCAGTCGCGCTCGTCTACTTCGATATCGTGAGCCAGAAGGAAACGCTCTTGACCGAGACGCATACGGCGGCCTCGCTCGAAGCATTCTTCGTCGACCAGTGCGAGCGTTTCAGCGACTGGGCCATGCGCGAAGAATCGCATCGCGACGCGCGCAATGCCGCGCTGGCCGCGCTGCAGTTTCCTTACGGCGCGTTTCGCAGCGGTCAGCGTGAACTGGCGGTGTCGGTGTACCGTGCCGCGCGCGATGGCAGGTGCCTGATGGCGCAGGCGCCCACCGGCATCGGCAAGACGCTCGGGACGATTTTTCCATTGCTCAAGGCGTGCGCGGGCGACCAGCTGGACCGGGTTTTCTTCCTCACGGCCAAAACGCCAGGCAGGGCGCTGGCACTCAATGCCGTCGAAACGCTACGCGCCAGTGCGGGTGGCGGCGACCTGCCGTTGCGGGTGCTTGAACTGGTCGCGCGCGACAAGGCCTGCGAGCATCCGGACAAGGCGTGCCACGGCGAGTCGTGTCCGCTCGCGCGCGGTTTCTACGACCGGCTCGCCGATGCGCGCGGCGCCGCGCTGGCGTCGGGTCGACTGGATCGCGCGGCGGTCCGTACCGCGGCGCTCGCGCATGACGTCTGTCCGTACTACCTCGCGCAGGAACTCGCACGCTGGAGCGACGTGATCGTCGGCGACTACAACTACTATTTCGACAGCAGCGCGCTGCTCTACGCACTCACGCAGATGAACCAGTGGCGCGTCGCGGTGCTGGTCGACGAGGCGCACAACCTGCTCGACCGCGCGCGCAGGATGTACACGGCGACGCTCGACCAGACGTCACTCAGAATCGTACGCAAGACGGCGCCGGCCATGTTGCGCAAACCGCTCGAACGGCTGTCGCGCGAATGGAACGCGTTGAACCGCGCGCAGACGGACGGCTACGCTGTCCACGCCGAGGTTCCCGTGCGCCTGCAATCGGCGCTGCAGAATCTGATCAGTATGGTGACGGAGCAACTGGCCGAAGCGCCCGCCACCCTCGACGGCAATGAAACGCTCTTGCGCCTTTATTTTGACGCGATGCACTTCGTGTCGCTCGCCGAGCAGTTCGGCGCGCATTCGATCTTCGACGTGACGCTCGCCGATGAACGTCACGCGGGCCGCGCAACGACGGGTTCCGTGCTGTGCGTGCGCAACGTGATCCCCGCCTCGTTTCTGGCGCCGCGCTATGCCGCTGCGCACGCGACCGTCATGTTCTCGGGCACGCTGAGCCCGCACCGCTTCTATCGCGACACGCTGGGTCTGCCGGAGGATACTGGCTGGCTCGATGTCGACGGTCCGTTCCGGGCTGAGCAACTGACCGTGCGCGTGGCGCGCAACGTGTCGACGCGCTGGCGTGACCGCGAGCGTTCGCTGATTCCGATCGCCGACCTGATCGCCGCGCAGTATGCCGTGAAGCCCGGCAACTATCTCGGCTTTCTGAGCAGCTTCGACTATCTGCAGCGCGTCGTCGCATTGCTGCGTGAGCGGCATCCCGATGTGCCCGTGTGGGCACAGGAGCCGGGCATGGACGAAGCCGGTCGCGAGGCGTTTCTCGCGCGCTTTGCGACGGCGGGGCAGGGCGTCGGGTTTGCCGTATTGGGTGGCGCTTTTTCGGAGGGAATCGATCTTGTCGGCGAACGGCTGATCGGCGCATTCATCGCGACCCTCGGCTTGCCGCAGATGAACGCTGTCAACGAACAGATGCGGCGCACGATGGACGCGAAGTTCGGCAACGGCTACGACTACACGTATCTCTATCCCGGCTTGCAGAAGGTCGTGCAGGCAGCGGGGCGCGTGATCCGCACGGAACACGACGCGGGCGTCGTGCATCTGATCGACGACCGGTACCGGCGCGCCGATGTGCAGCAGTTGTTGCCGCGCTGGTGGCAACTGGATGGCGACAGGTGAGTTGACGAAGCCTGGCGCATACAGGATGTCCCCTCTGGGCTGCATTTTTCAGAGAGCCGGCATCCCCGGCACCGCTGGTCGATCTCGTCCGGGAGCCCGGCGGGCCGCAGGCGCTGCCGGTCTAGCGCGCCTCTAGTCCGTCAGGCTGGTAGCCCGTCAGCACTGAGGGTGTGTATCGCGACCGTACGCTACAATTGCCGACGGCCTGAACAACGGATAACCAATGAAGACTCGGACTCTATCTATCGCATGTGCGACGATCGGCGCCGTCCTGGTGGCGGGATGCACGGCCGCATACAAGAACTCGGACGCATGTGCACAGATGGTGCGGGGGAAATTCGCCGAAACGTCCGACCAGAAGCTCACCATTTCGCATACTGGCGTGGGGATCAATGGCACGCGCGTGGTTGTCGAAGGGCAGTTTGAACCGAGTGCCGCCTCGCTTGCTTCAGAAGCCGCGGCGGCTTCCGCCGTGGCGGCGGGAGCAAGTCCCGATGAGGTGAAGGAGGCCGCTGCCTCGGCGGCCGCCGCGGTTTCCGCTTCCGCGGCTTCCGGTGCCGCGGCAAAACCGGCTGGGAAGAAAAAGAAGGTGGTCAAGGGCGCGGCCGCCGAGTGTACCTTCAAGGGACTGAACCTCACCGCGTTCCGCTGGCTGGCGCCCGCCGAACTCGCGCATCCCGCTGACACTTCTGGCGAAGCGGCTGAGTGAAACGCTGAGTGAAACGCTGAATGAGCGCCTGGCAGGCGCGGTCACCAGCGTCAGCATGAGTGCGTTGGCTCGATCTGGCTTGCGCGGTGCCGTTCGGACGGGCCTTCCCGACTCGATGGGCGCCGGGCCGCACACGTGCTACGATTTGTAGATGGCTGACGAAGGAGGGCTCGTAATGGACGGCTTTGTCACGCATCAGATCGAAGGCGCGTCTGTCGACATAGACGTCGTTCCCGCAAAACCACACGGCTTCTGTGCCCGGTACCGGATTTTTCGCGACGCCGCTGATCAGCCCGAATGGCATCAGGTGCATGTCTCAGGTAGTACCTTCGATACCGCAGAAGACGCCGAGGAAGCCGCGCGATCGATGGCGCTCGAACATCTGCTGGCGCGCGGATCATAGCGCGTCGCGCGGCTCCGGCGCGTTGTCCCGCCTCGCGGACTGTCCGCTGCGCGGGATGGCGCTTCATTCACCTCTCTCCGTTGGCGATCTTTTCCTTCTTTTCCTGTCGGCAGGGCGGGCTCTTCTCTTGCCGGCGCTGAGACATCCGCTCGCCGGTTGACGCCGGCCTTCACTCAAAAAAAACGCTCGCCGGGCTTTCCCTTGAGGAACGGCCTGCGCCGTACTGCGTCTTTGCGGGACGCAAGCGGGTCGCATCGAAACACGATGGACGGCGAGGTGAAGCCACACTTGTGGAGTTGCGGAATGATCGTAGGGAAGCCAGTGACGTATGCGAATGTGCCGAGGATTTGAGAGTTTTCTTGTGTCGCCGGAATGACCGTATTTGTAGGATTTGCCTTTCATATGTGTAAGGGCAATCCTGCCGATTGGGTAGGAATGCCGCGTTAGAGGCGCGCTGCAGGTTCGCCGGCAAGCTGCGGAATACATGAATCGTCTGACCAAGCCGGCAACCTTCTGGCCAGGTCACGTGTGATGCATCTATTTCGGAGTGCGAATCTGTTTCTCGCGCGTCATGGGGGCTTCATCGAGATTGTTGCGATGAAGGCCGTTGCAGATCCGGTTCTGGCCGGTCGGTCATTTACTCGTTTTAAGGTCTCAAATGAATAAATCGCATCGCGTAGTGTGGAGCGACGCCACGAATTCGTGGGTTGCAGCGTCGGAACTTGCCGTGGCAAGGCGAGGAGGACTGTCTCGCCGGGCTGATGTTGCGGCGGCGATCCTTGGCCTCGGCGCGATGGCATCTGTCCCGGTCGCTGAAGCAGCCGGCACGCCGGCGATCGATCTCGCCACATTCATTGCCATTAGCTCGATCGTGACGCAAGGTGGGATTACGACCGCCTCTGACGACCTTAACGCGATGGCCATCGGACCGATGGCGCATGCGATTGGTAAAAATGCCACGGCTATCGGCGCAACCTCCGCCGCCGCGACTGAGGGCACGACCGCAGTGGGCGTCGGCGCGGGTGCGCTTGCATTGAACGCTACGGCTGTGGGAATGAATGCCACGACGGGCATTTACGCGACGAACGGCGTTTCGATCGGCTACACAGCCGCCGCGGAGGGCGCGAATTCGATCGCGCTCGGCCAGTTCACCGTGGCAAACGGCGACGATTCTGTGGCCTTGGGTTCCAGAGCGTTCACGGCGCAGGGCGCCACCGGCTCCATGGCTTTCGGCTCTGGCGCAAAGGCCATGGCTGAGGACGCCTTCGCGTTCGGCACGAATGCCGTCGCAGGCCGGGCACATACCATTTCTGTCGGGAGTGCGGACCAGACGCGCCAGATCGTCAATGTGGCGGCTGGTATCGAGGACAACGACGTGGTCAACGTCAGTCAGTTGAAGGGAATCGTCAGCGCGATCGGTGGCGGTGCCGCATTGAATCCGGATGGCTCGGTAGCGGGCCCAACCTACTACGTCGCAGGAAATACGTACAACAACGTCGGCGATGCGATAACGCATATGGACGGTGCGATCACCAATGTGACGAATATTGTGAACGGCATCGAGAATGGTGCAGGTATCAAGTACATGCACGTGAACTCGACACTGGACGATTCGTCGGCGGATGGAGTCGAAAGTGTCGCTATCGGCGGTGGCGCGCAGGCTATAGCCGATCATTCGGTGGCGCTCGGTGCGAACTCACTGGCAGACCGGGCGAATACGGTCTCCGTTGGCTCTGCCGGCCAGGAGCGTCAACTGGTCAACGTTGCGGCGGGTAGCGCCGACACCGACGCAGTCAACCTTGGGCAATTGCGTCAGGCGGGTATCGATACCGACAACAGCGGCAATGTCACGAACCCCTTCGTGACGTACGACGATACGTCGAAAACCCAAATCACGCTGGGCGGGACAGGCGCGAGCGTACCGGTCGCTATCTCGAACGTGAAGCCGGGTTTAGTCGCGCCAGGCAGTCTGGATGCGACGAATGGCGGACAGCTTTACAGCCTGGCGGACAGTGTCGCCAACGCGCTGGGCGGCGGCTCATCCGTCGGGTCCGACGGGGCTGTGTCGCCCCCCGTCTACAACGTGGCTGGCGACACGTATCACAACGTCGGCGATGCGATCACGCATATCGACGGTGACGTCACCAACGTGATGAACGTGGTCAACAATATCCAGAACGGCGCTGGCATCAAGTATTTCCAGGCGAATTCAACGCAGGACGAAGCCGTGGCTACCGGGAGCGAGGCCGTGGCGATCGGCGGAAATGCCCAGGCGACGGCGGACAACTCGGTGGCGCTCGGCGCGAACTCGACGACGACCGCGGATCTCACAGCCTCTGCATATCGTCCTGCCAGTGGTGCTGTCGCTGGAGCGACACCGTTCGGCGAGGTGTCGGTGGGGTCGGCTGGCATGGAGCGCCGCGTGACGAACGTAGCTGCCGGCGCCGCTGACACGGATGCGGTGAATGTCAGCCAGCTGAAATCGGTGATTGCCGGTAGCGTCTCGGATGCTGTCATGTACGACGACGCTAACCATGAAAGCCTCACGTTGGGAGGTGTCGGTTCCAACGTGCCGGTCCGCCTCGGCAACGTCGCGCCGGGGATGATCGCACCGGGAAGCACCGACGCCATCAATGGCGGTGAGATGTACAACCTGGCGAGCAGCGTGGCCGACGCGCTGGGCGGCGGTTCGTCGGTCAATCCGGATGGCACCCTCCAGGAACCCGTCTACAACATCGGTGGCAATACGTATCACAACATCGGCGACGTTGTGACGAATATCGATGGGCGCGTGACCAACAACACGAATTCGATTACCAATATCAATCAGATCCTCAACGAGATTACGAATACTGGTGTTGGCATCAAGTACGTGCATATCAACTCCGCGCTTGACGACTCGCTGGCGACGGGGGCGGACAGTGTCGCAATCGGCGGCAATGCACAGGCGACGTTCGACAACTCGATTGCGCTGGGTGCGAACTCGTCGACCGACCGCGCGAATTCGGTGTCGGTCGGCTCGGCAGGGCATGAGCGGCAGATTACGAACGTCGCAGCTGGTACGGCAGATACCGATGCAGTGAACGTCGCCCAACTGAAGCAGAGCGGGGTGATCGACGAAAACGGCAACACCCGTGCAGCGGTGACGTACGACAGCAAGGACGGCGCACCGGATTACGGAAACGTCACGCTTGGCAACGGTATCGCCGGTGGCACAGTTCTGCATAACGTCGGTGCCGGTACGCTCGATTCCGACGCGGTGAATCTTGGCCAACTGAATGAAGCCCTTGGGCAGATCACAAACAACCTCGCCGGCGACACGAGCCCGTTCCTGAGCGTCAACGGCGACGCCAGTACGGAAGCATCTGCGGCGTCCGGTACGCACGCTGCGGCACTGGGCGCGAACGCCGTTGCGAACGGCACCGACGCGATGGCGTTTGGAGCGAACGCGGCTGCAAAAGGAAACGGCACCACGGCAGTAGGATCCAACTCGGTCGCGAGCGCGCCAAACACGACCGCGCTGGGATGGGGCAGCGCTGCAACGGCCGATGGGTCAGTCGCACTGGGTGCGGGTTCAGTCGCTGATCGCGCAAACTCGGTTTCGGTCGGCAGCGTCGGTGCCGAGCGGCAGATCACCAATGTAGCGCCGGGTACGCTCGGTACGGATGCCGTCAACCTGAATCAGCTCAACTCCGCCGTCGCGCAGACCAACCAGTCGATCCACGATCTCGATTCGAGTACGCGCAAGGGGATCGCTGCGGCTTCTGCGTTGCAGATCGTGACACCTTATCTCCCCGGCCGCACAACGCTCAATGCGGGCGTCGCGGCATACCGCGGTCAGGCAGCACTGGGTCTCGGCGTATCGCGCTGGAACGAAAAAGGCACGATCAATTTCAACGCCGGTGTGGCTTCCTCGGGGAGCAGCAGCACGATTGTGCGCGCCGGTATCGGCATTGTTCTCGGCGACTGATCCAGTCAGGGCTGTTCGGCATTGTTTGAAGGAAGGGGCGTGCTACAGCGACAGCGGCGACGTCCCTTCCGAAGGAAAGACATGAAATATTCGATTCTCGCGGCGGCACTGGCCGCTGCGCTAGCGGGTTGCGCAGGTACCTCAACTCGCGATCAACTGAACATCCAGGACCCGACGGTCTTGCAGCGGGGGTTCGGTGCGCAACAGGACGCGGCTTCCGGAGCCGCAGTGAAGCAATGGACCGATGTCTACACACAGATCAAACATCGCGGCGACGTGCTCACGACGCTCCAGGGAAAGCTCGATTCTTTCGGGCCGAAGAAGGACAGCTACGTGGGTGCGAAAGCGCAATGCTGGATCAACACCGGCAAGGAAGCGCTCGCCGAACACGACGATTGGGGGTTCGTGGAAGAAGCCATCGGCGAGGCCGCCCGCTTGACGGTCGCTCTCGATTCTGGCGATAGCACACTACCCGGAAATCCGCCACTTCGTACGGTCGCAAAACTTCGTCCGGATCTTTGGGACCAGCTGACGAGGTTACGAGCCGATCCACGTTTTGCGTATTGTCCGCAGGCACGTAAACTGGTGGCGTGTTCCGAAGTCGAATTGATGTATGCCGGCCACGAAGCGTGGACGCGTGCCTTCGATAAGGCGCAAAAGCGTATTGATGGTCTGCAGGGTCAGTTGCGTGCCGGCGAGCAGGCCCTGGCAGATTGCACTATTCCTGCGCAATCGAAACAACCGCTTTCGACAACGGTTTCGCTTTCGGCAGATGCGCTATTCGAGTTCGATCGAGGTGATATCGCGGCGATTAAAGCGGAGGGTCGTCAGAAGCTCGACGACATTGCGACTCGGCTACAAGGTGTGGATCTCACCCAGAGGATTGTGGTGTCGGGATACACGGACCGGCTCGGCAGCACGGCACATAATCTGCGTCTATCGCGACAACGAGCAGATTCGGTGGCACGGTATCTGAAAAGCCGGGGCGTGACGATTCCCGTCGATGCTCAGGGCCACGGTAACGCGCATCCGGGCACGTCTTGCACCATGCGTGACCGCCCGGCACTGATCGAATGCCTCGCGCCGGACCGACGGGTTGATATCCGGTTCGTAGGGCAGAAGCCGGTGGCGACGCAGTAGGCCCGGCGTGCGGCGCCGGCACAGGGTCTCGCCTCAAACAAAGGAGCTGCATCGGCGCGTGTTGCTCAGAACGCGTAGTAGGGCCCTGGGCCGGCAGGTGTGGCGCGTGAGTCGATCGCGGTGAAGATCCGGCGTCCGAAAAAGAGTGGCAAACCCCAGTCGAAGATGCCGCAGGCCGTACCGGCAAGATTGTCGAACGCGTAGTTCGACGTGGCGAAAAGTGTGTTTGCGTTGCCGACCGAAAACGACAGCGTGTTGGTCGCGCCGCTAGTGCCTTGCAGCGTGGCGTTGAACGCCTGGGGCGACGGCGGGCAGAACCAGGACCCGCAGGACGGCAAAGTCGAGTTGGAGAAGAACAGACCGTTTGAGCCGCTGTCGAGGAAGCTTTGGGTATTGCCGCCGTTGAAGCTCGTCGTGATGTAGCCGGTCGCGCTGCTAGCCTTGAGCACGTCAGCGCCGCCGAGTACATTGTCCGCCTGTGTTCCGATGCCGAAGATCATCGAGCCTGATACGGACTGAGTGCCAGTGTCGGAAACGGCAGGCAGATCGATCACGACGCCGTTGTTGTCGAACGCAAACTGGCTGACTGGGTTGGTCACTTGCTGAGCAACCGGTTGAGTGTAAGCGGTAATTTTGGCTCATCTGGAACCTGCGGGTGAGAGGGAACAAGATTGCGTCCGCAGCTTACACATTGCGGACGCAACTTATGACTGACCTACAAACTGACTTT
>NZ_JBNDKT010000081.1:0-13966 GCF_050435685.1 Paraburkholderia sp. GAS448
AAAACCGTCGATCGTGCCACCGTTGACCCGCGTCGCCGCCACCTCAAATTCCTGTTCGCGATGGCGTGGAAACCCTGTTCTTTTTGCCGTGGAATCGGCGTTCACTTTGCCGTGGAATTCGTGTTCTTTTTGCCGTGGAATTCCTGTTCACTTTGGCGTGGAATATTCAGTGCCGGATGCCCAGAGGATGTACTGGCTCTTCGTGAGATCGCACAGGGCAATAAAGAGCTGGGTGCGCAACGCCTCGATCTCGTTCATGCCGTGAGACTCGTCGAGCACGACGACGGGCCTGTGCCAGTGCTGGGTGCGCGCGAACGCGAGGAATTTCTCCTGCGCGTCGTAGTGCACGATGTAATAGCGCATGCGCGGCCCGGGTGGTTTGCCCATCTGGCTATGCCAGTATGGCTGGGGCCGTTTGAACTGGGTAACGATCGTATCCTCCCAGACCTTCTTCACGGCCCGGCCGGGGCATACGACGATCACCACATCGGCGTGCAACTGCAGCCCGAGTGCGAGCCCCATAAACGTGTTGTGCGTGACGACAAAGCCGTCGGTCACATAGAGTCCTTCCTCATCCGCGATGGAGATGCATTGCGCCGGCATCCTCCCGATGAGCTCGATCTTTTCAATGCCGAGCTTGAGCGTTGCGGCGTACTGGTTGCCATTGTCGAGCCGCGTCTTCTTCCGGGGTAACGAGAACAGCTCTTCCGGATGCCGGTGGCGGATGTTGATCTGGTACGCCACCCTGCCCTGTTTTTTTTCGCCGAGCCAGGTGAAGCTTTTGTGCTTCACCGACAGGCTCGCAATGCCACCGAGCGAGCGCACGAGATACCGCACGCCTGCAGCCAGATCCGGGCTTGTGCTGAGGAAACTGGCCGAACCACACTTGTCTGCTGTGCCGTCGGTGTCCATCAGGCCATTGAGCAGATCAAGGCGTTGCTGCCGGGAGGCAAGCAGGTAGGGCTGCGGGATCACCTTGTTGTGACTGTGGCGGTACATCAGCCCGAGTTGATGAAGCTTCTCGACGAGCGGATTGAAGCGCGGTCTGCCCGCAACAGGGATACCGACAAGGTTGTATTCGTTCATGGCGGCGAGGTTGCAGATGCACATGTCGGGTCCCAGCCGCGACTGGATCTTCTCCCGAATGAAGATATCGGGGTTGCTGATGACGACCGCATTCCCGGTGCAGATACAGCCATCGCCGAGTATGACGCCAAGAAGATAGGGATCGACCGGCAGATCTACGGGTATGGAATCTTCGGCTTCGATTAGCGGAACATAGGCGCGGCCGCACGGGTATGAGGTCGATTCGAGGATTTCCCGCGTCGGGCGGATTTTCCAGTAACCGCTTTTGCTTTCGTGCCGCAGGTGCACCTTCCAGAGATGGTCGCCGCAGCATTCGACCTGCCTGCCGTCACGGAAGGTGATACGGTAGATGTCCTTGACACCCTGCGGATACACGCCAGTCACCCGCGTCGGTGTTCCCCTTGAGGTGACGACTTCCGTGCCGACCGTCACCTCGCCCATCGTCAACCAGCCGGATGGCGTCTTGATGAGCGAATGCAGAGGCTGGGCTTTGCCCGTACCAGCACCGGCGCCGAGCAGCGCACCGTGCAGACCAAAGCGCGGCACCATCTCGTTGAACCAGCGAAAGAAGCCCGCCTGGTGCTCGAGCGGCTCCCACTTCAGCTGGTTAAGCTGGGCGGGGTCGAGGATATCCGGATGCTTGATCAGCGTGTCCTTCATCCATGTCGACTCATAGATGCCGGCGACGACCTTCTTCAGCGCCCGGATATTGTGTCCCCTCCTCTTTTCCGCGATGAGCCGGTTAAAGGCGTAGACGACGTCAGGCGCGAAGAAGCGATTGAATACGATATCCGAAGGGCTCACCCTGCTGAACATGATGCTCGCGATCTTCTGCGTGCCCCAGACCTCACCGATGGTTTTCGCGACCGAATCGCCAGGCAGGCCCGACACCTCGATCTGGTCTCCCGATTCATCAACACGCACCATGCCAAGTAGACGCCTCAGACCGGAGAACATGGGATCCTCCTGATACGATCAGAAATGGTCAGGCGCCCTCCATGGAAAAATCCCAGAAGGGTTTAACGGACCTGCCGCCGGGCGAACTGCTGATTGGGCCACTGGTTGTGCCATCGACAGGACCGCCTCCGGGTGACCTGCACGTGATTTCAGGGGCGTCGATGTCAAACGGGATGCCGTGCTGGTTAAAAGGCAGCACACAGTAGAGATCCCTGGGCGAGGTCTGGCCGATCAGGCGATGCTTGCCGCGCTGGACCGTGAGGAACGATTCACCATTGACGATCTCGATATGGATGAAGATCTCCAGATCCACCTCCTGGTCGATCTGGCGTGAGCCCTTGTAGTAGCCCATTCCCGGCAGATGCCTGACGAACTCCGTGGTCCCTTCCCGGATGAGCTGGCGCGCATCGCTCGAAAGCTGGTGCGGGGTGACGAAGGCGATCTTCCTGACTGAAAAGAAGTTGCGCACGCGCCGGTAGAGATCGAGCAGGTCGGTGCCGGTGGGGCCCGTGGTACAGCCCGTGGTCGGCAGCATCGAGAGGTAGTCCACCATGCACAGGTGGACTTCGTAGCCTTCGGCCTCGAGTTCGAGGATCTTGTTGCACAGGTCCTTGTAGGTCCAGTCGGAGGGGTTGACCCGCATGAGGCGGATCTCGTAGCCGTTGACGCGCAGGCGGTCCTGTACATAGGTTGCGATGGGCGCGATGTAGGCTTCGAGTTGCTCCTCCGACATCTTCTCGAAGTCCGCGCGGCTTCTCGTGATGATCTCCGCCTCGCGTCCGTCGTGCGCCATCAGCACTTCGTACATGTACTGGAAGTTCAGTTCCAGATCGTCCTCGAAGGAGATGCGCAGCAGCAGCGGCCGTCGCGCCGGATCGATCATCTCGGGTGTATTGAAGAGCGCCACGCCGATGAAGATCGCAAGTGAAAAGCCGGTCTTGAACTTGTGCTGCAGCGCCGGAATCACCACTTCCTGCCCGCGCCGCAGGCCGCCGCGCAGCATGCGGTTGACCGCCTGCCAGCCGGTCCTCATGAGGCTCTTTCCGCTCTCGGCCTTCTTGACTTCGCGGAAGATGCGCTTGATTTCCTCCACGCGCGAGAAGTCGACCTCGGAGACGATGGCTGGATCCCTGGCCTCCGGGTCGACCTGATAGGGTTCGAGCTCGGCGCACACCTCCGAGACGAACTGCTTCATGCTGGTCACTTCGGTGCGGTTAAAGCGCAGCTTGTTGGCTGCCTGGTTGATGATCTGCTGGATCTTCTCTTCGCGAAAATATTCGTTCAGCGAGCGGCGCAGGTTCAGTACGGTGCGCCGCAGGCGGCTCTCGCCGAGCTCGGCGCCGATGCCATCGACGAACGATCCGTAGAGCTGCTCATCCTCCCCACAATCGACTTTCAGCTGCTGCAGGATCTCGACGCTTTCGTGTTCGTGATCCGGCGGGACTTCGCACATTAAGAGTGCGGTTTTCTTCAGGGCCCGGATGATCTCCCGATCATGTTCGAGCCCAATGGAGTGTTGGGGCTCCTTGATCTCGGCGAGCACGTTTCTCACGAGCTGCGCGGAATTTTCCTGTGCACCAGACAGTTGGTTCTCGCGAAACAAGAGCGTGATGCACTTCACGAGCATCAGTTTGTCGTTCATGTCGGTGAATAGTGTGAACAGCGGTGTGAACAGCGCTTCCCATGCATAGATAGGCGACCGGAAATAATTTTTTGACTGTTGACCCCTGGCGACCCATCCCGACCCCTGTTGACCCTTTTGGAGCCGAATCACGTGATCGCGTCAAGCTCACCCGGTTCATTGAAGGAGATCGTGCTGATTCCCCACTGGGTGCATGAAGCATTGGCCCGTCAGAAGCTGCCGCTCTCCGAATGTCTGAATTTCGCCGTGCTGCAGAGAATGTCGAGCGTCAACGATCTGGCCTGCTTTTATGGTCTGCAGCACTACATCGAGGAGCTGGTCTACGCGTCCGGCACGCTCGGGCGCTGCTGGGAGGGGACGGTGACAGACAGGGACAGCCGCGCGCTGCTGATGCAAACGATTCTTCCGCTCGCGGCCCATCTTCAGGCGAGCGGGGAGATTGAATCGCGGTTATTCAGCCCGCAGTCGCGTCTGCCATGGCATGACGAGCCGTTCAGCATTCACGACATCACGAGGGAGGTCGGGGGTGTGGTGATTTACCCGGGTTTCTTTGTCGGCGAGGGTCAACCCGGGGGCCAACCCGACACATACCGGGAGCAACTGGTCACGGGTCTTCTGAAACTATTGTATGCGTACAACGCCTCGCACGAAGTGTCCGGCACGCGTCTTTTCCGGCACTACCTCGACATGTTATCTGGCAGGCAGCTGAGCGTCTGAGCATCAAGGCGTCTGAGTCAGCCCGACCCGGTAGCCTTCCCTTAATCGTGATAGTCAGGATTCCAGATGACATACGCCACCACCCTCTTCCGGAACAAGGGCCGCAATGGCGCGCTGCCGGTTTCGCAGCTCGATCGTCTGATCGAGTCGCTTCGCAGTGAACAGCACGAGCGCGGCTCCGCTTTCGCGTCGAACCAGATGACGCGCGCAGCGCTCGCGCTGGAGAGCATCGATTCAGCGGTGCAGATCGAGCTGAACAATACGCTCGACGGGCTCAGCACAGCACTCGAGACGATCGTGACGGAGCTCGGCCTGAACCGCGAGCTCACCCAGGCCCAGCGCGATGCGGCCAGCGCCGCGGGGATGCTCTCGGGCGACATTACCGCGGCGCTGCATCAGCCGATCCGGCACGAACGCGTGTCGACCGAGAGTGTGAACTACCTCTCACCCGAGACCGGCGAGTTCTTCTACGAGCGCATCCAGCCCGCACTGGAAGCCTACGACGAGAAGGAAAACAGGAACGCTGTCGTCTACATGGTGGCCTACAACATGATGGCTGCCCGCCAGGATGAGTTCGGCGAAGCGTTCTACCCGACTGTCGTGGTGGGTAACGATCAGGTGGGCTACACGGTCTCGATCCGGCTGATCGAAATCAGCAACGACATCCGCCGGCCGATCTCAGGCGACGCATCGAACAACTTCAACCGGCGCAACATCGTGCAGGCGGTGATCTATCCGGACCTGCTGCGCAACGACATCACGAAGGTCATACCCGTGGTGCGTGACGACTCGGCAAAGTACTTCGTCGACCCGGCGCTCGTTGCCCCCTACAACGTGCTGCTCACGGACGGGAGTGCCTCCAGCACTGCGCCGCTGGCGATCGGCAGGAAGTTCTCGCTCATCAACATCTCGCAGACCGAGTCGACGCTTGACAGCGGCCTGATGGATATTACCGACGCACTCGACACCAACGTGGTGCTCGATGCCGTGTATGTCGAGTTCACGAGCGGTGGGACCGGTGGTGGCACAAGCGAAGTGGTGAAGTTCAGGACCAGTGCCATGCAGCGCGCGACGTTCAACTTCGCGGTGCAGGGTTACTACCGGGAGATGAACCTCCAGTTCGACAGCGAGACGCTCCTCGTGGGGCCGAACACGGTGCTCGCTGATGGCGGCCAGTCAACCATTCTGGCGCCGGTTGTCTCGCAGGGCTACGAGGCCCGTATCGGCATGGACGTGTTCGGCAAGGTCGTGCTCGAAACCGGCGATATCTCGCTGAATGCTTCGCCGGTACGACTGAATTCGATCAAGGATACGACGGACAAGCTGCTCGATCTTACGACTGGCACTGGCGCCACGCTCGCCGCCCTCTTCGATGGCGCGACCGTGATCGGGTACGACATCGACGCGCGGCGTACCAACAGCAACCGTCGTCAACGCGGCAAGCTGCTGAACACCAACTTCTTCAGCCAGGTCTACACGGTTCCGCTGCATGCGCCGATCACCATTCCGCGCCCGATGCAGGTGGGCGACGTCAATGATTCGAGCGACCTCGCGGCGCTGATCACGGCCACACGAATCATGACCAGCAACGACGCGGTCGATGCGATTTTCCGGCTGCGCGATCTGCTCGCCGAGACAACCAGTGCCCTGAATACGACGCCAGTGCCGAACAATCCGCTTGACACGCCGGCGATCCTTGGCGTGTCGGCGTTCATCATCCAGCCGGCCTTCATGTATCGCGAGCTGCAGGTCGATTCGAGCCTCGATTCGCTCTCGGCTCACCAGCGGGCGGCGGATGTGCAGGCGGCGCTCGTGAATGAGATTCGCGACATGGCCTACACGCTTTACGTGCAGTCGGGCTACAAGGCCGCCGCGGATGCGCGTGCCGGTGGCGTGGCTCCGGTACCGACGGTTGTGATCGGGACGGATCCGTATATTGCACGATATCTGATGACCACCGGCGACCTGCGCACCATGGGCATCGCATTCGACACGAAGGTTGTCTCGACCCTGAACGAGCGCATGTCGGGCAGGATCGTCCTGTCGTTCGGCGACTTCTCGTCCGAGACGGCTGGCGTTCCCAATCCGCTGCATTTCGGAAACATGGCGTGGAAGCCGGAGACGACGGTGGTGTTGCCCATGGTGCGCAACGGCGCGCAGTCCAAGGAGCTCACCGTACAGCCTTCCTACCTGCACATCAACAATCTGGCGGTGCTCGGCGTGATCGATGTTTCTGGTATCACGGCGGCCGCGACCTCGAAGGTGCCGGTGAACATGCGCACGGTGCAGTGAAAGATGCGTCGTTATGCATTACGCATACCCTGTCCCGGGGCTCGTGCCCGCTTCGGCCATGCGGCTGGGGCGGGCTTCTTTTTTGCCGCCGTTGTGATCGCCTGCTGCTTGCCTGTTTCGAGGATCCTGGCAGGCCGCGGGCCTGCCTTTATGTTCGCTGTTGTCTGGCAACGAAGAATTCTTCGACGATATATCACTATTCTGAGCGCCGCTGTTATGGCGCACTTCCAGAGCAGCGAAATCGCGTTGTTCATGCGAGGGAATCGAAATGAATGCGTCCCAACCAACGAATGAGTTTTGATCAGAGCGACCACTTTGTCCCCGACACGTGGTACGGAACGCCCGTGTTTTCTGTCGTGGGGCGCAACGAGCTGTATGGCAGCCAGCAGCACGAGAGATTCGAAAAGAGAACGAGGTATCTGAACTATCTGCCGCAAACGGTGACAGTCATTGAGCGCAACGGCCTGTGTGTGGAATTGCCGCCGTTTCCCGACGCGTCTCGATCGACGTTTGTGATCCAGACCGACTGGCTTGTGCACCGAAGTCTGCAAACGCGTTTCATGCAGCTGCTCAGGAACGGCCACGAGCACGAGACGAAAAGCGTGATCGCCCTGCGCGAATGTGTGCAACGGCAGAGAACTGAACCGCATGACCACTGGATCACGTTCCGGTGCGAATTGTCGGTATCGCTGGAAGATTTGAACCGCCATAGGGGAGAGATTTACGAAAACGATAGCGATATTGTTATTTCCGTCTATCCTGGAATAGATGCGGGCCCGCATCCGTTTAGCGAATCTGGGCGTGTTCTCACGGAGCTGCACTCGATGGCTGAGGCGGCCGTTGAGCACGCGTTCTTCGAAAGCATCCGGATCGTGGACAACACCGGCACCTACGGCGACCGGTTCATCAACCGCAATGGTTCCATACACCGCATTAAAAGTGCGCGTGATCCGACCCGGGAAGATGGCGTCTGGCTGGCTCGTCAAAAACCATTCACGCACACACGACAAACCGAGTCGATCGGGTGGCGGCGCTATGCATTCGAGGAAGCCGACGAAGCGCTGGAGCTGTATAAAACTTACGCGGATGCGAAACATTGTGGTGATGGCGAGACGAAGCGAAAGCAGGAACTTGCCGGGCAGGAGGAAAAACTGGCGCGGGCGAAATATGAGCTGAAGAAGCAGCAACTCGCGCATCAGGAAAAGCAGCAGGCATGGGAGCGTGAGAAGGCGAAGTTCCAGGAAGAGCTGGAACGGCGGCAGTTCGAGTTCGAAAAGGAAACTCGTGAAAGCAGGCTGGAAGCTGAGCGTGAGCGCTTCTATTACGAGCAGCGGCTGCTGGAGGCAAAACAGAGCGCCGAAAGGAGGAAGGAAATCAACGACTGGCTCAAGCAGATGCCAGGCATCCTGAGCGCGGTCGCGCTTGCGTGGCTGACCTACAAAACAGCCAGATTGCAGGCGAAGTAATGATGGGCAATCAGGGCAGCAAATGTGCCGGGACCGGCGAGGGAGAGAGAAAATCGACCCCGAAATTGAAAGACTGATCGACGCGCACACGCCGCGTCTGAATCCGGTGATTGCGAACGGCATCGCGGTCGAGCACATGCAGCAGGTTCACGTAATCAATTACATCGATTCCGTGTTTCGTGCCGCTGCGAAGGGCTTTCCGGAGTGGCTGGCGTACGAAGGATGTCGTGTGTGCACCCCGCCCGAAGAATATGGCGAGGCATCGCGAAAACAGGGCAATAGCAGACGGACGATCGATATTGCGCGATCGGATCTCTATCTGGTGAAATTCCACTTCAGGTTTCGGGATGAAGAAATCGAACGCAACATGTATCTGCCGTTCGTGGGCGAAGCGGGAAGCATCATGCTCCGGGGCAAGCGGTTCTTCATCTCCCCTGTGCTGTCAGACCCGATCATCAGTGTGGGCGCGGAAAGCGTGTTCGTGCGCCTGCTGCGCGATCTGCTGACGTTCAGGCGTGTGACGCACTACTTCGTGGCCAATGGCCGCGTTGATCAGGCGAGCGTGGCGTGGTCGCTCGTGTATCACAACACGCAGAAGAAAATGAAGAATGTCCAGCCGACGGTCAAGATGCATTCGACCATGGCGCACTATCTGTTCTGCAAGTATGGCCTCGTGAGGACGTTCGAGGTGTTCGCAGGATGCACGCCGGTAGTGGGTGGTAGCGAGATCACCGAGGAGCGTTATCCGCCTGATGCGTGGGTGATCTGTCGCAGCCGGCAGTTCAGGCCGAAGGGATTCCTTAAATCGGTCTATGAGCCGTCGCGGCTACGCGTCGCAGTCACGCGCGAAGAATACACGAGGCTCATGGTGCGCAATCTCATCGGTGGCCTCTTCTATGTGGTTGATCATTTTCCTTCGCGGGTGCTGCCGGAGTACGTCAACAATTCAGCACCAGCGTGGATGGATAACACACGCACGTGGATCCTTCTGATGGGGCACGTCCTGTTTTCCGGAGACATGCCGGAAGGTGTGCTGGGCGACGAGATAAACAAACATCTGAAATCGCTTGATGAATATGTCGACAGCTTCGTGCTGAAAAAATTCAATGCAATTGGTATGCCGGTTTCCGACCTGTATCAGTTTTTCGCTGTCGTGGTCGAGAAAATAAGCGAGTGGATTTTCGAAGGCGCTGGCCACATCAACAGCATGTACGACAAGGAGCTTTCAGTTCTGTATTTTGTGTTGCAGGACATCACGCGGGCCATCATGGGACTCTACTATAAAGTCACGTCCGCCGAAAAGAAGGATCTGACGCGCAAGGACATTGAAGACCGGATGCGAAATACCATTATGACCGGTCTGATTTACAGGATTACCAGGCAGCACCCGGAGGTCACGCCGCAGTCGGGTTCAGGAGACAACAAGGCGCTCAAGATCACGGGTGTACTGGTGCCGCAGTCGGACAGCTCCAGACAGGGTGGGCGGAAGAAGCGGGCGGCGCTGGACGATCCCACGAAGTTTCTGCACGTCTCCATGGCGGAGGTTGGCGGCTACAGCAATCTGCCGAAGTCAGGTCCCACCGGGGACCGTCGCCTGAGCCCATGGCTGCACGTCGACCCATCAGGGCGCGTTCTGCGTAACCCGAAATTTATTGCAATGCTTGAGCGTATCCAGAGCGAGATCACGCGCTCCAGATAAATCCCCCTCGCTTTCGGCATCAATCGATTCCTCCTGGCGAGTAACAGATTTTTCAAGGAACCAATTTTCATGTATTCCACGTTTTCTCAAACCGCGCCTCATTCATTGCCAGTGAGTTCGCAGGCCCTGGAACTGAATTTTCTGCGGTTTTCAATACAGGAGCCGCCGTTCGTTCCCAGGGTCGAAATCGAATCCTGGATGGTCGGCTACGTGCGGATCGTGGCCGGTTTGAGCGCGAATGTGATTCAGGAGCAGGCGCAGAGCAATCCGCTACGCACATTCTTTTTCAACCTCTTCGCCCAGAACAATTTCGCCAATGACAAATTCGCGGCGCTGGTTCAGGGCATTCTCGACTACATCGTCATCACGATTGGCAGCCAGCCCGGCATCCCGGTGGAGGAGATACTGGAAAGCTCGGTGAGGAACATGATCGAGCTGGTGACGGCGTCGATGACCAAGCTCTATCCGCAGTTGAGAACCTGCCTGGATACGAGGGGCGAAGAAGATGTGAACTACCTCGTTCGCGAATTCGAGCGGATCACGGTCGCGATCGACCAGTTCCGACGGCAATTTGGCTATCAGTATGTTCCGGCAGGCCAGTCGGGTAACCGGGCACCGGGAAATGACAGGATGGCTGTGCCGCCCTCGCGCCCGGGCAGCGGCGGCTATCCGGATATCTATCCTGCTCTGGATCGTCGGCCAGTGCCGGTAGGTTACCCGGCCCGTTACGACGGCGTGCACGAAGCCTCGGCGCAACTCTTCGGCGGCGCCCAGTCGCCGCAATCCATCGTTCCCCGGTCCGGCGAAATTTTCAGCAGCCGGTTCTCCAACCTGTCAGACGCGTCCACGTCGCGGTATGCGCGCGTGAACGGGTCGACGTCGCAGGGAAATAGCACAATGAATGCCGTAATCGAAGAAAAGCCAGCAAAGGATGGCCCGCTTGAGGACGCCAATAACACCAGGCTCGTGTGGTTTCCATTCAGGGACCAGCTGTATCACCCCATCTACGACCCGGATGCACACCAGCTCTTCTACCAGAAACTGGCCGGAGATGATGTGCTGGCCGTTCTCAGGAGTCGCGGGGATGACATGGACTACGACCGTCACAGGACGAAAAGTGTTTTTGGTCCTGTCCCCCCGGGGCTCGATCTTGATGACCGTGAGCGGGTCGCGGATCGGCTGCAACAGGGGCTGAAGGAAATCCGCGAGGAAAGACAGGCGCGCGAGGAAGAAGTGGTACCGGAGGTCTGTACCCATGTGAAGGAGGCGGTCATCGAGGAATCTTCGCTTGAGGCGGTCTGGCTGCAGGCAGCCGTCGAGTGGCAGGCCTCGGCGGAAGGCGGACGTCGGCCCGGCATCTTCCGGGTTTATGGCGATGTGTACGATATTGCGGTTGGCGACGAGGATGAGAGCGGGTTCGTCGAATCGCTCAGAAGCGCGGGCACGTTCAGGAATCTGCGGAGCATTCTTGACGACCGGTACGGCGTGGTATCGGACAGTCTCTGGTACAAGGCCAATGAACGCGCCACGCGCCTCGTCAATCGGGTGCTGGCGTTGAATCTGGGACTGCGCCAAACCACGATCGATTCGTTCACAGGGGATCTGGAAGCGTTGCTCCAGGCGTTGCGCCACTCCTGGGGCGCGGCGATGGTCGAAGCGCTGGAGCGTCACCAGCGCGCCCTGATCGCAGCGATGTACCGGGAGACGCCTGAGAGTAACCAGGTATTTATCGCGGATAGCTTGTGCGACGCGTGGCCGCAGGGGCTGGACAGACCGAAACTGACGTTCATGTCGTCGTGGTCGAGCCTGACATTCGTGAACTGCACCTCGCATGAACTGGCCGTCGAGTGGGGCAAGGACACCACCGCTCTCGTCACGAAACACGCTGTGCCGCTCTTCTACCAGATCGTGCGGGACATCGTCGAGGAAGCCCGGAATCTGGGCCACAACCTGGAGCATTACCTGTTGCAGACGTCCGACGGGAAGATGATTGAAATCGGCACTGCCTTTCTTGCTGATGATGAGGGTTACGTCGTGCGTCTCACAAATTAGGTTATAGAGATCGGTTGGGCGGAACATTTGCTCCCCGGAAATATAGCCCGGGGGCGTGGACGGAGTTTGGCTCAATGAATGAAGATTCATGCCAGTAATACGGTGCCAGATTCCCGGGATTTTCAATTTGATAAGGAGTGCGATCATGAATGTAGAGGGAGATCCGCTGGAAGTCATTGTCCAGGGCGGATCCGTTGAGGCCAATACGGTGGTCTACGGAGTTGTGCAAGGTGCGCTCTCCGATGCGGGCTTTACCGGGGTAACGGTGTCTTCGCCGCAAGGTGACAGGGCGGCGCATGTCGGCATGATTCCGACAATGCTCGATGCAGTACGGGCTTCGCGTCCGGAACTCTTTGCGACGCCCATCAGCGTGAAGCAGCACGCTCCCCTGGAGGAGGTCGGCTCGCTCATCGCGGACAACCCCGATCAGCTCGATCTTGGGCAGATCGTCTATGGCATCGGAGATTCCGGCGACGATGAGCCGGGCGAGACCGCTGAAGATACCGCGCAGGTAGCGGAAAAGTCCCTGGAGCCTGAAGCCGTTCAAGAGCAGGTCTGACCGGCGACGGAACCGGTAGTGCGTGACGTGCAGGACGTCCTCCCCATCATTCGATGGGGAGGACGGGAGGTATTCGTGTTTTCTTTTTTTGGGGATTCCGGCAGCAAAGCGGGAAATCAGTTCTCAAGGAGGTGTGTCGTGAACAGGACCGGATGTCAAGCAGCAGGCGACGAAGTCGCCGCCCTGCTTGCAGTGATGACGCCTGACGAGAATTACTCAACCGACGCTCTGGCCGCCAGGCTTGGCTGGACGATGTCGACCACACGCATGATGATCCACGCTGCGCAGGACACGGGTGTCCTCTGGCAGAATTACCGTGGGGCAAGCAGCGAGCCCATTCTGTGGGTGCGTCGCGAGCGCAAACGTGAACCATCCATGGCGCCAGGCAAGCAGATGGGAGTACTTCAGGATTACGAGCGCGAGTGGCGGACCTTCCGTGATCTTTGCATGCTGACGCGCACCAGGTAAAGCAGCGCGCCAGGCGCTGTGAGATTCATCCATTTAACGGCGCCGCGAAAGAGCCGGCCGTCCTCGTCGCGTGATTCCCTGTTCTCCAGGGGCAGATACAGCGGCAGGTGGCCGGCTGTACATGGCTTTTGACTGGAGGAGAAGAGCTGGAAGCTCTCACTGGCTGGTGGCGCCCGGATGCATCCCGCGCGCGACTCCCCCATCCTTCTGCAATCCTGCGCATTTCAGGTTACAGGCCAAAGGCGCGAAGCTTGTGGTCCATGCCTGCCACGAAAAGCTGGCCGTTGACGACCGTCGGCGACGTGAGGATGGCGCTCGTAGGCCGCTCGGCGACCGGAAGGCTGTTGGTGCTCCAGAGTATCTGTCCGCTCTTTGCGTCCATAGCGAACACCTGGTTGGCGATTCCGTCGGCGTAGTACACCACGCCGTTGGCGACGATCGGGGAAATGGCCGGGTTGCCAGAAACCGAGTCCTTGCCGACCGGCTGCTGCCAGGCGAGGCTGACGGAACAGTTGCCACTGATGCCGAGTGCGAGGAGCCCGTGGTTGTCGAAGCCAGTGGGCGAATGGGACGGAGCCGCCATGTACAGCTGGTTCAGCACCGGATCCCAGGCAGGCAGGCCGATGTTGGTCCCGGAAGACCTGGGCTGACTGATGTTCAACGTTTGCAGGGGCCCTGACGGGATGGTGGCCTGGTTATAGATGAACAGGTTGCCAGTCTTCTGGAACGCTGCAAGCATTGCCGGGCAGCCACGAGGCTGGAACAGCGGTGCAGTCGCACCGAAGTCCGCGTCTCGCGTAGCAGTCGCCATCGGCGAGTTTGACGCAGTCACGGCCAGGCTGCTGGTGAGCTTGACAACGTGTTCTGCAAACGCGGCGTTCTGCGGGTTGGCGATTGCATTACCCGTCAGCGCATACACGGCTGACCCGCCCTGCACGACCGAGACGCCGCCCGGTCCCCAGATGCCGCCGCCGTTGGGCCCGCTGGCCCCATCCGGGTACCAGCGCTGCAGGATCGCGCCGTCGGGG
>NZ_JBNDKT010000082.1:0-13544 GCF_050435685.1 Paraburkholderia sp. GAS448
ACATCGCCGGTTGATCTTAACCGCCGCGGTGCGGCTACGCTCGGCCGTCACTTGCAAATGATTCTCGATTCGGCGTGCTAAATTCACCGCTTACGCTTCAGCTGCGATCGCCAGCGCCTGCGTGGGCAGATTGGCGAGTGTCGAGGCCGCCGTGGACACCGTGGAAGACCCAATGGCAGGCGCGACACCCGCCAGCTGTCCCAGCGTACTGAACCCGGAATCGACCGGGGTGTCCCAGTTCGCTACGCCGAACGACCCCGTCGTGCCGTTATACGTAATACCGTTGGTCGCGCCGGCGGTCACCATCGCAACCGCCATGGACTCCGCAAGGCCCGCCAGACTGAAACTGCCGTTAAAGGCATCCGTTGTAATGGAGTTGGCCATCGCGGTAACGGCCGCGTTCGCCACCCCTGCTTCAACTGTGCCTGCGGTCGCTCCGACGAGTGCGGCACCCGCACCGGCGGTCATGACCGAAACCATGGCTACCGCCACCAGCTCGAAGACCTCCGCCTGCCATCCTCCCGAGGGATCAGCAATAAATGTCGTATTGAGATCGTTGCTGACGGTGCTTTGCGTGAAGTTGCTGCCCAGCTGGCTTTTCAGGTTCGAGAGAAGCTGTGAGGTGGCGGCCTGGTTCACGCTGCCGTCGGCGTTCACCTGCTGGATCGCGCCACCGATCTGGCTGATCGCGTCGGCGTTCAGATCGTAATTGGCGGCGCTCAGGAAGCCGCCCTGCTGCACCACCGTGCCGGTGGTCACCTCAACGCCATTGCTGAGCTGGTTGTAGATCGTGCCGACGTTGGTCGAGCGCTCTTCGTTGGTGAGCGTGCCAGTGTCCACGCTCAGCGTGCCGCTTGCGCTGATGCTGCCCGTGTTGAGAATGCTGTTGCTGTAGTTGAGCGCGACGTTTGTGCCGCTGATCGTGCCGTCCGCATTCACCTCGGCATAGTTCTGCGGCAGCAGTACCTCGGGCATCAGTGCCTGTACAGTGGGACAGGCGCCATTTCCGGTTGCGGTGCAGCCCGGCTCGGGCACGGTTTCCTCGACGTACCAGAGCATCGGCGCGTTCACCAGCGCGAGCTGCGCGGCGCTCAGCTGGGTGCCCAGCGCCACGTTGTTCTGCTCGGCATACTGCAGCGCCGCGCCGTAGAGCGCCTGCGTATCCTGGTTATTGATGGACGTCTGGCTGGTGCTGTCGGTCGCGCTGGTCGTGCTGTAGAAGCTGCTGTTGCCGGTGGCGATAAGCGCGGCCTGCTCGACCTGCTGCGCCTGCGTGTACGGGTCGTAATAGAACTGCGTGGTGGCGGGCTGCAGGCTCGCCGGCAGCGCCGCCAGCAGGGCCGCAGGCGAGAGGTCACCGGTCACCAGCGAGGCCGGACTGTTGACCAGGTAGGTGGGAGATGAGGTCTGGCCAGCAATGGTCTGCACCGCAGGAGTAACCGGCTTGCCGACGGTCTGCACGCCAATCGGCGTATTGGACGGAAGTCCGGCCGCACCCGTCACGGACGTCGGCTGGCCGCCGAGCGTTGTCACGAGCCCGGCGCTGTTGACCGTGGTCGTCGCACTGCCTGGCACCGAGGGCGGTCCGAGCGAAATCACCTGGCCCGACACGGCAGGCGGAGGCGTATAGACGTTCGGATTGGTCAGCCCGTTGACGAGCTGCGAGCCCGTCAGACCCACAGTCTGCCCACTGATCGCGCCGGTATTGGTGAGCGTCGGCGAATTCACCGACAGGGTATTGCGCGCTTCAATCGACGCCGGCACGAAGCCAGGCATGTTGACCGACGACGGCGAACCCGCCGGATCCTGCGGCGCGCTGCTGCTGTAATCACTGCCATACAGCGTCTGGCACAGCGCCGGATCGTTCGCGCAGCCCCACGTCGCGTAGGAAACGCCATACCGGGTGAACCCGCTGCTCCAGTATGCGTTCAGGATCTGGTCGGCGTTGCTGACCGATCCCGTCGCATTGATCGTGACGTTGTTCAGCGCGGTGACGAGACTGCCCGTATTGCTGAAACTGCCCGCCGTCAGGTTGACGTTGTTGGTCGCCGTGATCGTCGCGGGCGCCGCCGACTGCACGTCGACGTACGCCTCGCAGTTGCTGGAGCAACCCGTGAAAGGCGTCGCGCTGCCGTAGTTCTGGTGCACCTGCACGGGCGCGGCGATCGTGTTGGTGAGCGTCGCGGCATTGATATCGACGTCATTGCCGGCCGCAATCGCCCCCGACGTGTTGGTCACGCTCGCGGCCTGCGTGAGATTCGTGGGCGTGGTCGAGGCATCGCTTGCCGTCGTGCCGGTCCCGCCGATCACCACATTGCGCCCGGCCGCCAGATTGCCGTACGTGTTGTTGACGGTATTCGCGGCGATCACGATGTCGTGGCCCGCCGTCACATTGCTGTTGATCTGCTGGTACGCGTAGGTCTGCGAGTTGGGGTTCGTTGTCACCCCCGGCGAGCATCCTGTGAAGCCCGCCGCACAGCCGGCCGTCGTCGTCATCGTGCCGGTGTTGGTGCCCTGATTCGTGAAGCTCGACGCCGTGACAGTCACGTCATTGCCGGCAGCCAGCGTGCCCGCGTTGGTCAGGTCGCCGCCCGTCCCGGTCAGGTTCAGGTTGTGTCCGGCCACGATCTGGCCGGTCGCACCCTGCACGGTCACCGAGGACGACGTGGACAAAGGCGTCACGGTACCCGGTGCGCCGAGCTGGATGCCAGACGGATCGATACAGGCTCCTATCCAGTTCGGACAACCGCTGGGACCGGGCGTTCCGTAGAAGCTGTTCCAGATCGAAATCGTGGAAGGCGCCTGCGTCAGAAAGCTGTTGAGCGCCGCCATCGAAACCGTGTCGGTGACCGTCGAGGTGTAGCTTGAGCCCCCGTTCGACAACGACTGGACATTCACATTGGCATCGTTGCCGGCGCTGACCGTTCCGCCCTGGTTGTTCAGACTGTTGGCCGTGATGCTGACATTGTGGCCGGCCGCAATCACCGAACTGGCGCCTGGCGCTCCGCCCGTCGTGGTGGTTGTCTCCGTCGCGGTCGGCAGGGCGAGCGTCATGGTCGCGATGCCCATACCTGCGTTCGCGGAGGTCTGGACAAACCAGAGATTCTGGGTGATCGGGTTGCCGTTGTTGTCAGAACCGGTGACCGTCGGAATCTCCACGAACGTGACCGTGTTTCCCGACGTAGATGCGGGACTACCCGCCAGCGTGTCCGCACCAAAATCGAGGGCCTCGATCTGGGCGGCGACCGAATTTGCGTCGACTATGCCGGCAGGCGACAGTGCATCGGCCAGCGTTACGCTGTTTCCAAAGGACGCCACTCTGCAGCACTCTCCCAACCCAGCTGGGCCGAGCAGGGTCGCGACATCGATCGTTTCAGACCCCACGACCATCGCCAGGGCGAGCGCCGGGTTATCGACCGTCGTGGTGGTCGTGGTCGTCGCGCCATTGCCGGCCGACGAGTTGATCACGTTAGCTGCCTGGATCGCAAGGTCACTGGTGGCCGTCAGCGTGCCGCCGGCATTCGTCAGGTCGCCGGTGAGGTTGATGTTGACGTTGCCCGCGCCGGCCGGGGATGATGCATTGCCCGCCATCGTCGTACCGCTGGAGTTGTCGTAGCTCGATCCGCTGATGTTTAGCGTGTTGACGGCCTCAACGGTGCCGGCGTTCATCCCCGAGCCGTTCAGCGTGAACGCGTCGTTGGCCTGCACGGTTGCGCCCGCCTGGTTCGCGAGCGAGCCGTTGATGGTCAGATCGTTGGCGGTGACAGAGCCCGAATTCGTCACCGCGCCGTTCAGGGCCAGCGTGCCGGTGCCCTGATTGATCGTCCCCGAGTTCGAGATGCTGCCCGCTGTCACCGTGACGGCGGTGCCGGGCAGCGTCCACGCGCCGCTGTTGCTGATCCCCTGCGCCGACAGGTTGAACGCGCTGCCGCCATTCAGGGTGCCGGTAGTCGCGGCCGACGGATCGATCGTCTGGTTCGGCAGGTTCACGGTCAGACTGTTTTGCGCGAGAATCTGGCCGTTCGTGTTCGTGAAGCTGCCATTGCCGCCGCTGACATTGACCGTGACGTCGCCGACTGGTGAGGCCGGATTGTTCACGTCACCTGCAAAAATCAGTCCGTTGCTGTTGTCGAGCGATGCGCTGGTCAGGGTCAGCGCATTGGTCGCGAGCAGCGCGCCGGTATTGGTCGTGCTGCCCGAGACAGTCAGGGTGTTCGTCGGGCCGTAGATCGAGCCGCTGTTATTGAGATCGGTCGCATTGACCGTTGCGGTCTGCAGCGACGACAGCGTGCCCTGGTTGGTCACCGTCGAGCCCGACACGGTGAGATTGCCCGCGGCCTCCTGTGTGCCGACGTTGGTCACCGTGCCGCCGGCCAAGGTAGCGTTGCCCTGGTACGCTGCCGTGCCGCCCGTGGTGAGGCTCGTGGTGGCCGTCGCGCTGTAGGCGCCGCCGATCGCCGCGTTGGCGGTTGTCACGTTTGCGGCCGAGAGCGTCGCATTGCCATTGACGCTCAGTGCGGGTGCATTCGCGTCGAACGCGGCGTTCAACTGGCCCGCCGACGTGTCGAGACTGTCCGTCGCGGTCGCCGTCAGGTTGCCGCCAACCGCGAGCCCCTGCGTCGTGATGTCTGTGCCGGTGAGTGTCGCGTCGCCCGAGACGGTGATCTGGGCATTCAGCGCGAGCGTCTGCCCGGCGCGCAGCGTCGCATTGCCTGCGGCCAGAACGGGCGCGCTCGCCGTGAGGTTGCCGCCCTGCGCGTTGATACCCAGGTTGCCCAGCGTCTGGACGCTGCCCTGCGCGCTCACGTCGGTGCCGGCGGTCACGTTCAGATCGCCGCCCGACAGCGCATTGCCGCCGAGCGTCGCGCTGCCGTTCGTCGCGGTGAGCCTTTCGGCACCGACTGCGGTGGTGGCGCCGACCGAGAGGTTCTGTGCTGCCGTGGCGCTCAGGTTGTTGCCGGTCTGGATCGCGCCGGTCATCGACAGGTTGCGGCCTGCCGTCAGTGTCGTGTCGTTCGCGACACTGACCGCACCGCTGCCGGTGAGATCCCGCCCGGCGTTCACCGTCGCGTTGCCCGTACCGTCGACTTCCAGCCCGCCATTGAGCGCCACATCACGCGCCGCCGTGATCGTGCTGCTCTGGCCGCTGTGGACCTGGCCCGCCACCAACGCATCCTGTCCGGCGGTGATGACGATCTGGCCCGGTGTCGACAGCGAGCCGCCGACTGCGACATTGCCTGCAGACGAAGCGATCATCGCATCGCCCTGGCTGTACACCGTACCGCCCAGGGTCACGCCCTGCTGCCCGGCCGCAGTCAGTGCACCAAGCGTCACCACGTTGCCGGTGGTCGTCAGTGTCCCCGTCGAGGCCGTGAGGCCCGTATCACCGACGGCGGCCACCGGGCCGTTGACGGTCGCATTGCGCGCCCCGGTCAGCGCCACGGTGCTGCCGCCCTGTACCGCACCGTTCACCGTGAGATCCCGTCCGGCCTGCGCCTGGATCACGCCCGGCGCGGTCACGGCCGAATTGACGGTCAGGTCCCCCGTGGCGGTCTGCAGCGCCAGATTCTGCCCCGACACCGATCCCACGGTCATCGAGTTTCCGGCATTGAGCGTCACATCGCCGGTGGCGGCAACCGACGTCGCCGACAGGTTGCCGCCCGAGATGAGCGACGCATCCTGGCCGGCGGACACGGAGCCGCTCGCCGTAATGTCGCCGTTTGCCGAGACCGTATAGTTCTGGTTCGCGAGGCCTGTATCTGTGATCGTGGTATTGCCCACGCTCGCGAGACTGACGTTCTGGTTCGCGAAGGTGGAGCCGACCGTGATATCGCCGTTGGAGGTCACGTTGACGTTGCCGGCGGTGGCCGCGAGCGCCCCCTGCTGATTCACGCCCATCCCCGCTGCAGTGGCAACGATGAAAATCTGCCCACTCGTGACCGAACCGAAGTTCGATGCGTCGATCGCGAGTCCGTTAGGCGTCTGGATGGTGGCGGCATTGTTCGGCAGCCCGTTCGATGCCGTCGCATAGGTCGTGCCCGTCGCATCGGCCACCGTCGGGCTCACGAGCTGGTTGCCCGCGATCAGGTTGACGCGCTGGTCCGCGCGCAGCGGCGCGTTGAGGCCGATGGTCTGCGCGATTACATCGATGTTGCCCACCGTGCCATCGATGCCCGGTCCGGGGCCATTCGCGCCCGGCGCGCCTTCGATCTGGATATGCCCCGACTGGACATCATAGGCGAGCGCGCCAGCATGCGCGTAGTCGGTGGGCGTGCCGCCCACGCCGGTGAGGAACTGCGGCACGCCCGTCGTGAGGGTGAGGTTGGAGACGTTGGTAAGCGCCGTGCCGCCCGGCACCGAGATGCCGTTCGGATTGGCAATGATGAGCGCAGCGGTGTTGCCGAACACCTCCAGCGGACCGGCGATGACCGACGCGTACTGCGCGCCGGTCGAGGTCACCTGCGCGAGGATCGTGCTCGCGCTGCGTCCCGCGAGGTTCGGATTGGCGCCGACCTGCCCGCCGATGAGCGACGTGCCAGCCGTCAGGCTGTTGTTGAAGATCAGGCCTTCGGGACCCGCCGACAGGCTCTGGAAATGGTTGGCCGACAGGCCTTGCGCATTCGGTGTTACGACGTTAATAACGGGTACGCCCCCCGCACTCTGGCTCACCGTCGGCTGGAACGGAACCGGCGCGCGGGGATCGACGATCGGCGCGGCGTGCGCCACTTCGTCGGCGAGGAACACCTCCGGAGCAAAGTACATGACCCCAGCCATCACGATCGCGGTCGCACGCATCCATAGCGGGCGTCGACCCTCCTCCGTCAATGAGGAGGCAAAAAAACGGCGTCGATCCGACGCAGCGAGCCGCGCAGCATGACGCTGGCCCAGCTCGACCGACATTCTGTTTCCCGTGCGCATGATTGTTGGTGCGTTCTTGGTGGGGACGACAGGGCGCCGGATAGGTCCGGAGCATCTGGATTTAATTTGACGTGCGAAACTATCATGGGGCCCGTACGAATGACAGAACCGGCCTCGCGAATTAACAAACATTGACAAATACGTCGCGCCTTCACAACGCGAAAACACACAACCAGACCTGTCCGATTGACGAGGCAAATCCGCACATGCAAGTTCCCTCTATTGCAAGCTAGGCGCGTGCGCAACACGGGATGCAGTCGACACTGCTTTTTGGAAATTCATCGAGTCGGGTAACTTGACCAGCACATTGCTGCACATCGATCAGCCATGAAGAAGGCAGAATCTTCCGCATCGGCACGCCCAGATCGCGGGCACGCATCAGGGCGGCAGCAAACCAGACCAGAGACGATATATAGTGGTCCGCTTGCGATACTGGGGCGGCGGGCGAGCGAATCCGGCTGGCGGTGTCTGGCCGGGGCGTGGGCCGGCTATCAGGCCCGGCAGTACCGCCAGGCCATTTGCCTGGTTGGCCTGAGCGACCGATGAAGATTACTGCATAGAAAAGTACATCGTCATGTCAACGAGAACAACGAAGCGACCGCTCAACAAGTGTAAAGACTGTGGCCACACGTGGTATCCCAAGGGCAGATCGGTTTCGCTACGGTGCCCAAACTGCCGGAGTACGAGTACAAAAAAAGCCGGTCTGGGTGTCGGCGCCAGTATTCTGATAGTAATTGGACTCGCTATTGCTGGGAAGAAGGAAGGGACGCAAACGGCACCGGCGGATCAAGCCGTAGTCGCGTCGCAGGTCCAGGAGACGAACGCCGTACCGTCTCCTAGTTATTCGGGGGCTAGTTCGGTATCCGCTATACCTGCTGGCTCCGAAGCGCAATCGGCGGTGCCACGAAACGGTGCTGCCTCCGATACAGCGAGCGCCGAGCAAGCTGACGAGGCGGAGAGTGAGCCGAGCACTGCACGGGTTGCCCCGCCCGATGGCCAGTCCAGCGCGGATGATTCCGATGTGCCTGGCACGCCCGCATCTGATGCCGCAGTTCGTTCCTACGACCATCATTAGACGCACCTTGCAATTCCCCTGCCGGTCAATAAATAAATCGACTAGCCCGCATTTTCATCGCGCTCTTCCCGTTTTTCCTCCTCATCTTCCTCCTCCTCCTCCTCTTTCTTCTCTGGCGCTTCCGGCTCATGCGGCGCGGCCTCGCCGCGTTCTACACCGCTACCGAATTCAGATGGCGTTGGCGCGGTCTCTTCCTCGCCGTCACCCGTCTGCGCGCCACCGAAACCCTCCCCGCCCCCGAAGTCGGGCATCTCGCCGCCGCCCATGTCCCCTTCGCCACCGCCCCCGCCTCCAAAGCCATAATCCTCTCCGCCTGACGTATCCGAACCCGACGAGTAACTGTCGGTGGCTTCCGTCGTGCTCTTGTCCTGTACGGTCTTGAACTTCTCGTTCGCCCGGTTGGTGATCGGCAACAGGCCCTTGAAGAATTCTCTGAACGCTTTCTGCAACTGTTCGATGTGCTCGGTCTGCATCCTGAAAACATCCACGAGTGGCTTGCCGTCCTCATCCATCGTGGTGAGCTGGGCCAGCTCCGGCAACATGCCGTTTTCGATCATGTACAGACGGATGAAATAGGCCTTGGCCACCTCCTTCAGTGTTTCTATTTTCGCGGCGATGTCACCGCCCGTATCCGTGGTGAAAAACTTCTCGGAGAGCCACGCCTCCAGGCCCGCTTCAAGCGCCTTGGTGTAGGTCTCAAGCGCTGTCACCTGGTTTTCCAGCGTCGATGAATTCGGCCGCGGCAGCGACACCTCGACGTTCATCAGGAATTCGACCAGGATCTGCTCGACGAGATATTCCTTCTGTTCGTCGCTGACATTTTTGTCGCCGTCCTTGACACGTACAGGCCGCTCCGTGATCACGGGCACTTCGGCCTTGCGGTCCGGCTCCGAGCCAGCACGGTACATCGACCAGTTGCGCGCCTCCTGCCGGTCCTCCCTGTCGAACTTCAGCTTGGCGAAGTTATCGCGCAGGATCTGCTTGAGGTCCGCCATCGTCTCCGCGGTGTTCATCACGTGGATGCGCATATGGGCCGCAAGCTGCGGGTGAAACTCGTCCTGCAGCTGCATCACGCGTTTGGACATCAGCGTATTACTCGTGACGATCGAGGTGGCGAACTCCGGCTGGCTCGCGGTGTCGATAAGCTCAGGCGGCGTACCGACCTTCATGAGCGCGCGCTTGCGCAGGTTATCCTCAAGGTCTGTATCAGGCTTGGCGTAGCTGGTATTCTTTTCGCCGAAGTCGATGTTCACATCCGGATAACCCGGATGTCCCTCCACCACGAAATTGAAGCCAGCACGCGCGATGAAGTCCAGCACGTCATAGGGCGAACTGATTCCTACCGGCATCTGGTTGGACCGCAGACGCGCGGTCTCGTTCATGATGGTTTCCATCGTCTTCTCGGGGTTCGGATCTTCCTCATCGAGCTTGATCTTGACCTCTGTGCGCGCGATGGAATTGCGCACGCCCGCCATCACGTTCGAGAAGAGCAGCGTCGTGCGCAGCCCGTTCAGGATGCGGATCTCATCGAGCAGCGATTCGCCGATGCCGTTCTCGTTGAACCGGAAGGCGAAGTACGTCATGAATTCCGCGGGGATGAAAAGCAGCTGGCTGTTCTGTCTGGCCAGCGCACGCGCAAACATCACGCGATACACTTCCTCACGCCGCGCAATCTCGACACCCGAACCGTAGACACCGTTGCGCAGGCGCGCGAGCAGGTCCTGCTCGATCATGTCGCCATAGACCCGGGCGCTGTAGTCGAGCGACTCCCGGTTCGTGAAGTTGAAGCCCTCCATCTGCGACTTCACCTTGTTGATCATCGCGGAGGGAAACGCCCCGCCCGTGTTCAGCTGCTGCGTCATCTGCTGGTAGGAGTCGGTGATCGCCTGCCTGACGATCGGATGCCCCTCCATGTCGAGCAGCACGAAAAATCCGACCTGATGCTCGGGCGTGCCCGGCACGTGCACCGGGATCACCGCCTCCGAGGGAATGTGCATGGTCAGCGGGCTGCCGACCGTGCGGCGCGTGAGCTGCTCCTGGGTCTTCACGCTCGCGATAGGTTGATACCCGTACTGCCGGTTGCGATACAGCACGCCCGTAAGTTCGCGGTCGTTCATCTGCGCGATCGACATATCGCGGCCGTAGCCCACCGATTCCAGCGCCGGTGACCTGAGCGCTTCAAGAATCCGGTGCTCGCGGATCTTCTGCTTGATCGCCGGGATCTTGAGTACCGTCGGATTGTCGGTCACGCTCAGAAAAACCTCTTCCTGAGGCAGCGGCTGCGCGAATCCCTGTTCGAACCGGACCTGCCCGACGTGCCGGCTTTCCCATGCGTTGAAGCGCCAGTCGGCAAACGACTCAGCCGAGATGCTGGTCATGCTCTGCTCGGTGGGCGCCGTCTTCTGTACCGGCCCGAGTATCCCGAGGGGCCTCACCGTGCCATCGGCATAGATGTGCTCCGAGAGCGACTCCATCGACAGGCGCTGCTCCCCGTTGATCACGGCGTCGACCGAATTTTCTGGAATCACGGCAACCGGATATGAGCCCGTCCTGAAGAGCGCAGCCCTCAGGATCTCCGGAATCAGCGCCTTAATTTTATGGACCTGCTCGAAATGGCGCCGGTAGCGATCGATGAGCGCGCCGCTCACATCGGGCGGCATCAGTCCCTCCGGCGGTGTGAAGGTCAGGTCGATCGACATCATGTCCTTCGGCGACCCGATGCTGGCCACGAGTACCTGCTGCGCGAGTTCCATGTCGGGCAGCAGGCCCATCACGGTTGCCGTGTCATTGATGTTGCGGGCGGTCTGCTCCGCAGCATTGCGGAACTCGTACAGGTTGGGTTGCGTGATCTCCCTTTGGCCCTCCTGGTTGTATTGCGCCGGACTGGTGGACGGAACCAGCTTGGCAAGGATGGCTGCGGTCTCCGGATCGCGCCGCACGAGTTGCAGGACATGGAACTTCCTGCCCGTTGCAGCCGATTCAATCACCCGCCGGTAGGCACTTGAGTTCATGTTTTCCCCTTTCCCAGGTTCGGGAACCACTTCAGGAACCGATCCGCATCCATCGCCCGGAGCACTGTCGTGGCATCGAACAATTCCAACGAGTTACAGGTCTATATCAACCAGTGCATCCAGCTCGCGAGCACCCTCACGATCAAGTCACGGGAAAGCGTGGATGGCCTTAACCAGTATGTACAGGACTACTTTGGATTGTCGGGATTCGACGAGACAGACCCGACGACGTGGAAGTACTACATGAACGTGGCCGGGCAGTACCACTTCACTGATACGCCCATGCAGGTGAAATCGCTCGACACCATGCAGATCATCGATTTCACCGTGGACAACCTGAAAATCCATACCGCGACAGCCGCCGCCTACCAGTTTGGGACATGGGAGTATTACCGGCTCGTCACGCAGTACCCGAAGCAGGTGTTCCTGATCCTCGGGATCATCTATCCGGTGGGTATCCAGAGCGCGATCGGCGCCGCCGATGGCGACATTCTTGGATGGCCAGCCTCGCTCATCGAACCCAACGAGTTCAGCCTGGTACAAAAACTTCAGGGCTGGATCAAGGCATTCAGGAACCGCTGGTTCAATCCGCAGTATGGGATCAGTGACGAGCTTTACTTCACGGTACAGAATTCGAACCTGTACTACGGCCTCGCCATGGCGATCATTTCGTATCGCCTTGCCGCCTGTGGCACCGCCGAAGCCCACAGCTACCACGTCAGGCAGTACCTCGCATCACATCTGGGACTCGATGCGTACTACGACCAGTTCACACTCGCGCAGTCCATCTGGCTCTACCGCAACATCAATTACATCGAGCGCAATGCCGGCAAGCAGTCCACCTTCAGGACACTCATCCAGAAGCTGCTGACGGACCGCGGCATACCGCTGGCAGCCTGGGTGATGAACCACAATGTGTCGGATATGCCGGATTCGCTTTATCCGGCGATCGAGTTCGACGCCGTTGCGCTGAACCCTGGCTACAACGCTGTGGCGGACACCACCTGGACGCTCGACCAGATGCTCAATAACGAGCAGCCGGTGGCCGTAGGCAATGCGCTGATCCAGCCCGACGTCGAGGCGAATATCCAGACGCGTATGGAAAATTCGCGCTCGAACACCCTGCAGACCAAGGTGCTGAATTCAGCCATGATCGACATGTCCGGATCGAGCCCCTACACGCTCGAGGACATCCTGCTCCACCACTGGGCCTTCTTCGCGAGCCGCGATCTCTATACGGCTTTTCTCGTCGTGAACAACCCCGTGACGGGAGAGCCGATCGTACCCATGACCGCGAAGGACGGCTTTGCGTTCATGATCTACTGCTTCTGCCAGTCGGTCGGCTTTGACCTGACCAACGAGGCTGTTCCGAGCGTAATCGCCACACGTGTGCAGCGCATTCCAACTCCATCGATCGCGGACCTGATGTCCGTGGTTGACGCCGGTCTCGTGACACAGGGTATCGCCCTCGAAGCGCTCTCCTGGCAGCCCGCCATCGTTCCGATGATTTCGGTTGATGCCTTCTGCGCCACGGCGAATGCAATCTGGCAGGCGGCCACCAACCAGTGGAAGCTGATCGCCTTCCAGGAGCATCAGGAACGTCGCGGCATGGTCTTCGGAATGGTGGAGCGCATCTACTCCGACAACGTGATCCAGCTTGGCGATGATAGCAACAGCGGTGGCGGCGAGACCTACGCACAGTGGTTCAGGCTGCGCAATATCGACATCACCGTCTTCTCCGCTGACGACTACGGCCTCATGTACCAGTCGCTTGTAGAGGCCGCTACCGGAGTGAACCTGCAGTCGACCCACTCTGTTGCAAACCTGCAGGCGGCCATGCTCTCCATGATGCGGAAGCTCTCGAGCTACGGCATCCAGTTCATCTCCGAGATCAACGACTCCACGATCAGGGACGTCGGCACGGCCATCATACGAACGGGCGACAACCTCACGGCGTCCGTTGAGGCCGTCTACGACGGCGATACCGAAGTTGATGTCATCCGTTACCGCTCGCTCGCGACGCTGAATTTCGATTACGACATCAATGCCGCGATGTGCAACCGGCTCGAAATATCCGCACAGTCGAGCGTAAAGGAGAGGATCGGCCTTGTCGTCCGGCCTGCGCGCGATCCGATCGACATCTACGGCTACGTCAGCATGCAGGGCATGGACGTGCGATCAACCGTGCGGGTCGAAACGGGGAGCCCGGTCATTCCTCCCCTGATCGGCATCGAGAACTGGCTCGCGCTATCCGATGCGGACCGGGCCGCTTCGATCGTCAGCATCTGGCCACCGCCCTTGCAGACACCTGGCAACCCGCTACCCCAGATCCCGGACATCTGGCCAGTCAGGAATCTCGGCGGCCTCACCTATACGCCACCGGCCGACTAGAGCAGCCCGCAGATTCTTAAGGCCGGTTTCCGTTAGGGCTACACTGAAGAAGCTACCGTTTTCGCCAACAGCTTGCCGTTGAATTTCGGAATGCGAGATCAGCGACCCGACTTGTTCGATTTCCTGGCCCTGAGGGGCCTTGCAAGCGG
>NZ_JBNDKT010000083.1:0-13222 GCF_050435685.1 Paraburkholderia sp. GAS448
CGGCACAAAATCTCCATGCACGAGTGAGACCCCGTTGCGTGCGTCAATTCGCGGGACAATCCGCGCTGCCGATGTGCAGTGTTCGCGGATGTTCCTCAAAGGCGTACAGCAAAACTGTGCAACCGAAGTGGCGCAACACGAATGACCGGTTCGTGATTCGCCCTGGTCGCGGCCCGGCTTGGCTGCGTGGAGACACTCATGTGCTTCGATGAACTGAGCGATGACGAATGGGCCTGCCTCGCGACACTCCTGGCTGACGAACCCGACTCCCTGAACCGGCGGGGGCGGCCTCGTGTCCCGACCCGGCCAGTGGCCAATGCGGTGCTGTGGATCATGACGACGGGCGAACCCTGGTCCAGGCTGCCCGCACGCTATCCTTGCGGCCCGACGTGCCGGCACCGCTTCGCGGAGTGGCTGGATGCCGGTACGCTGGCGCAGATGATCAGCGTGCTGTCGGGCTTCGGGCGCACGTTCGCCTGTATTCCGCAGGCGCCGGTGGCGCGCGCCGCACGGTCTGGGCGGGTGCACGACACGGACGGCACACATGGCATCGTCTGGACGAGTCCCGAAACCTGGCGGACCTCAGCTGTTGATGCCAACGCCTGCCCTCCGGCCGATGCGATTTCCGCGATGACCCGGCAACTGTCCGGACCAGTCGATCAGGACGATCTGATGCCGCGCAACTCACCCGCCTGCGCACGCGCAAACCTGTCCGCGCCCGGCCAGCCAGACCCTCGCTACGGTGTGTTGTGGACCAATCCTGCATGGAGCAGCGCGCAGATCGAAGCGTACCGGGACCACACGATCCACGCATCGGCGCAGCCCGTACCGCAGCAGATGTATCGCGCGTGCGTGCAGATCGTGAAGGACGGCCAGCGCGTCGAGCGTTCCGGACTGATCGGCCCGCGCTTTGCTGACGCTGAAGCGGCCCAACAGTACGCGCTCGACTGGGCACGTCAATGGATCGACCGCGAGTGCGCTACGCTCGCCCTGCGCGCCGAAGCGATGGCGGTCAGGAACGTGTCGACGTTGGTTCCACGCCCGGCTGACGAGGCCATCAGGCGGATTGCAGAGGAGCACGCCGAGCCGGCGGCGGATCGTCACGGGGATGGCGCACCTGCACCGCTTCACGATGCCCGAACGTCCCTGTCAGGTGGGCTGAAGCGCACCGGCTGAAGTGCCGGTGGGGAAACCGGATGGCGAGCCGCATGGACCGCCGGCCTGCTGCGGGCACGCACCACTTGTCGCCCGGCGCCCCGTCTTATGCGCCGGGCACGCTTTTTTGAAGGAGAGCCAACGTGAATGGCAAACGTGACCTTGTCCTGGTCCGGAGAATCCTCGAGCACGTCGAGGCCAACACCTCGATCCAGATTCCGCCGAAGCTGGAGTTCAGGACTTTCGACGGCTACGACCAGGGCGTGGTCGTACTGCACATCGTGCTGTTGCGCGAGGCCGGATTCATTGTCGCGCATGTGGACGCCCGGTCTGAGGTGAATGTATCCATCGAGCGGCTCACGTGGGCGGGCTACATCTTTCTCGACGAGCTTCGCAAGGCCGGCGACGCCCCGAGCGACTAATGCGGCCAGATCCGGGTAGTCCGTCATGGTGCACCCGAATCGACTTCTCCCAAAGCTGGCCACGTCGCCTGAGGCGAACGGATCATCATGCGCATTTCCACCATCGTGACGGTTGAACGCCTGCTCGCCTGCATCGGTGCGGGAGAACGCTGCACGCGTGCCGAAATCATGCGGCGACTCGATGCCGGCCTTTCATCGGTCCAGCATGTCCTGAACGTGTGCGTCGCGCATGGATGGCTGCGGCGCACACCCGAAGGGCGGCATCTCGTCTGGTGGAAGCCCACGCCACTGGATGGCGCCGTTGCAACGAGGCCATTTGCTGACCTGTGCGGCTACGGGGAGGAGCTGCAGCGCCTCGCGCGGCTTTCCATGGCGGCGCGCCAACGACCGCCCGGGCAGGTGATCCGTTACGGCGTGGGCTGGCAATGAGGCAGGCGCGAGCGTTTTCGCGACACTGGCTCAATGACGGCGCGCGAGCTTGCCGAGCAGCGATTCGCCTTTCGGCGTGAGATGAGGGACGGTGGCGCCACCCAGTCGTTCCAGTTCGACGAGCTGACGTTCGAGCAACGGCGCCAGCTCTTCCCGGCTGGCGATCTGGTCGGCCGAGTCCTTGACCAGCATCAGGGTTGCAAACTCATGCGCGCTGAACATAGTTTCTCGAGAAGGTATTCGCGTGGGAAATTCGTGGGGAGAGGCAGAGGTTAGACGCTGTGCGTGACAGGCAGAAGTCGGGACTACCCCGACATCAAGAAGAATCCCGTCGTTGCCGGCGCCGCGAAGTCCGGTTTATCCGCGAACTCTGCAGCCTTCGGGTGAAATGGAATGGACGAGCAATCCGCAGTCGCTTCGTCGGGCAACGTAGCCAGTGTGACGCTTGTGCAGATCGAGCGGGCACTCTGCTACTGGCGGCGCGAGGCGCTACGCGATACCGCGTCGGACGAGCGAACCGCCGGGACATTCCTGCTCGAGCTCGAAGAGCTGTACCGGAGCCTGATCGCCGCTCACCGGGGTGCTGTCCTGATTGCGCAGCTGGCGCCGCTCGAGAGGCAGGCGCTGCATCTGTGGTGGCAGACGCTGCGTGACGAGGAGTGAGCGTGACCCTCATGGCCGGGCGGAGGGCGCGTCCCCACTCCGGTATCATGCCGTCCTTTATGTACGAGAGAGCTGGATGTGAAAGTCGTATCGCCAACAACGCCGTACCCTCAGCCTGCAAGGCCTGCAAGAGGGGCTTCTGGAAATCCGCAAGCGCATGGAGCCGGCGTCCGGGGAACAGCCGCGGAGCGCCCCGCCCCGGCAACCTGCGCTGGCCCACGCGCCGGAAACCGGCAGCCGGCCTGAAGCGCCGCCGCACCCCCCCGTCAGTGCGCTGCCGCCGGCAACGCATGCAGGCAAAGGCAACAAGGCGCGTATCGAACGCAACCGCCAGTTCCACGCGATCTGGAACGTCTTCGCGAAACACCATCCGGCGGTTCGCGACCGCCTGCCACTGAAGATCGGCGTCGCCAGCGAGCTGGCCGCGCGACACCCGCAGTACAGCCAGGCACTCATCCAGCTGGTGCTCGGGCGCCACGTGAACCATCCGCGTTATCGCGAGCGTGTCGCCGCAGGTGGTTCGCGCTACGAACTGGATGGGAGTGTGTCGGCAAGCCCGGGCATCACCGCCGGGCACATCGCCAGCGCGAATGCGGCGCTGTTGGGCGTACACAAGGAGAGCAAGAAGCAATGCGAACGAAAGTAACGATCGGCCTGGTTGGCGACTATGACCCGTCGGTGCCAGCGCACCAGGCCATTCCGCTTGCATTGAAGCGAGCGGCAGATGCGAAGCAGATCGAGGTGGATTTTGAGTGGGTTCCGACCGGGGAAATCACGTCAGTTTCGCGAATCGCCATGTTCGATGGAATCTGGTGCATCCCCGCAAGTCCGTACCGCAACATGGATGGCGCGTTGCTCGCCATCCGGCATGCCCGCGAAACGTCGATTCCATTTCTCGGTACATGCGGAGGATTTCAACATGCCGTCATCGAGTATGCCCGGAATGTGCTTGGCTGGGCCGATGCAGAGCATGCTGAAACGGCACCAGGTGCCGCGCGCGCCGTCATTTCGCCACTTGAGTGCGCTCTGGTCGAAAACGTAGATCTGGTCCGACTACTCCCAGGAACCCACATTGCGACTGCCTATGGAGTTAGCGAAACAAAGGAGGGCTATCGGTGTCACTACGGACTTAATCCTGAATTCAGAACGTCGCTTGTTTTAGGTCCGCTACGCGTCGCCGCTGATGATGAAGCAGGCGACGTGCGGGCTGTCGAGATGGATGGTCATCCGTTCTTCGTCGCGACGCTGTTCCAGCCTGAGCGAGCGGCTCTCAGGGAAGAGTCTGCGCCGCTCGTCAATGCGTTCGTGGGGGCGTGCGCGGCATAAGGCCCAAGGGGGCGCCACATTCGTCGATCAGCCGGTCACGGTCCGGTCACGGAGTTCGATCGTCGCGTTTTTTAGCTGGTCATCCGCGTGAAACGTGCGGTGTTCATTTCGTTCGACAATCAGCCATGTCGCCTGCAGGCAGGGCCTCTTTGGTCGCCTTTCTTTTTTGCCGCTCGCTGCGTTGCCCTTCCGCACGCTTCACGACTTCTTCCAGCGTGTGCACGTGTTCCGGCGTAGCACGACCAAAGCGCTTGCCATAGCAATGCGCGATGAATTCCGCGAGGGGGCGCTTCCACGGTTCCTGTTGCTCATTAGCCAGCGATCCGAATTTCCGGGGATTCAATCCCAGTTCACGAGCCATCTGGATATGAGCATCGCTTAACCTGAAGCGCTGCCTCGCTTCGAACCACGGCTGAAGCTTCGAAGGTATCCGCATCAGTGCTCACCCTTGCGCCAACTCGTGGCGGTCAATCGCTCCACTGCCGCGTAGTAACGCGCCTCCGAAACGGCAGCATCGTCGTTCTGATTCGTCTTCAAGATGTCAAACAGGTGCTCTGCGACAACGGAGCCGATCGCGTGGATCGCATCGTGTCGCGTGAGCCCCTCGTTCCTGAGGCGATGCATCGCCTGGACCACGGGCTCAAGGTCCAGGGCAATCTGGTTTTCGACAATCACGTGTATCGTCGCATGCATCGTGACGTTGGGCAGCCTGATACGCGCGGTGCGATGCCAGGTTTCGACGAGAGAAATCCGCTCGTGTTCGTCGAGTTCGAGCCACGATTCAGGCGCGGGCCCGCGCTCGGGGTTGTACGCTTCCATGATTCAATCCTGCACTGATTTCTGCCTGTCAGGCGCGACATGATGCGCCAGCACCGAGGCGACGAATGAATACCCGGGACTGAGCGTGAACTGATCGCGCAGGCGCTGATGAAGCTCGTCTCGCGTCATGCCACTGGCGAGCGTCGCATCGGCGAGCGCCCCATAAGCATCGAGCACATCGCTGCCGGTGATGTCGTAACCAAAACCTGCGGCCATCCAGTGCAGCGCCGCGGTACCGCAGGTCACCGCGAATGCGGGCGCCTGGCCGGTAAAATCGCGCGCGGCCCGTGTCAGGGTGCGCGGATCAGTGGGGCTGCGCATCGCGAGAGACGCCGCCAGATCGAGCAGGCCGGCATCCTTCGCGGCGGCGAACCATTTCCCCTCCGCGCCCGGGCTGCTCGCGATCAGATCGTGGAGGATGCTCGCCGGCGCCATGTCCGGGTACTTTTTCGCGATCGCACGGAACGTGGCGAGATGGGTGGAGGCCTGATTCGCCTCAATCGCATAACGTCGGTACGCCTCGTCCTTCATGCCCGACGCCAGCAGGATCGCCTCGCATTTGTGAGCGATCGCGGCAGCGGGCGCATTCAGCCCCCTGGACGCTTCCGCGTAACGCAGTGCTTCAGCCGAACGGCCAAGTGCGATCAGTGCATCCACCCCGTACTGGCGATACATCCACCAGTTCAGGCGTGCTCCGTTCACGAGAGCGAGCAGTTCCTCATGGCGCCGGGCGGCATTCAGCGCACTCAGGCAGGCGATGGTGCCCGCGAAATGCTCACCGAGACCCTCGGCGCCCATCACGCGCGCAGTAATGGGTAACAGCCGGTCCACCCATGCGGAGGCGATCGCAGGCGTGACACACAGTTCGCCCCAGTAATCGCCGAGGCGTTCGATGTACGGCATCTGATCGTTCTGCAACGCCTCGAACAGACGCTCGAGCCAGCGCTCCCGCATGGGAACTAGCACATCGATCCGGGCGATGACCGGCACCAGCGCGTCGATCGCACGGTTCACCGCGGTGCCGATGGCACCGGACGAGCTATCGACCTGTTCGAGCGCCGCTGAAAGCTTCTCGAGCAAGGACACCGCGCCATCTGCCGCGAGAACAGGCTCCCGACGGGCGACCTGGCGAATTTCCGTGACGGCTTCCTTCAGACGCTGGATCGGCAGTGCAGATTTCCAGCCAAACGCGCCGCGCCGGAACCGGGCCGGGAAAGTCCATTTGTGAGGGGTGGTACGGGTCATTATCTTCAGGTGCGCCGTGTCAGCGTGTCTTCATGTAAGCGGCGTAAAGGCCGGCATGCAGGTCGCGTAACGCCTTGCGGCGCTCGACGAGATCATGCTGACGCCCCTGACGCTCGAGACTCAGGATTTGCCACAGCATCGACGTTGCCCGTTCGGGGTCGATGTGTCGCGATAGCTGCGCTTCGCGCAGGCGGACCGCCAGTCCCGGCTTGACCGTGAGCAGCCACGCCGGAAACCAGGCGAAATCGGCCGGCTCGCCGGTCCCGGCGAATTCCGCGTCGAACTGCCGGCGTAACGTGTCCAGCGACGCGTCTTCGAGCCGGGATAGAAGCGCCACGCACCGGGCGGGTGCGAGCCATGCCAGCTCCGCGAGCAGCGGCCACGCAACGTCCAGGCCGTCGGCACGGTATCGCGCTTCGGTCATCCACGCAAGCGGCGCCGGAATACGACGCCACGAGGCAATGCGTTCGACTGCCTGTTTCGCCGCAGTCCACTCACCCGCCTGCAGCCACATCGGCGCCGCGTGATGGTCACTGTAGTCGGTATCGAACGGCAGGGCGAGTGCCCGCTGCGCAAGCGCTTGCCAGCACGGCGCCAGCCAGGCGATGGCAGCCTGTTCACCGAACAGGCGCCGGGCCGCTGGCGAAATCTCCTCCGACAGCACACGACGGGCCCCGGCGAGCGCAGCATGGTCAACGAAGCGCGCGCTCGACGCGTCCTCGAGCGCGGCAATCAGTACCGTGAGTCCCGGCACCGTGTCATCGCCGGGATACTCGCGCATCAGTTGCTCCCACGCCTGGCGGGCGTCAGATGCATGACGCCGTTGCAGGGCGTCGAGCACATCGTTGCGGAGCATCACATCACGGCTATCGGCGAACAGGTCGAGTTGCATCGCGGCACGCGTCAAAAAATGAAATCAGAAGAGCTGGACATTGAGGTCTGCAAGGTTAGCCCATTTGACGGTGCTTCGGAACGTCCTGCCACTGTCGTCGACCGATTCGATGATGGCCCGCTGCCCACTGGCTTCGGCGACCACCCGCACGATCCGTTCGCCATAGCGCATCAGTGCGCCGATCGGTGGACAGCGCCGGCGACGCGGCTTGCGGGGACCTCTGGATATCGTCGTCTTCGTCACGTTGCTTTCTTCCGCATGGTGGCCTTGCCTGCGGAACGGGCCAGCCGGCGGGCGGCGCCCGCCATCGCTTCACCCTTGCGCCGGCCACCGCGGCCGGCAGTTCCGCCGGGCATGGACGCCAATCCCTGCTGGCGCAGCGCCTTGAGTTCCTCCACATACCCCGCGTTCGCGCGACGGACCGTGTCCAGACTGCCCTCCAGCACGCCGATTTGCTGACGCGCGTCGCCCAGTTGCGTTTGCAGTACCTGAACGTCGGCGTGCAGGCGCGCTTCGCTGTGCCCGGCACGCTGCTCGGCTGCATCCCGTTCCTTTTGCAGTCGCGCGGCCACGCCGCGCTCGCGGTCGATGTCCAGCAGCGCACGGGTCTCGGCCGCCCTGAGCCGCTCCTGCGCCAGTTGGCCGTCCGCACGCAGCTTGTCCAGTTCGGCCGCGAAGTCGTTCCGGGCGCTCTCGAGCGCCTGCTGCAGCCGCTGTTCACCCTGCTGCGCGTCCCGCAGCTGATCCTGCAACGTCGCACAGGTGGCGGTCGCGCCGGCCAGCGCCTGCTCCAGCCCGCTGACGTGGCGTCGCGCGTCATCCAGCGCGGTGGCGCTGCCCGTCAGCTCCTGGCGCAGCCGCCCGACTTCGGCCTCGGCCTGCGCCTGGCGGGCCTGCGCATCAGCGACAGCCAGTTGCGACTCATGCCGCAAGGCGGCGAGGCTCTCCTGCGCCATCCCGACGGCGCGCGTCCAGAGTACGGCCGCCAGTTCGCCGGTCGCAGCCTGCAGTTCCTCAGGCAGGTCCGCGTGCTCGATGCGTACGCGGCTCTTTTCGCGCAGTTCGGCCCAGAACTCCTGCAGCACCGCGACCGGCGTGCTCATGCTGCCCCGCCTGACTAGCTGATAGAGCCGGTTCGCGGTCGGCGTGACGCCGAAGCGGAAAAACAGCAGCGCGCAGGCCTCGCGGTACAGGTCGCGGGTTTTCGGGAACCCGGCCTTCAGGCGCTCGATTTCGGCCAGCAGGCGGGTTTCGTCGGGGATGGCATCAGACATGGGCGGCTAACCGGGCGGCGGGAAATGGGTAAATATTACGTCGTAATACGGTAGATATCTACTATCTTTGATCGTAATTTTGACATTATGCGTATAATGTTGAATTGAAGCACGAGGAGTGCGACAATCACCCAATCCCGCCCGAGGTCTCATGAAAACTGCCCTGACCGCGCCGCGCTCGCTCGACGCACTCGAACTGCCCGCCGCACTTGACGGCCGCGATGGCGTCAACCGCGCTGGCGGCCGCCGCCAGATCGCCGCCGATAACGACCTTGAGGCCGTGCGCGCGTGGCTCGCGCGGGTGGCCGATACGAAGACCACCTTCGAGACCTACCGCAAGGAGTCCGAACGGCTCCTGCTGTGGTCGATCGTGGAGCTCGGCAAGCCGCTCTCGTCGCTCACGCATGAGGACCTGCTGGCCTACCAGCGCTTCCTCGCCGATCCCCAGCCGCGCGAGCGCTGGGTGGCCGGCGGCCGCAAATTTCCGCGCGACGATCCGCGCTGGCGCCCCTTTCACGGGCCGCTCGCCGCCACCAGCCAGCGCCAGGCCATGGTGATCCTCAACGTCCTCTTTGCCTGGCTGGTCGAGGCCGGCTATCTCGCTGGCAACCCGCTATCACTGTCGCGCCAGCGCGCGCGACGTGCGGCACCCCGCGTGACGCGTTTGCTTGAGCGCGAGCTCTGGCAGGAGGTCAAGACCTACATCGATGCCATGCCCCGCGAGACGGACCGCGAGCGTGAACGGCATTTCCGCGCGCGCTGGCTCTTCACCCTGCTCTATCTCGGCGGCCTGCGGATCTCCGAGGTGAGCGGCAACACGATGGGCCGGTTCTTCTGCCGGCGCGACGCCGGCGGCCACGAGCGCTGGTGGCTCGAAGTGCTCGGCAAGGGAGACAGGGAGCGGCTGGTGCCCGCATCGGCCGAGATGATGGTCGAGCTGTCGCGTTACCGGCGCGAGCGGGGCCTGTCCGCCCTGCCCTCGCCGCATGAAGACACGCCACTGGTGCTGCCGCTCGGCCAGTCCATCAAGTCGCTCACGCGTGCGGCGCTGCATACCATCGTCAAGGGGATTTTTGCGGGGGCCGCCGCAACGCTGAGGCTGCGCGGCGACGACCAGGCCGCGCGTGCCGCGCAGCTCGAACGCGCCTCCGCGCACTGGCTGCGCCACAGCGCGGGTTCACACATGGCCGATGGCAATCTCGACCTGCGGCTCGTGCGCGACAATCTTGGACACGCGTCGCTTAGCACGACGAGTCTGTATCTGCACAGTGAGGACGATCAGCGCCACCGCGAAACAGAAGAAAAGCACCGCATCGACTGGTGACCGGGTGTTTTTGAATATGCTCGTGTTGCATACTGCATCGCTAACAATTAGCCGCCGACGTGTGTGGCGGGCCGACCGGCGCTGATCGACCCAGACCCGACGCCTGCGATGGTCTACCGACGAGCCCAAAAGCTGCCATTCGACAGTCCTCGCAGCCCACGGTGTGATTCAGGTGTCTACACCTGCAGAGCCTTGACCAAGTTGCGCTGCACGTCGTGCGACAAGCCTAACAAGAGCAGGCTGGAGAAGTTCTCCTGATAGACGTTTTTCAGAAGCTCATCTATCTCAACGGAAAGGTAAAGCAGCCAGTCGCGCTTTTCGGAGGTGTCGAAGATCACGCGGCTTCCATCGGGAACCCACAGCCTGCCAGCGGCGATCGGGTCGCGATAAAGGGAGTCGAGGTGACGCTGCGTCTCCGAGAGAATCGCAAGGTCGCTATACTGGCCTAGGTGCAATGCACTCATGTCCGCGTGATACATGATGGCAGCTATGTCATAGCTGGAGAGTTGAATGTTGCGGTCGGAGTCCGCCTTGACACTCTTGCAAAGGCGAATTGCCTTGCGCAGGCCACCGTTGATACTGTCGCATCGGCTACCTACGCGCTGGATGTGAAGGAATGGCAAGTTGTCGATCGTCTCGCCAGTCTTCTTGTTGTAGATCGTCACCGCGCGATCGGCCTGTCGGCCGCTCGTCTGAAATTCCTTGGTGTCGTACCAGTGAGCGGGCACCACGTCCACGGATCGCTGCAGCGATCCACCCGACACCTTGACCGCCTTAGCGCCAGTTTTGTCGACCTTGGCCGCTGGAAACGCGTCATCGAGATCAACCTCAACCTGCTGCCGAAGGCTGCTCAGGACGCCACCCGACGTTCTCTGGGACGGGCTCGTGTATCCGCCCCGCAAAGCCTGCACACCAGTGATGTTATACGTATAGAAGTCCTTTGTGATGGCCAGCACGTCGACGTCGCTGACCCGCTTGATGTGGACATCTAAAGGCACGGAACCCTGTAACTTGAATTCGGCATTGATGCCCGCTAAGGTCAGCCGGTCGCGCAACTGGCTGGCCACCCGCTCACCGGTCCGTTGGCTGACCTCGGTGTACTTCTTCCCGACGGCCTGCATGGCACCAATGGCGTATCGAGTCCAGCGTTGGTTTGAGGTGCCGCGCTTCTCCCACTCCTCGATTTCTGCGGCATCCATAGCAAAGTGCCCGCTTGAGGCTGAGTCAGCCTTGAGGAAAGCGTTTACGGAGGGCTCGCCCTTGCGGCGTGCCCGTAGTTGTGAGAGGCGAGCGTCGATATCGGAAGCCATTAATTCCTTTTCGTCCAGTTCATCGTGCCGAAGGTCATCCGGCCACGGCCATTGAAGTAGTCGCCAGTCGCCGACTTCAGGTCCTTCGCGATGGTCATGACGGAGCAGCCGGTGTGCGACGCTAGGTTGAGTGCGCCGGCCTTGGGGTCGTTTCTGTAGTGATAGAGCAGCACGAACCCGTCGACATTGTCATGGGCAAGTGCGGCAGAGATGCTACTGGACCCCGACGTCTTGGTGGCGAGGCGGATGCGCAGCTTGTCCCAGGACTGGACGATAGTGACTTCGGCCTGCCATTCGTACTTGGCAGAACCGTCGCTGTCGAGCGTCTCGCCGGTGCAGTTCCATGTGCCGGAGATGTCGGGGACCTTCAGTGCCAAGCCGATACCCGGCCACTTCCACGCCCACTTGTTCAACACCCAGTAGAGGAATCCGAAAACTGCACCGGCGCCGAGCAACGACATCAAAGTGGGCGGTGCGTTGACGTTCCACCCGAACTTTTTTGCTAGATCAACGACGGTCAGGAGAGTGAACACCAGTCCTCCCGAGATGGCACTCGCTGCCAAGCTCAAGAGTCGGCCGACGTTTGCTCGATTGACTCCCCCCATCACCGTGTATTCGTGTTCTTGTGGAGCGACCATTAGTTTTGATTTTACGACGGCACTGTTAAACAGTTTAAATGGAGGGGTTCGTCGCGAATTCAAGAGTCATTCAAGGAACGTGGGGTTTTCCCGGTCATGGGTGAAGCCTGTTACGTAGCAAGCGGGACGCAGACCCGCGCTCGCCATTCGAGACTGGGTGCCGCATTGAGGGGCGACAAGCGCGATGCTTTCACGACACAGCCGATGATGGGCCGACCGTACTGAGGCGGCTGGGCCCGAAACGGACATTGACGAGCGTCTGCTTATGGCCGATCTGCAACGCCGTCCGCAGCCATTGATATCGCGGCATGCGTTGCATCGCACAAGACGAAACCACCCGCGAAATGCGGATACCTAAAATAGTTACGGAAAAAACCGACAACCGTTCCGTTGCCCCTCGATCGCGCTCAACGCCGCCAGACGGCTTCAACTCAAAGTCGCAACCACCTGTTGCCCATCCTGCAAACACTGTATATATTAACACTGTACAAACATACAGGGGTTGACATGGAACACCTGATCCGCGTCATCAACGACCACGACCGCCAGACGCTCGCCTGGTTGCGCATGCATGTCGGCGACCCGCGCGTGACCGACGCCGCGCGCCGGCTGATCGCGCAACGCGAGACAACCGCCGGTTCCCCGGCCAAACCCTACGTGTCGGCCGTCTGCCGTTACCTTGGGGTGCGGCCGCCTGAGCCGCGCCAGCCGCAGCCTGACGATGCTGACCACACCGTCGGCGACCGGCATCTCGCGCAGATCCGGCGCCTCCTCGCGCAACGCCCGGTGACAGCATCCCGGCCAGGCTAACGTTTGCCCACGGAGATGACCATGTTCGATAACTCCCTGCTCGAGAACGACGATCCGGAATCCGATCCCGTCGCGTTGGGGCGTGCCGCGCAGCGCGCCGCGCTCGACCTGCAACGTCTTGTCGCGCTGCTTGCGCAGCGGCGCCCCGGAATGCGCCGCAGTGCCCACTCCCACCACGCGGCGCCGGTGCTGACGTGGCGCATGCTGCTTGACATTGAGGAACAGGCGTTTGCAGACCTGGGTTTCCAGGGGCGGCATCCCGCCACGATCCGCGATGCGTTCATCCGGCTGGCCGACAGTCGCCTGCCCGTGACGGAACCTGACGCCCCTGTCGACTGGCAACATGACGAGGACCCGCTGCCTGCCGTCTACGCGATCGTGCGGGCTGTCACGCAGGACCTGTCCGTCGAGACTGCCTGACGCAATATCAATCTGGATTCCTGATCATGCCATCGACCGATGACTGGACCGAAATCAATCCGTATGCGCTCAGTCACCCGGATGGATGGCTCATCTCCCGGTATTGCGTGAACGGGTCCGACCTGTTTCTGCTGTGGGATCCCGACGGCAAGTGTCGTGGGAGGTTCAGACGGATCCCGTCGGCCAGACGGGCGTTCAGACGTCTTGCGCCCTGCCTTACCCCCCGGCTGTACGAACGATCGAAACGCGTCGAAGCGGATGCGGGATTACCGGCCGATCCGTCCTCCGTGTCAGCAGGCCATGACAGCGCGCCAATGGCACAGCCGGCAGACATTCCGTGCCCGATGGACTCCAGCCCCGCGCGCTAACGAGCTGGCTGGAATGTTGACGCGTCGACGCCCGGCTGCGGCCTGCCTCGCCATGATGCAGCACGACAAAATCCGTGGCGCGTCAGACAGTTATGTTCCGGCTCCTTCCAGTTATCCCCAGAGATGT